>NZ_JAKRFU010000023.1:0-80685 GCF_022347845.1 Pseudoalteromonas sp. McH1-42 | reverse complement strand
TTTGTTGTCGGTGCGTTTAGTGGCGGCAATCAAACAGGCCTTCGGGGTTGAATTCAGTATCAGCGAGTTGTTCGAACATGCGAGCATCGCCAGCCAGGCGCAACAGGTTGAGCATAAACAGGCACAGGGAGGCAGCACAGCACAACGCATAGAAGTGCAGACCCGTCCGCAAGATGGTCGCATGGCCGCATCCTTTGCGCAGCAACGACTGTGGTTCATCGACCGCTTACAGGGGGGCTCGGCGCAATACAATATGCCAGCCGCATTTGAAGTGAGCGGTGAACTGGACCTGGACGCTGTTGAAGCAGCACTGAACACCATAGTTGCACGTCACGAAGTACTGCGTAGTGTCTATCGGGACGGCGACTCGGGAACAGAGCAGGTGATCCAGACTGACGTACACTTCACACTGGATTATGAAGATCTCAGGCTGTTGAGTCCGGTAACACAGCAGCAGACAATTGCGTCACTGATCCCACGCTTACAATCACAGCCGTTTGACCTGAGCAAGGACCTGATGATCCGGGCAGCGTATATAGATACGGGGGCCGATTCTGAGCATGCGTCTGTGCTACTGTTTAATATCCACCATATCGCCTCTGACGGATGGTCATTGCAGTTGCTGGTGAAAGAGTTTGTGCAGCTGTATCGGGCTTACACGCAAAATCAGGACAATCCGCTGACCCCGTTACCGATTCAGTATGCTGATTATGCCCATTGGCAACATAGCTATCTGAGCGGCCCGGTTCTGGAGCGCCAGTTAACCTACTGGAGTGAGCAATTATCTGACCTGCCTCCGGTACACAGCCTGCCGCTGGACCACCCGCGTCCGCAGGTCAAGCAGCATGTCGGGGAGCTGGTGCAGGGTAACCTGGATAGTGATGTCGCAGCTGGGCTGGCCGAGCTGGCTCAATCGCAGGGACTAACCTCCTTTATGCTATTACACAGCGCGCTTTCATTACTGCTGAGCAGACACAGTAACAGTAAAGACGTGGTGATAGGCACACCGGTTGCGAATCGCACACAGACTGAACTTGAGTCCTTAATCGGCTTTTTTGTCAATACACTTGTACTGAGAGTGAACACGGCTCAGCCCGACATAACGCGTTACTTAGAGCATGTTAAAGCGGTGCACCTTGGTGCACAGTCGCATCAGGACGTGCCATTTGAACAGCTGGTTGAGCGCTTAAACGTGCCAAGAAGTACAGCACATTCGCCACTATTTCAAATTATGCTCACCACGCAGACCGATTATGGCCTTGATGAGCAGGCCACTGAGCAGGGGGAGCTGGACCTGAACGGGGCGGCACTGACCATGCGTGGTGCAGCACAGACCGTGGCCAAATTCGATATTGAAGTCAACATAAGTACGTCAGCGCAGGGGGTTGCGATTAACTGGGTGTATGACAAAGCCTTGTTTACGCATGCGCACATCAGTACGCTCAATCGCCATCTGATGCAGATATTAACTCAGCTATCACAGCTGCAATCCACGTCGGTGCCGTTAAGCAGCATCGCGTTGTTATCCGCACAGGAGCGAACGCATTTACTTGAGACACTCAATCCGGCACCGGTTGATTATGATACTACGCTGACGATGGCGCAGTGGATTGAACGTCAGGTCGCTAAAACCCCGACGCAAACCGCGCTATGTTACGAAGGACAGACACTGAGTTATCAGTCTCTCAATGATAAAGCGAACCAACTGGCCAGACACCTGCGTGCAGAACATCAGGTTGTTCCCGGCACTCTGGTGGGCGTGTGCATGACCCGCTCCCTGGAAATGGTGATCGGCATACTGGCCATACTGAAAGCCGGTGGTGCCTATGTGCCGCTTGACCCAACACTGCCAGAAACACGTCTGGACTATATGCTGGCACACGCAGGTATTACGACCATCTTGACGCAAAGTGACCATCAGTCTAAGTGTCAGGCGGAAAATACGCCTGCACTGATCCTGATGGATGGGTACGCGCAGGACGCGACACGTTTTGAAGATTATGCAGCCCAGGATCTGAGTCCGCAGGAAACCGGGCTGAGTGCTCAGGATATGGCCTATATGATTTATACCTCAGGGTCGACAGGAAAACCCAAGGGAGTATTGGTCAGCCATCAGGCTTTGGTTAACCGGGTTGACTGGATGGATAAGCAGTACGGTTGCGATCATCACGATGTTATATTGCAAAAAACGCCGTTTGGCTTTGATGTCTCGGTCTGGGAATTTATGTGGCCGTTATGTCGCGGAGCCCAGATGGTGCTGGCACGGCCTGAGGGACATAAAGATCCGCAGTATTTGTGTCAGTTAATCCGCCAAAGCGGTGTGACTAAGTTGCACTTTGTTCCTTCCATGCTGGGCATTATGCTGGATTATGGCGTGCTGGCACAGTGCACCAGTATTCGTCAGGTATTTTGTAGTGGGGAGGCGTTACAGGTTAAACAAGTGCAGGGCTTCAGAGCCAGTTTGCCTGATGCACAACTACACAACCTCTATGGGCCAACCGAAGCGGCAATTGATGTCAGTTATTGGGATTGCTCGCAGCCAATCAGCACCACAGTGCCCATAGGTAAACCCATTCAGAACATCCAGCTGTTGATCCTCGATGACGACTTGCAGTTGGTGCCTTTTGGCAGTGCCGGAGAGTTGTTTATCGGTGGGGATGGTCTGGCCTGGGGATACCATAACCAGCCAGAGCTGACTGCTGAGCGGTTCATTAACAATCCATACCAGAGCGAAATGGGCGCGCGGGCCAGCACCCGACTGTACCGAACCGGTGATCTAGTGCGTTATCTGGATAATGGTGATATTGAGTATCTCGGGCGCAGCGATGATCAGATAAAAATCAATGGACTACGCATCGAGTTGGGAGAAATAGAAAGTGCCTTATTGGCGCAACCTGAAGTGGATTCTGCCCTGGTTACCACCATTGAGCTGGACCAGGCAACTCCAACTCTGGTGGCCTATTTTAAAAGCACGCTCAGTGCCACTGAGCTGGATGAAGCACAGCTGACAGAGCAGTTACAAGAGCGACTGAGTCAGAGTTTACCGGCCTATATGGTGCCAACTCTGTTGTGCCATGTTTCACCCTGGCCTGTGACTGCAAATGGCAAAGTCGACCGCCGCGCTCTGCCAACGCCAGCATGTAAAAATGTGGCGGCACACGCGCCACAAACGGATATGGAAAAGCAGCTGGCGACCTTGTGGCAGCAGGTTCTGCAATGCCCGAGCCAGACGATTTATAAAGAAAGTGACTTTTTTGCCCTCGGAGGCAGCTCACTGAAGCTGATCACGCTGGCGATGCTGATTGAAAAGTCTTTCGCCTGTGCAGTTTCACTGGAGCAGTTGTTTAAAACGACGCTGCTGGCAGCTCAGGCAGACTTGATTGCAGCGGGTGGCACCGAACAGGCGACGCCACAGCTAAAACCATTAAACAGCAGCACCGATGCGGCATTCACTGTGTTGTGTTTGCCGGGCGCAGCCGACCTGGCGCGCAGCTTTATGCCGCTAGCTCAAGCCCTGGAGGGAGAAATGACGGTTTATGGCTATGAACACTTGCCTGAACACGCAGCTGCCTCAAGCATTCAGGCCTATGCAAATGAATATTGCGCGCATATTCGTAGTCATTTTATGCAGCCACTTAAAGCGGGTCGCCTGGTGCTATTAGGCCACTCTATGGGCGGACTATTAGCGGCTGAGATCAGCAAGCAGCTGGCACCGACCCCGCCTGCGCTGACCATATTGCTGGACAGCTATATAGCCTGTTCGGATGTCAGCGAGACAAACACGGAGCAGGCTTTACAGGCATTGATTAAACAGCTGGCGATCCCTGCTGGTTTTGCCGAGCAGTTTGAGCGTCTGATGTTACGTCACACCAGTCTGGCCGAAGGCTATCAGCTGACGAGCGAAGTAGCACAGCGCTGCTTCCTGATTGGTGCCCGGGCAAACCCCAGCTGGACCGAACCTTATCAGATATTTTTGAGAGATAAATTACAGCTACCTCACAGCAGTGTGGCCGGCGATCACTATTCAATATTGTGGCAGGAAAATATCAAAGAACTCACTGCCCAGATAAAACAGCAGATTGATCAGCGTATTGGCAAACAACAGTTACAACAAGAGAGATTTGAAGATGACAGTGTTAGAGAAGTATAGCGTGGAGGATTTACAGTCAGTTAAGGGCATGCCTCTGCTACTGGAAGTCGCCTTAGAAGGACAAAGAGCCACTCATTGGGCTGCTGAGCATGCCGGGCAAATAGATGCCCTGCTTGATGCCAATGGCGCAGTCATGTTACGTGGCCTAAACATTATGAGCAGTAAACAGTTTGGTCAGGTGCTGAGCACGCTATTTGACGCTGAATTGTTGAATTACTCTTATCGCTCAACACCGCGCACTGAGCTGAAAGGCAATGTGTACACCGCGACGGAATATCACCCAGATGAAGTGATCCCGCAACATAATGAGCATGCTTATTCAAACAAGTGGGCGATGCGACTGGGGCTATGTTGTTTGCTTCCCCCACAGGCCGGAGGTGAAACCCCAATCGCTGACAGCAGGGAGGTATTTAAACGTATTCCGCAGGAGATCCGTGAAAAGTTTGCTGCGAAAAAAGTGAAATATGTACGTAACTACGGTGATATCGATTTGCCCTGGAGCGAGGTATTTCAGACTACGGACAAGCGTGAAGTTGAGCAATATTGTTTCAACAATCAGCTCGATTTTGAGTGGATTGGCGAGCATCGTTTGCGTACCTCGCAGATTAACCCCGCCATTGCCAGACACCCTAAAACCGACGAACAGGTGTGGTTCAACCAGGCGCATTTATTCCATGTGTCCTCGCTGGGTGAGGAAACCTGTGCCCAGTTGCTCAGTGCCTGTGGGGAAGACGGTTTGCCGCGTAACGCATTCTATGGTGACGGCGAGCCGCTGGAACCTGAAGTACTGGACATCATTCGTGCCGCTTATGACGAAACAACGCTTTACACCCCCTGGCAAAAAGGCGATTTGATGCTGGTTGACAATATGCTGTTTACCCACGGCCGAAGACCCTTTAGTGGCGACCGTAAGGTTCTGGTTGGCATGGCCAGAGAATATGGCTGGTAAGTACTCACTGTATGCTTTTGTTATTCAAAAGCAGGCATAACCAAGAAAACACATAAATTGAATTGGACAGCGGGTCCAGTCCGCAGTGGAGAACATAGATGGACATTACCATTGAAGAGCAAAAGAAGTTTAACTGGCGGTACGTCAAAATTGCGCTAGCCGCAGTGGTGATTATTTCCGGCGCCTGGTGGCTGAAGAGCTACTTTGGACAGGCAACCGCCCTAGTTGACAGCACGGATGTGCGTACTGCCAAAGTGCAAAACGGGCAGTTTCAGGTCAGCGTGAGAGGTATGGGCGTACTGAAACCCAAAGAAGTCATCTGGGTGGCGTCTGAAGTGGCCGGGCGAGTAGAGAAGGTCTTTGTTAAGGCGGGGGCGGTAGTTGAAAAAGGGCAGCCCATTGTCAAACTCAACAACCCCAAACTGTCGTTGGTACTGGCCAATGCACAGGCCAAACTGGAAAAAACGATTGCTGAAAATACCGCACAGTATGCTCAGTTTGAGTCTGATTTGCTGGATGCGGAAGCCGCGGTAAAGCGTGCAAAAATGACCCACCAGGGCAATGAGCTGGAACTTAACGCACAGCGCAAACTGCGCGAGATGGGCAACAGCAGCGTATCGCAAATTAAGTTTAAGCGCACAGAGTTTACAGTGCAAAGCAGCAAGCTGGACCATGAGTTACAAAAGCAACGACTGGAAAAGCTGAAGCTCAATATTGAGGCACAAAAGCTGGCTCATAAAGCACAGCAGCAGACCCTGCAACAGGAGCTGGCCCGGGCACAAGAGCAACTCGACAACCTTTATGTCCGTGCGGCAATGGATGGGGTATTGCAAAGCATGGATCTGGAGTTAGGTCAGGATGTAGCAGAAGGTGGCAGTGTGGGCAAAATTGCCAATCCGCGTAGCCTGATCGCAGAAATAGACGTACAGGAACTGCAAATTAAGGATGTGACACCGGGTTTGGGAGTCACCATAGATACCCGTAAATCACAGATCCAGGGCGTTGTGTCTCGGGTCAGTCCTCAGGTGGAAAAGGGCCTGGTTGCGGTAGAAGTGGATCTGATCGAGGCACTGCCCAGTGAAGCCCGTCCGGAACTGTCAATTGAAGGGGTGATCAACATCACCGACAAGCCCAACACTTTGTTCGTTGCGAAACCTGCGTTTGCTGAGGAGTACCAAAGTGCCAAGATTTTCAGAGTCGATAGCAAAGGCAATATTGCACAGGCCGTACAGGTCAGGTTTGGACAAAGTTCAGTGAATTTTATCGAGATTACAGAGGGGCTGAATAACGGCGATACCGTGATTATTTCCGCCACCGACAATTTTGCTAATAACGAAAAAATATTTTTACATAATTAGGACAGCACAATGAGCAATATACTAGAACTTAAGAATATCAGTAAGTATTTTCAGTTCGACGAGATGAAGACGATGGCCCTGTCAGACATCAGCTTTTCGGTGAAAGGGGGAGAATACGTCTCTATTAATGGGCCTTCGGGGTGCGGTAAGTCAACCCTGTTGTCCATTTTGGGCATGCTGGACACGCCTTCTGGTGGCCAGTACTTTCTGTCGGGCAATGATGTGTCAAATCTGAGCCGGGATCAGCGCGCCACGGTGCGCTGTAACCACATCGGTTTTGTATTTCAGTCTTTTAACCTGATCAGTGATCTGACGATAGAAGAAAACGTTATTTTACCGCTGACTTACCAGGATAAATACAACGCCAAAGAAGCCAAAGAAAAAGCCTTGTCAGTGCTGGAGCAGGTTGACATGTTGCATCGGGTGAAACATTTTCCGTCGGCCCTGTCCGGTGGTCAGCAACAACGTATTGCGATAGCCAGAGCACTGGTCAACGACCCCAAATTGATCCTGGCGGATGAGCCAACCGGTAACCTGGATTCAAAAAATGCCGACATCGTATTGCAGCTGTTTGATGATCTGCACCAGCAAGGGCGCACCATCTGTATGGTGACGCACGATCCTCGTTCATCAGCCTGCGCCAGTCGCAGAATTGATATTTTTGATGGCAAGCTGGTCAGTGATAAACCGCTGCCTGAGCTGGCAAAAAGCGCCTGAGGTAACGAGTTATGGGTTTCTTAATTGATATTCGCTACGCCCTCAGGCTGTTAGCGAAAGCGCCGAAGTTCACCATGCTGGTGACTTTTATACTGACCGCAGGTTTGACGATCAGTTTGCTGACTTTCAACATGGTTTACACCATTTCATTTAAGCCGTTACAGGGTAAAGATGCCAGCAGCATTGTTACGCCGCATCTGACCGGCAGTACCCGGGTGCTGACGTTTGAAGATGTCACGCAACTGGGTCAGTCGCAATTCAGCGCCGTGTATGATGAATATACTTTACACTATCGTGAAGAAGTGCGCATGGAGAACCAGGGCCAGGGCGTGAGCCTGCTGGGTGAGAAGGTGATGCCAAACTTTTTCTCCTTCACCCGCACCGAACCGCTGCTGGGCAGAGCCTTTAATAATAACGATGGTGCGGCGGGGCAGGCACCGGTCGTTGCGCTGAGCTATCACGTGTGGCAAACCTTATTTGCAGGTCGCGAGTCTGTGTTGGGCGAGCATGTCCGACTTGGCGGCAAAAGCTACGAAGTGGTTGCGGTTATGCCTGAGGGTTACAAGTTCCCTGTGACTTCTGATCTATGGTTGCCGCTGGATACCAAGCAATTCGCTCAGTTTGACTTAAAAGACAAGCAGGTGAGTGTGCTGGGTCGATTGCATGCCAGTGTCTCTGAGGCGCAGGCCAACTCCGAGCTGGCCAGCGCTCTGACCGCCGTGCGCGAAAGACGTTTATCGCAAAGTGACAGAGTGCAGTTTATCGCACCGACTGTCACACACATGAGTCTGCAACAGCAAAACATTGAAGGCATGGGGGCATTTATTTTTGTCGGGCTGCAAAGTTTCGCGCTGGCGATCCTGTTTATGGCCTGTATCAACACAGGTAACCTGCTGTTTTCCCGTTCTATTGAACGTCAAAAAGAAACCGCCATCCGGGGTGCCCTGGGCGCTAAAACCAAGCGTCTGGTACGTCAGCTAGTGTGTGAAGGTGGACTGATCACTTTGCTGGGTGGGGCACTGGCCATTGTACTGACGGCTGTTCTCTTGTCTGTGATTAATGGCACGCTGCAGGCGAGTCTGGGCAGTGGCATGCCGTTTTGGTGGAACTGGCACCTGGACTGGCAGACCTTAACAATGGCGGTATTATTTATTCTGTTTACCTTTTTCTTTGCCAGTGTTTTACCGGCAGTAAAAGCCGCTAAGATGGACATTAATACGGTATTGCGTGACGGCACCCGTGGGTCGCTGGGCAGAGGCGCAGGTCGTTTATCCCGGATCATTGTGACCATTCAGGTTGCGATTATTGCGGTCTTAATGTTGTCAGGCAGCCTGGGCAGTTCGGTTATCTTCAATATCACTGATATGGTGACGGCAGAAAAAACCCAGGGGCGTTATTCTGCTTATTTCAATCTGGTGGGGGCTGAGTTTGAAAGCCCGGAACAAAAGGTCAATTTTGTCGAAACTGCGGTACAGGACCTGTCGAAATTAAGCAGTGTCTCAGAGGCTGACATGATGCAAAATATGGGACTGAAAAATGTCCGTATGGATGCTGAATCGCGCGTGCGTGTCGATGTAATGGGCACACTTGGTAAGCTGGCGTTTTTTGATCAGACTTTGGTTGCCGGACGCGGCATCGATGCCCGTGATAACAGTGAAAACCTGCGTGTTGTGCTTGTCAGCGAATCATTTGCCAAGCGTCACTTTAATGGCCAGTCTGCACTGGGCAAGCAACTGGATATTGAGTTGTCCGATAAATATGTCACCCATACTGTGGTGGGCATAGTCAGTGATCGCAGTGGTAACACTCAGGGCATGTATGCGCCATTAGCTGAATATGATGAACTCTATGTCTCTTATCTGCAATCGCCTTACGAGTGGGTACAGCTGATCTTTGAGCAGCAGGCCGGCATGCAGTCAGCACAACAAGACTTTTACACCTGGCTTGGACGCAGTGATTATCAGGCACACTTCTCGTTTATTGTTGACCTGGAGAAAAATGCCAATCTCTATGCAGATATGCTGGGGATTATGTCCAACGGGGTGATTTACTCCGGCGTGTTCTCTTTGTTCCTGGCATTGATGGGCGTGTATGGCGTGTCTGCGGCATCGGTGAGTATGCGTAGCCACGAGATAGGTATTCGCCGTGCATTGGGTGCCAAAGACACGGCAATCACCATTTTATTCCTGAAACGTAATATGGGTCCCTTGCTGATTGGCCTGGGCGTCGGTCTGGTCGTGTATGTACTGAGCTGTATGGTATTTGCGTCTATGATAGGCTCTAAGATTGGTCTGAGCACCTATATCGCGATAGCCCTGATCACCAGCACTTTGCTGACCAGCATGTTGTTGTTATCGGGTTATGTGCCAACGCGCCGTGCCGTTCAAGACGAGCCGGTTGCAGCACTCAGAGCTGAGTAAGTAACCGGGCGGGCCAGGCAGAGGAATGAGGTGTCTGGCCCACCTGCATAATGTTTTTATTAGTTAAACAGCCAGCAGTTTTTGCATTACTTTAGACTGCGGGGCACGAAAAATCGCTTCGCTTTGCCCGTATTCCACGCTTTTTCCCCGGCTTAACACCAGCAATTTATCACTCATGTGGCGCACCAGACTGAGATGATGGGTGATCAGAATATAGCTCAACCCGGAATCGCGTTGCAGCGCCAGAAGCAAGTTTACGGTTTGTGCCCGAACCGATGGATCGAGGGAGGACAGCGCTTCGTCCAGTACCACAACTTTGGGATCGAGGATCAGCGCACGTGCCAGCGCAACCCGTTGTAACTGACCACCACTGAACATATGGGGGTAGTAGTCATAATGTTCAGACAGCAAACCCACGCGAGATAAAGTCGCATTGATTTTCTTGTCGCGCTGACGCTGGGTAAGCTGGGTATTTAAGCGCAGACAATCATCCAGCATATCACCTATGGTCAGGCCTGGGTTAAGCGAACGAGTGGGGTCCTGAAAGATAAGTCGGATATGACGGCAGTCATGGTTCTGGTGGCCATTGTCTTCAATCATTTCACCATTAAGCAATATCTGTCCCGAATCAGCGTGCTCAGCCCCCGCCAGTACGCGGGCTAAGGTACTTTTCCCTGAGCCGGTTTCGCCAATCACAGCCAGCGTTTCGCCCGGTGCAACGGCAAAAGATACATCCTTCAGCACTTTAACACGCTTGCGTTTGAACAGGCCTGCCCGGGTATTAAAGGTTTTATTCAGTGATTGTACCTTCAGCACGGGTTGCATTTTTTCTTCTCCTGCAGCAAGGGAAAGTGGCAGGCATAGGCATGCCCGTGCGATTTCACCTGAGCCGGTGTAACAACACACTCACGCTGTGCCTGTGGGCACCTTGGGCCCAGTCGGCACCCAATAGGTAAGTGTTGTAAGGGAGGGATGGTGCCTTTGAGCGCAAAGAAAGACGCCTTGTGACCGATCCCATGCGCGTAGTCTGGCAGAGATTTTACCAGCGCCTGTGTGTAAGGGTGGTAGGGGTGGCAAAATACTTTCGTCGTGGGTCCCGCTTCGACCATCTGGCCACAATAGAGTACATGCATGGCATGGGACCAGTCGGCGATTTCTTCCAGCTCGTGGGTGATCATCAAGATTGACATGTTTTTAAGCTGGTTGAGGCTTTTCAATAAGCGGAAAACCTGTGCCCGGGTGGTGGTTTCGAGTGCGGTGGTTGGCTCATCTGCAATTAGTAGTTTAGGGCTTCTGGCAATGGCCATCGCTATCATTACTTTCTGGCAGACGCCTTCCGACAGCTCATGAGGGTAGCTGCTCGACACCCGGCGGTGATCCCGGATCCCTACTTTGTGCAGCAGCGCCTTCACCTTTTCTTTGCGCTCATTACGGCGACTAAAAAATCCGCCTTTAAAACAATTGTCAGGCAGCGATTCAGCAACCTGATCAAATATTTTGGCGGTGGGATCCAAGCTTCGACTTGGTTCTTGGTAGATCATCGCAATATCCCGGCTCACCAGTTTACGGCGCTTTTCCGGGCTCAGGCGCATTAGGTCCACACCCTGCCAGTGCATCCGGTCGGCAGTGACGCGCCAGCGGTGGTTTAATACCCCGACAATGGCTTTGGCTATTAGGCTTTTACCTGAACCGGATTCACCAACCAGGGCGTGTACTTCACCTTCTTTGAGACTTAAACTGACCCTATCAACGGCGCGGATCACGCCATTGTCTGTGGGTAGTTCGATGGTGAGGTTTTTGATATCAAGTAATTGCATTAATCCGCCTTTCTTGCCTGCAAAGCGTCACGTAACCCATCACCGACAAGGTTAGTCGCAAGCACCGATAAAAACAACAGTGCTCCGGGTAAGCCGACGGTCCAGGGGGCAAGGTAAATTAGTCCCAGGTTTTCTGCCAGCATAGCGCCCCATTCAGTCGTGGGAGGCTGCGCCCCGAGTTTCAAGAAGCCCAGTGCCGCGATGTCCAGAATTGCGGTGGACAAGGCCAGCGTGAATATCACCACAATGTGTTCATAAATGTTAGGCAGTACGCCCCGTATGATCAGTTGCCAGCGAGTGGCACCATCCAGTCGGAACGCACTGATATAGTCTTTGTTCAGCTCTTCCACCACCAGGTTGCGGATTGAGTGAATATATTGCGGGAGCAGCGCGAAAATAATGGCCCACACGGTATTGAACAAGCCGGGGCCCAGGATCGCGATAATGATGATGGCCAGTAACAATGACGGGATCGCCAGGGTGATATCCAGCAGGTGATTGAGCAAACTGGATTTAAAGCCCTGGCTGCATCCAGCCAGCGTGCCCAGTACCACACCCATCAGGGTGGTTAACAATGCTGCGACAATCGATAAGCCAAAGGTGTAGGTGGCTCCACGCATCAAGCGGGATAATACATCGCGGCCTAAATCATCGGTACCCAGAATGAAATTCACATTGCCCTCATCGTGCCAGGAAGGTGGCAGTAACAAGGCATCGGCATGTTGTTGGTCAATACCATAGGGAGCCAGCAAGGGGGCCAGCAACGCGAGCAAGGTAAGCGCAATAAATAACCACAAACCGACCAGAGCCGGGTGGTTGGCTTTAAATTTCCGCCACAGCCGCGATAACGGAGAGCGGTTTGACTCTTCTGTAAAGAGGTTAAACTTTGCCATGGGCCTGGTTCCTGGCTAGCGGGTCAAGGAGCGTGTGGATCACATCAGCCAGCATGTTGGCGAAAATGACAAAAAAGGAGACCGCAAGCAGGCCGCCCTGAATGGCCGGATAATCACGCTGATAGATACTTTCGATCATCCAGCGGCCAATCCCCGGCCAGGAAAAGATCACTTCTGTCACCATCGCAAGCGTGATGAGCGTACTAAATTGCAGACCTATCTGTTTAATCACCGGCAACAGCGCATTGCGCAGTGCGTGGTCGAGGATTAACTGGCGACGGTTGAGACCCTTAGCGCGTGCTGTTTTGATGTAGTTTTGTTCCAGCACAGTTAACATTGAATCGCGGGTAAAGCGCACTAACACTGTGGTGGGATACATGGCCAGCACCACGGTGGGCAGCGTCAGATGGTGCAGTGCATCAGCAAACGCCTGGCCGCCATACGGGAAGTCATGTAGCCAGATATCCAGCAGGATAAAGTTGGTGACGGGTGGGATCTCATATAGCAGGCCAATGCGGCCAGACATGGGAAACCAGCCAAAGCTGAGGCAAAAAATCATGATCAATAACAGCGCCAGCCAGAATACCGGAATAGAAAAGCCCAATAAGGTTAGCGAGCTGATCACTTTGTCTGGCCACTTATTATGATAGGCACTGCAAATCACACCGGCTGGGATACCCAGGCACAGCGCCACGATGAGCGCATAAACACACAGCTCAATGGTTGCTGGAAACAGCTGTTTCACATGGCCGAATACGGCCTGGCCTGAAGACAGTGACAATCCCCAGTCGCCCTGAAATAGGCGCACCAGGAAGGCCTGATACTGGATCAACAGGTTGTCATCGATATGGTATTTTTGTTCCAGAATTTGTGTCTGGCTGTAATTGGCGTTCAGTTCACCACTGAAGTTGGTGAGCAGATCTCCGGGAAACAAATAATTCAGTGCAAAGGTAAATGCTGTGAGCGCAAACAACATAAACAACAGCAGGCTGAGGCGGCGAAACAGAAAGTCAGCAAACATAGTTAGTTTTTCCTCGCGTTCGCCAAAGAGATCCCGCCAAAGGGACGTAATTCTATGCCCATGACGCTGGTATTACTGGCCTGAAAGCGCATACCATGGGCGATCGGCACCACAGGTAGTTCAGCAATCAGCATTTGCTGGGCCTGCTGGTAAAACTGTTTACGCTGTTGCAGATCTGTGGTGTCGAGTGCCTGAGTCAGTAACAAGTCAAACTCAGGGTTACACCAGTTCGCAGGGTTTTTACCGCTAAATGTGGCCGTGCAGCTCAACAAAGGGCTAAAAAAATTGTCCGGGTCGGGTGTATCCGCAGCCCAACCAAGCAGTACACTGTCATGTTCATGTTTGCCAACTCGCTCCAGGAAGGTATTCCATTCGTACTCAACGATGGTGGCCCGGATGCCGATTTCGCGCAGATCGCTTTGGATCAACTCGGCCATTTTACGCGCGTTGGGATTATAAATACGTGACACCGGCATGGCCCATAAGTCCATTTCAAAGCCGTCAGGGTAACCTGCTTGTATCAAAAATTCCCGAGCCCGCTCGGGCTCATAGCTGGGCATTGCCTGAGTCTGAAATGCCCAGGAAGAAGGTGGCAATATGGAACGGGCCTGGATCCCGTTCCCGTAAAACACCGCTTTCATGATTTTTTGAAAGTCGATACTGTGCGCCAGTGCTTTACGCACCAGGACATTATCAAATGGCGGTTTTTCAGTGTTAAACGCCCAGTAGCCTACATTTAGATTGACGGCCTTATCGACCCGAATATCGCTGCGTGCCGCCAGGGTTTCCAGCTGCGTGGCGCTTGGGTGAGCGGTGATGTCGCATTCTTTGGTCAGCATTTTGGCAATACGGCTGGTGTTATTGGTGGTGATGTCATAGACCAGCTGATCCATGGCCAGGTCGTGTTTCCAGTAACCCGGGTGTTTGTGATAACGGATCAGGTTATCACGCAGGAAGCCTTTGTATTTATACGGGCCTGTGCCTACAGGCAGCATATCGAAATCCTGTTTGTTTTCCTGCTCTACCAGTTGCATGGCGTATTCCTGTGACAAGATCACAGCAAAGTCGGTGGCAATATTAGATAAAAAACTACTTTCACTGCTAAATAGCTCAAATCGTACCGTGTAATCGTCTACTTTGACTATCCTACGGATCAACTGGTCCATGCCGACACTCTGAAAATACGGGTAATTGGCATCACCGACAAAGTGAAAAGGATTGTAGACGTCGAACAGGCGATTGAACGAAAACACCACATCATCCGCATTCATGGTGCGTGTTGGCGTGAAGTAGTCGGTACTGTGGAAGGTAACGTCTTGGCGCAATGTAAAGGTGATCTGTTTTCCATCTTCACTGATCTCCCACGCCGTTGCCAGCTCCGGACGAAATTCAGCGGTGAGGGGATCTATACTGATCAAGGTGTTGTAGAGCTGGTTGGCTATGATATCTATGGTTGAGCCTGTGGTCGTCACCTGTGGGTTAAACGAGACCGGGTTGGCTTCGGCGCAATAGACGATGCCCTGGATCTTACGCTGGGCTTGTGCGGTTCTGTCACCACAGCCACTTAGCAGGACGCTGAGCAAAGCGCCGATAGACAGCAGCCAGCGTAGGCCCGGATGCGCTGAGTGGGGCACTCGGGTTGATGTTTTATCAGTTGCTCTGTTAGCCACGGCTAAGCCTCTTGTTGCGAGTCCAGTAGGTTGTATTTTTTCAGGTAGCCTCGTAGCTGGTGATAGGTCAGTCCGAGGTTCTGAGCGGTTTTTTTCTGGTTAAACTGGCTGTGCTCTAAAGCAGTACGCAGCAGGTCGATTTCAAATTCATTAGACAGCGTTTTTAAATCGCAAGGAAACGCGGCCGGTGCGGGCTTGGTTTGCGTTGCTTCTGCCATGACGACAGGGGCAACCGCTGCCGGAGCTGGTGTTTCTGCGGCCTTTTTAATTCTCTGTGTGGGTCGATAAGGGCTGGCGAACGGGTCGAATACAATCTGGTGAACGGCCAGCTGTTCGCTGCCATGGCGATATAAACTTCGTTCTACTACATTCTTGAGTTCACGAATATTGCCCGGCCAGGGGTAATCGAGCAGCAACTCTGTAGCGCTGCGGGTAAAGCCACTGAACAACGACCAGCCCAGATCGCGGGCCATATTAATGGCGAAATGTTCGGCCAGCAGCAGGATATCTTCTTTACGTTCGCGCAGCGGCGGTAAGGTGATGACGTCAAACGCCAGCCGATCCAGCAAATCATGACGAAACTCACCATTGTCGGCAAGAGTTGGCAGGTCTTCGTTGGTCGCGCAAACAAGGCGGGTGTCCACTTTGACCGTTTGTTTACCGCCCACCCGTTCGAATTCGCCATATTCTATTACCCGCAGCAGTTTTTCCTGCACCATGGCGGATGTATTCGCAAGTTCATCGAGGAACAGTGTGCCGCTGTTGGCGCGTTCAAAGCGGCCTTCGTGGCGTTTGCTGGCCCCGGTAAATGCGCCACTTTCATGACCAAACAGTTCACTCTCCAGCAGGTTTTCATTCAGTGCGGCACAGTTGAGTTTGACATAGTTCTGGTCCCACCGCTCTGACAGGTAGTGCAAACGGGCTGCGATCAGTTCTTTACCGGTTCCACGTTCCCCGATGATCAGTACTGGCTTTTCCAGAGGTGCCAGTTGCGACACCTGATCTAATACAGCTAAAAAGCTATCCGACTGGCCGAGTAAATTATCCTGTTGGCGAAACTGGCTCATATTGCCTAACTCTTAGTATTTTTGACTAACATCTAGTGTATTTTAAAAAATGGTGAAGCGAAAGTCTTTTTCTATAATTATAACTTGTTGATTTTAATAAAGTAATTTTATTGAAAAGTTGGCAAGCTAATTGATACATCTAATCAGCAAACTAAATTACTAACCAAAGAGGTAATAGATTATGGGAATCTTTTCACGTTTTGCTGATATTGTTAATTCTAATATCAATGCGATTCTGGATAAAGCGGAAGATCCAGAAAAAATGGTCCGTTTGATCATTCAGGAAATGGAAGACACCTTAGTTGAAGTACGTTCGACGTCGGCAAAGACGCTGGCAGAGAAGAAAGAGCTGGAGCGTCGTGTTGAACAGCTGCGTACGCAGGCCGATGACTGGCAGCAAAAGGCAGAATTGGCACTGACTAAAGACCGCGAGGATCTGGCACGTGCGGCGCTGCTAGAAAAGCAAAAAGCCACGGATGCAGCAGACAGCGTGTCTCAGGAATTGTCACATGTTGAGTCACACATTGAGAAGCTGCAACAGGAAGTGACGACGCTGCAGGAAAAGCTAGCCGATGCAAAAGCGCGTCAAAAAGCCATTGTACTGCGTCAGCGCTCTGCCGAATCACGTCTGGATGTGAAAAAGGCGCTGGACAGCAGTAAAGTCGAGGATGCACTGAATCGTTTCGAACGTTACGAGAGCAAAATCGACGGACTGGAGTCTCAAGTTGAGTCATACGATTTAGGTAAAAAATCGCTGGCTGATGAGATTGCCGATCTGCAAAAAAATGAAAAAGTAGATGATGAGCTTGAGGCGTTGAAGAAAAAGTTAGCCGATAAGTGAATTTGACTGCACCTGCTGTTAAGGTAGGTGCAATAATGAAAACAACAACGTGCCCAGGTTAGACAGGAGAGGAATATGTTTGATGCAGAGATTTTAGTCGCCCCGATCATCATTTTTATGATTGTTGTGGCGCCGCTATGGTTGATCCTGCACTATCGCAGCAAAAAGCAGGTGAGTCAGGGGCTAAGCGAACACGAGCACCGCCAGCTGGTAGAGTTGGCACACAAAGCAGAGAAAATGGCGCAGCGCGTTGAAACGTTGGAGGCCCTGCTTGACCAAGAGTCACCAGAATGGAGACGCAAAGTATGAGTAAACGTAGACGAGAATTATACCGCGACCCGAAAAGGGGCAAGTTAGCGGGCGTATGTGCTGGGCTCAGTGATTACTTTGACATGGAGCTTTGGCTGGTTCGGATCCTGTTTGTAACCGCTGTGTTGTTATCAGGTGGCCCACTGTTTATTGTAGTTTATATTGCCTGTTGGTTTATTTTGGACAAAAAGGCAGAAACACCATCGACGCCGGGCACAGACAGTAACTACTCGAGCAAAGATGAAGATCCTGTTTCGGTCAAGTTTAAAGTCTGGCAAAAAGGTGAGCCGCCGCGTCAGGCCCTGTTTGACCTGAAAGAACGCTTAACACGCCTGGATGGCCGTATCCAGCACATGGAAACGTACGTCACCTCGAGTGAGTACACGGTAAAACGCGAGATCAACAAACTCTGATCAGAGTGCGAAGGGGCGCTGCCTGATATTGGCAGCCCTGCCACCTTTGCCTACAAAATAAGGAAGATGTGTCTTTATGAGTGTATCGGGCTTGACTGCCAGGGCGCTGCAAAAGCTACAGCAAACCACCCATAAAACCCTCACTCGAAGCCTGGACAGACATGTCAAACTGGCTGTGACCGGATTCAGCGGGAGTGGTAAAACGGCCTTTATTACGGCGTTAGTGAAACACTTAACCACTCAGGCGACAGCACAGAACCTGCCTTTTTTTGAAGTTGTGCGAGAGCAGCGATTAATTGCCTGCAAGCAGGTCCCACAAAGTGCACTGGACATTCCCCGGTTTGAGTACCAACATGCAGTGCAGCATTTACTGGCCGATCCACCCAGCTGGCCACCTTCCACGCAGCGGATTAATACCCTGACGCTGGCGTTGAAGTTTCGCTCGGCGCAGGGGGTCAGACAGCACCTCAGTGAAACCCACACTGTTTACCTGGAGTTGATCGATTATCCGGGTGAATGGCTAATGGATTTGCCGATGTTGAATCAGGATTTTGCATCCTGGAGTGAGCAACAACTCAATCGTTTGAAAAAAACCGACTATGCACAGGTCAGTGCGCCTTTTTTACAGCAATTAGAACAATTTGATGCATGCGCAGCGGTGAATGAAAGCGAGCTCACAACGATAGCCAGTCTCTATGCGGATGTGTTAAAGCAGCTTAAGGCACACACTCAACTGGCGCAGCTACAGCCCGGCCGCATGTTGATCCCCGGAGAGCTCGACGGTGCACCAATTTTGCAGTTTTTCCCATTACCAGCCCCACAAAATGCATCTGAGCAGAGCCAGTATCACCACCTCGAACAGCGCTTTGAAGCCTATAAAAAGCAGGTTATCACCCCGTTTTACCGGGAGCATTTTTGCCGCTTCGACCGCCAACTGGTGCTGGTGGATTTGCTCAGTGCGCTTAATGATGGACATACCACATTAACGGAAACTCAGGCTGCATTAAGCGATACGCTGGCGATGTTTCGTCATGGTAAAAGTGGTTTACTGGGGCGTTTATTTCGTCCCAGCATAGATAAGGTGCTGTTTGCTGCCAATAAATGTGACAGTGTTGCGCTGGCAGATCAGGATAAGCTGACCCGGTTGTTACACGCTTTACTGATCCCCAGCGAAAACGAACTGAAATTCTCAGGGGTTGATATAGATACGATGGCGATTTCTTCAGTGAAGAGCACCCAGCCAAAACAGCTCACTGAGCAGGGGAAACCCCTGTCTTGTATTTATGGTAAGCCGGTTGGTGAATCAAACTATATCAGTTATTTACCGCCCATTCCGCCTGAGCATCTGCCGACTGAGCAGCAGTGGCCAAAACAGGGCTATGAGTTTTTGTCTTTTGAGCCTTACCCGGCTTATCAGGGGCAAATTGAACATATTCGTCTGGACCATGTATTACAGTTTTTATTGGGAGATAAACTTTTATGAGTGAGCCTGCCCAGTCACCCAGAGGACGGCGAGTTCGGGTTGAAGCAGCACCACAGGCTGCCCAGCCAGCAACAGAACCCGGCGATACGCAACAAGCCCGACGAATAGACGAGAGCGCGGAGCACATCGAGGTTGGGACATCACACGTCCCGGAACCGGCGCTGGATACTCAGTTGCAGTCGCTCAATGTGGAAACAGTCACAAAACCGGTCAGCACGGGACTGACCTGGCGCAAATTATTGCTGCTGGGACTGGCCATTCTCATTCCGGTAGAAATGGGTCTGACATTGATCGAGGCGCTCAGCCGCAGTTGGCTGCTGGCCGGGTTGTATGGGGTGGTCATTGTGAGTGCGCTGGCTGTGCTGGGCAAGTTCTGTTGGTCGGAAATACGTGCGCTTGGCAAACTTAAAAAGTTGCAACAGCAACGCGCCGGGGCACAAAGATTAATGAGCAGCAACCAGATCGGTGAAGCACAGACCTGGCTGAAGCCGCTGTTAAAGCAGCATGATCCTCATCAGGTTAGTCAGTTTATGGCGACAGTCCAGCCTCATTTTACCGATCAGGAAGTACTGGCTTTATATGATGCGACTTTATTAAAGGACCTGGACGAGCAGGCCCGGGCTTTGATAGCTCAGTTTGCCAGTACGTCAGCACTGATGGTGGCGATTAGCCCAATGGCCATTACCGATATGCTGGCCGTGTTATGGCGGGGTGTTACGCTGATTGAGCGGATCAGCCAGTTGTACGGGATTAAACTGGGGTATCGCAGTCGCATCGAACTTTACCGTTTGCTGCTCAAGCAGATCGTTTTTGTCGGTGCCAGTGAGTTGCTGAGCGATCTGGCTGCCACCAGCCTGGGCGCAGAGCTGCTGGGTAAATTGTCCGCACGCTCAGCACAGGGGCTCAGCGCCGGCGTGTTCACCGCCCGACTGGGTTATAAAGCCATGGATTTATGTCGGCCTATTCCTGCTAAGGCGCCGGCTGCTGGATACTTGTCGCAAACAGCGCGGCAACTTGCAAAGCTGTTAATTCGTCAGTCCCCTGACAAGTCGGAGGAGACTAATAAAGTTTAGTATGTAAGTGCACACTTTTCTATTGGGGTTTGATATGAAAGGAAACCCTGGCTTTTCCTATTTTTCATGACAACTTATGTGTACACCCGAGTGAATTTAACCGGCTCGGGTTAGCCATCTGCGCGTCCGGCACGCTTGTACATTTTTGTGCCATGGAATATCTAATTAGTATTCATCCGAATAACAAAAATAGGCAAGCAATGAAGAAGTTACACGATCAGACCAACTGTATTCATGGTCCACACCACTTTGATGATCCACATGGTGCACTGACGGCGCCTTTGTATCAGAGTTCAACATTCAAGTTTAAAGATGCGGCACAGGGAGCTGCGCGTTTTGCCGGTGAAGAGGCTGGTTATATCTACACTCGCCTTGGCAACCCTACCACCCGAGAGCTGGAAGAAAAGCTCGCTCAGCTGGAAGAAATGGAAGATGCTGCGGCCACCGCAACTGGCATGGGCGCTGTATCCGCTTCCGTGCTGAGCTTTTTACAGCAAGGCGATCACCTGATTGCATCCAAAGCCCTGTATGGATGTAGCTTCGCTTTATTTGCGCACATGTTGCCCAAATTCGGTATCGAAGTGACCTTTGTTGATATGACCGATCCACAGGCACTGGCCGACGCGGTGCAGCCAAACAGTAAGATGTTATTTGCCGAAACACCGATCAATCCAAATATGACGGTATTGGATTTGGCAATGTTGGGGCAGTTTGCTCAGCAGCATAAGTTGATCAGTGTGGTAGACAACACCTTTATGACGCCATTACTGCAAAAACCAAAGCACTTTGGTATCGACATTGTGGTCCACAGTGCCACTAAGTACCTCAACGGACATGGCGACGTGGTCGCAGGCATTGTGTGTGGCAGTGCAGAGCATATCGAACTTATCAAACTGACCGTATTGAAAGACATCGGCGCGACCATCAGTCCACACGATGCCTGGCTTATCAATCGTGGCCTTAAAACCTTGCATGTGCGCGTTGCGCGCCATTGTGAAAATGCACAGAAAGTGGCTGAGTTCCTTGATGGCCATCCGAAGGTGGATACCGTTTACTACCCGGGCTTGCCGTCTCATCCAGGTTATCGATACCTTGGTGAGCAAATGAAAGGGGCTGGTGGTGTCATTGCATTTGAGATCAAAGGCGGAGTCAGTGAGGGTGAGAAGTTTATAAATGCCACTGAGCTTTGCACACTGGCCGTGAGTCTGGGCGATCCAGAAACGCTGATCCAGCACCCGGCATCGATGACGCACTCTCCCTACACACCAGAAGAGCGTCAGGCAGCTGGGATTTCTGATGGTCTGATCCGCATTTCTGTGGGACTGGAAGCGGTGGAAGATATCATCGCTGACCTAGAAAATGCGTTTTTGTGTATATAAAAATTTACACCAAGTGGTTCTATAGGCCCTTTAAAATATAGGGTGTATGTTTTTGTGTCTATTTGTGTAATTTAAAGTGTACAAAAATGACCTTTCTGGCCAGGTCGATTTCAGGCCTGGCTATTAAACTTTTCCTCACTTTTACATAGTATCCGGATAACACTTTGACGCGTTGTTTTTGTTCAAATGCGACGCATTACCAAGAAGGTTACTATGGCTAAATCGAGTAAATACACGTCTAAGCAGCCCAACGAGCAGGGCCTGATCGAATGGACAGAAGAAGAAAATCAGATCTGGTCTGAGCTGGTTGCCAGACAGCTTGAGTGCATTAAAGGCAAAGCGTGTGATGAGTATCTCGAAGGCCTGCAAAAAATCAATTTACCTCACGATCGTATTCCGCAGTTGCATGAGCTGAATGAAGCACTGGAGCGCGAAACTGGCTGGCAGGTTGCGCCAGTCCCTGCGTTGATCGACTTTGATGAGTTTTTCCGCCTCCTTGCGAACAAACAATTTCCGGTTGCAACTTTTATCCGTAGCCGCGAGGAGTTTGATTATCTTCAGGAGCCGGATATTTTCCACGAAATTTTCGGTCACTGTGCCATGCTGACCAACCCCGCTTTTGCTGAGTTCACACATAGATATGGCCAGTTAGGTTACGCTGCGGAGAAAAAAGATCGTGTCTATCTGGCTCGTCTTTACTGGTTCACCGTTGAGTTCGGTCTGATGCAAACCGAAGATGGTCTGCGTATTTATGGCGGTGGGATTTTGTCGAGCCCGGGTGAGACTCAATATGTTTACAGTGGTGAGCCAGAGATTAACCCGTTAGAAGTACTTGATGTACTGCGTACGCCTTATCGAATTGATATTATGCAGCCTTTGTACTACACCATTAACGCCATTGATGATTTGTTTGAGATCTCACAAATGGATATTATGGCGCTTGTACGCAAGGCCAAAGAGCTGGGCCTGTTTGAGCCTAAGTTCCCACCTAAAAACAAACTAGCAAGTTAAGGATTTATTGATGTCTGATTTAAGTGCACAAAAATGTGAAGCGTGTCGTGCGGATGCGCCTAAAGTGTCAGATGCCGAATTAGCTGAACTGATCAAGCTGATCCCGGATTGGGTGCCAGAAGTACGTGATGGCATTATGCAGCTTGAGCGTGTTTATAAGTTCAAGAATTTCAAGCAAGCCATTGCATTCACTAACAAAGTGGGTGATATGGCGGAAGATGAAGGTCATCACCCTGGTCTGCTGACCGAATGGGGCAAAGTGACGGTAACTTGGTGGAGCCATTCTATCAAAGGTCTGCACAAAAATGACTTCATCTGTGCTGCGAAAACTGACGAGATTTTTGCCGCACTATAATGTTGGGCAAATAAAAAAGGCGCATCAGCGCCTTTTTTAATGCCTGTAAGGTTGCCGAAGTATAGCGGGCAACCCCTTTACGTGCGCTAATGCGTGAGTGTCGGTCCCGATACTGTTTGTGAATCCCGCTCTAAATGTTCCAGTTCATCAATCAGCTCTAGTAGTTCTGGTTCAATGTAATCAAAATCGCGTGATTGTTTTAATGCCGTTTCCAGCGTTTCGGCCAGGTTCTTGAGCGTGGGGACGCCGGTATAACAGCAGGCACCATGAAATTTGTGGATCACGGTCAGCAAAGTTTGGGTGTCTTCCTGTTGTGCAGAGCCATTCAGCTGCTCTAAGGTTTCGGGAACACTCTGCAACAGCATATCCAGCATCTCCAGCGCCAGCTCAGGTTTATTGCCTGCACGTTGCAACGCCAGCTCCCAGTCCAGCAAATGGCTTTCAAACGGGGCAATACTGGCAACCTGAGGCTGTTGTGTTTTTTGTTTTTCCGGTGGCAGCGAGGGGCTGTGATCACAAATGATCTGACGTAACATGTCTTCGTCTATGGGCTTTGTCATATAGCCGTTGAAGCCGTCTTTGATCAATTGCTCTTTTTCACCGGTCAACGCATGGGCCGTTACTGCAATGATCGGGGTATCGTCATTGAGTGAGGATTCTTTGATTGTTCGGCATGCCGTGATGCCATCCATAATCGGCATCTGAATATCCATAAATATCAGGTCATACTTTTGTGATTTACATAAGCTGACGGCCTGTGCGCCGTTGTGGGCGGTGTCTATGGTGTCTACTTGTTCTTCCAGCAAAGTATAAAGCAGCTTTAAATTGGCATCATTGTCATCGGCTATCATGACTTTGAGCGGTAAGTGCGCCAAATCCGTATCGTCAATCGACACACTGGGGTGATCTAAGCGGTAAGGTGCAGCGAGCATATCGCACAGTTTACGGTGATGCATGGGTTTGCTAATACAGGCGTCTGCACCACTGCCAATTAACGACTCGCGCATGTTGTGAGAGATGGTATTCACCATCAAATACAGGTAATCCGCCATCTCTCTGGCCTGAGTGATATAGGCCTTTACGGTTTGCATGTCGTCTACCGTTGCCATATTGCCTATCAGGCAGATGTCATACCTAAACTCTTGCTCTAATGCGGCGAAGAAAGTGTCTTCATTTTTACAGCAGGTGACCTGCATTGCCCAGTCTTCCAGCTGAGCCTGAACGGCATTGCGGGTATGCTCTTGTGGTTCAAAATACAACACGCGCTTGTTCTCAAGCGGCTTAGTCGGCAGGTCATCGTCGAACAAGCGGCTTGGCAGGTTAAAAATGGCATTAAAGGTAAAGCAGGAGCCATTGCCCGGGGCAGAGTTCAGCGTGATTCGACCACTCATGGCTTCAACAATGTGTTTAGTGATGATTAAGCCAAGCCCCGTGCCGCCGAACTTGCGGGTAATGCTGGAGTCGGCTTGCGCAAACGGGGTAAAGAGTGTGTCTTGTTTCTCCTGAGCAATGCCTAAACCGGTATCACTAACAGAAATCAGGAGTGATGTCTGACTATCCCCTTTGAGGCGATGGCTGATGTCGACTTTGACTGAGCCTTTTTCGGTAAACTTCACGGCATTGCTGATCAGGTTGATCAGCACCTGTTTAAAGCGCGTAGGGTCGCCGACCAGGTTGTCCGGTACCTGGCGATTAATGGCAATCGACAGTTCCAGTTGCTTTTCATAGGCACTGGGTGCAAGCAGCGTCATGACCTCATTGACCGCATCCCTGAGCTGGAATTGGATACTTTCAAGCTCCATCGCGCCGGCTTCGAGTTTAGAGAAATCCAGAATGTCACTGATGATGGTCAACAGGCTATTGGCAGACAACTCTATGGTATCCAGATAGTCTTTTTGGTGTTTGTTGAGTGGGGTTTTATACAGTTGGCGGGTAAAGCCGATAACGCCGTTAAGCGGGGTTCTTAATTCATGACTCATTTTGGCCAGGAAGTCAGATTTAACCCGGTTGGCAACCTGTGCTTCTTTTTTGGCAATGTTCAGCTGAATGTTCTGAGTTTCATACTGTTCCAGTGTTTCCCGATAATCGCAGGTCGCCTGATCTATGTGCTTTTGCATCTCATCGCGTTGCAACACCATTTTTTCACTAATGGTGATCAGCCCTTCTCGGAGTAAGTCAAACTCGCCCTGCATCGGTTGTTCTACACCGATTTTGGTTTTGCCTTCAAGGAGTTTATCTGTGGCCAGGAGTAAATGGGACAGGGGCGTTGAGAACATCCGGCTCAGCCTGGTTGAGACAAAGGCACTGAGCAACAAGGCCACCATAATGATGGCACCACTGAACAGCAGGGCCTGTTGCTGGCCAATGATGGCTTGATCTTTACTGAGTTCTATCATCAGCACGGCGGTGGTGCGGGTATGGGCATTTTGCCAGTCGGAGGCGGGCTGTTGCTGTAACTTCACCGGCGCAAAAATAATGTACCTGTTGAGATACTGGACGATTTCGGTTGCATGTAACTCAGTCACATTGCCACGATAATGCAGCTGATTAAAATCATTGTGATAGTTACTGGTCAAAAGCAATTGATTGTCTTCATTGAACAGCGCGATGCTATTGACGAAATTGCCATGCTGATTGTGCGTAGTGGTGATCACCCGATGCAATCTGGCTTTATCTTTGTCGGCCAGCGGTTGCTCCACGGTCATTGCCAGTGTATTGGCCAGGCTGGTGCCTTGTTGCTTGAGGATTTGTTCAAGCTCAACGTAACGATTTATAGTAAAATAGCCGCCAAGTACCAGGCCGATTAACACCGTTGGGATCAGGGTCAACACTAATACGCTGTCGCGCAAACTCAATTTAGACATAAATTGGATGTAAAACAGTAAGTAGTCTGAGTCCTAGAGTATCGAGTTAACGGGTGTTTAGCAATCTTATAGGGGCGGCAATATGGCACAAATATTTCGTGCTGGAAAATCTTCTAAACAACGTAGTAAGCAAGTCGAGACAGTGGAACTGCAGATCGACTCATTAGATCACCAGGGACGAGGTGTATGTAGACACCAGGGCAAAGTTGGCTTTGTCGATGGCGCACTGAGTTCTGAGCGGGTTAAAGCGCGCATTCACACCCAGAAAAGTCGTGTTTTCGAAGCGCGCACCGTCAAAGTGCTTACGCCAAGTGAGCAGCGGGTTACGCCATTTTGTGAGTACTATCAACAGTGTGGTGGCTGCTCGTTGCAACACCTGGACGCCAGTGCGCAACTGGTACACAAACAGCAAGCGGTGAGTGCGTTGTTTGACAAATTTGCCGGTGCAACTGAGCTGCCCTGGATGTCACCTTTGACAGGTCAGACACGTCATTATCGTCGTGCAGCGCGCATCGCCTGTATTTATGATAAACAAAACGATCAGATTAAACTGGGTTTTCGGGCAGCAGGGTCGAAGAAGATCATCGAAATTAACCACTGTTCGGTGATGGTCGATGCCTTTGCTGGTGGCTTTGACGCGTTACGGCAAGTGTTAAATAGTCATCCGGAGCTACGCAGCGTCAGCCATATTCAGCTGTGTGCGGCTGACAACGGCGCATTTGTGCTGTTTCGTCATATTCGCGCAGTCAGTGATCAGGCTAAAATGCATGTCGCTGAGCGCCTTGCGGCGCATAACTGGCAGCTGATCTGGGATGATGGCAAGACGGAGCCGAGTTATGACAGATTGCCAGCTTATCAAAGTGCCGGTGTGACGTTTGAATTTAAACTGAGTAACTTTATTCAGGTTAATCGGGACATTAACGAGTTGATGCTAAAACAGGCGCTGGACTGGCTGGCTTTGACAGGCCAGGAGCGTCTGTTGGATCTGTTTTGTGGGATTGGTAACTTCTCGCTATTGCTGGCAAAACAAGCGAACGAAGTGGTTGCTGTCGAAGGGGTAGCTGAGTCGGTTGCAATGGCACGACAAAATGCGCACACTAACCACATCGACACAGTCAGTTTTCATCAGTTTGATCTGACTCAGCCACTGACAGAAGCAACTTGGTTTCATGAGTCGCTGGACGTACTGGTGTTAGACCCTTCACGCACAGGTGCGTATGAAGTACTACGCCAGTTGCCGTTGACGCAATTTAAACAGGTTTTGTATGTGTCCTGCGATCCGGTGACTATGGCCAGAGATGCGGCACTGTTACTGGAAGCTGGCTTTGTGGTTGATAAAATAGGCTTAATGAATATGTTCCCACACACAGGACATATAGAAACCATGGCGTTGTTCCAAAGGAGGTAGTTATATGGTTGCGACTCGCCAGTCTCATCAATCCGGTCTGCCAGCTGATTTTCATGCTCGGCTTGCGTTACTGAACTTAGCGCAGGAAAAACGAGACCGACTGGATCAGGTTTATGCTCTGTGTCCACAAGATGATTCAACCACCACCCTGGCCAAAGCCATTGAAATGGTTGAGATACTGGCAGAGCTGAATTTTGATTCAGAGTCGCTGGCTGGCGCATTTTTGACCCCTTACTTCCTATCCGGGCAAGTTGAGCTTGATGCCATTGAGCAGGCACAAGGTGAAAATGTTGCCTTGTTGCTCAAAGGCGTTGAACAAATGGCGTCGATCAGCACTTTGGCACACCAGGGGAAAGGCAGTCTGCAAATCGACAAAATTCGTCGCATGTTATTGGCCATGGTGGAAGATGTGCGTGCTGTGGTGATCAAGCTGGCCGAGCAGATCTGCTACCTGCGCGCCGTAAAAAATGCTTCTGAAGAAGAACGAGTGGTGGCCGCAAAGGCCACGGCTAATATCTTTGCGCCGTTGGCAAACCGGTTGGGAATAGGGCAACTCAAGTGGGAGCTCGAAGATCTCTCATTTCGCTATTTGCATCCAACAACTTATAAAAACATTGCCAAGCAGCTGTCAGACAAACGCCTTGATCGTGAAGCCTACATGGCCAGTATGGTGGAGTTAGTCCAGAATAAGCTTAAAGACGCCGGTATAGAGGCAGAAGTGTACGGCCGTCCTAAGCATATTTACAGCATCTACAAGAAAATGATGCAAAAGAATTATGAGTTTGATCAGCTGTTTGATATCCGCGCCATGCGGGTGGTGGTCAATGAAATTCAGGATTGTTATGGTGCGCTGGGCATAGTGCATACCAATTGGCGACATCTGCACAAAGAATTTGATGACTATGTTGCGACGCCTAAACAGAATGGTTATCAGTCAATTCACACGGTGGTTTTTGGCCCTGAAGGTAAAACCGTTGAGATCCAGATCCGTACCCAGGCCATGCATCAGGATGCAGAACTGGGCGTAGCGGCGCACTGGATGTACAAAGAAGGTGCTTTGCCGGGTCGTGGCTCGGGGTACGAGCAAAAAATCAGCTGGCTGAGAAAACTGCTGCAATGGCAAGAAGAAGTAGTTGATGGCAGTGAACTGGCGGAAGAGTTAAAAAATCAGGTTGTGGAAGACCGAGTGTATGTCTTTACACCCAAAGGCGATATTTTTGATCTGCCACTGGGCGCCACGCCATTGGATTTTGCCTACTATATTCACTCCAATGTTGGCCATCGCTGCATTGGTGCTAAGGTATTTGGCAAGATAGTGCCGTTTACCCATAAGTTATCGACTGGCGATCAGGTCGAGATACTGACTCAGAAAAACCCCTCGCCAAGTCG
Organism: Pseudoalteromonas sp. McH1-42; assembly: GCF_022347845.1. Taxonomy (NCBI): domain Bacteria; kingdom Pseudomonadati; phylum Pseudomonadota; class Gammaproteobacteria; order Alteromonadales; family Pseudoalteromonadaceae; genus Pseudoalteromonas; species Pseudoalteromonas sp. McH1-42. The sequence continues at coordinate 52,098 of NZ_JAKRFU010000023.1, read as the reverse complement.
GGATTGGCTTAGTCCGTCTTTGGGATATGTTCATTCATCCAGAGCGCGCAGCAAGATACATCACTGGTTTAAGCAACAAGACAGAGATAAAAACCTTCAGGCTGGTAAAGAGATCCTCGATGGGCACCTGCAAAAGCTGGATTTGACTTACAAGGATCTAGACTCAGCCATTGAACGGTTTAATTTTAAAGAGCTCGACGATTTGATGGTGGCCATTGGGGCCGGTGATATTCGTATTAATCAGTTCCTGAACTACGTGCAGGACAAACCTGAGCCTATGCCTAAGCTCAAAATGAGCGCGCCGAAAAAACACAAGGGCGATAGTAATGGCATTGTGGTGGAGGGCGTTGGTAATCTGATGAGCCATGTTGCAAAGTGCTGTCAGCCCGTACCCGGTGATGAAATCGTGGGTTATATCACCCAGGGGCGGGGCATTGCGGTGCATCGCGCCGATTGTGATTCTTTTGCCCATATTTGTGAGCAGCACCCAGAACGGGAAATCGCTGTCAGCTGGGCGGACGAAGTCCGTTCCAGTTATGCCGTTACTCTACATATTGAAGCTAATGACCGCCATGGCCTGATCCGCGACATCAGTTCGGTGCTGGCCAACGAAAAACTCAATGTGATGAATATGAACGTCAATACCCTGGATGACAAAGATGTCGCGATTTTCACGATGAAACTGGAAGTGGGCGACCTAGGTGCAATGAATCGCCTACTTACTAAACTGATGCAGATTGAAGGCGTGTTTGAAGCCAGGAGACAACACTGAGTATGAGTGCCCCGTTACAGCAGTTGCTGGATATCATGGCGACCCTGCGCGATCCACAAAAGGGTTGCGCCTGGGATCAACAACAGACCTTCGAAAGCATAGTGCCACATACACTGGAAGAAGCGTACGAAGTGGCCGATAGCATAGAAAAGCAAGATTTTGCCGGGCTCAAAGATGAGTTGGGGGATTTACTGTTTCAGGTGATATTTTATGCCCAGTTGGGTAAAGAAGCCGGGTTGTTTGAGTTTGAAGACATAGTGAAGGGGCTAAACGATAAGCTGGTACGCCGTCACCCGCATGTTTTTGATACACCGGATGCGACATTGAGTGACGCCGAATTACAGGCGCAGTGGCAGGCAATCAAAGACACTGAGCGTGGTGCTCAGTCTACGGGCTTTGGTGACGATGTGCCACTAAACCTGCCCGCTCTTTCGCGGGCGGCGAAAATTCAAAGGCGCGCGGCTTCTTTGGGGTTCGACTGGCCTACTTATCAGGGCGCGCTGGATAAAGTGGCTGAAGAGGTCACTGAGGTGAATGAAGCACTGAGTCAGGACCCGCTGTCTGAGCACAGTGCTGAGGAGCTGGGAGATTTGTTGTTTGCCACCGTGAATGTAGTGCGACATGTAAAACGTGACCCGGAACAGCTACTACGTCGCGCGAGTGACAAATTTATTGGCCGTTTTAGCGCCATTGAAGGTATTCTGGCGGAACAACAGATAGCCTTATCTGACGCCAGTTTGGCGCAAATGGATGATGCCTGGGAAGAGGTCAAGCGACGTCAGCGTTCAGGTGAGAATAATTAAAGGGGGTGATTTTTCGCTGGATTGCCCCTAGCGTTTTTGCTATACTATTGCCCCGTCTTGATTCTTATTTAAATTCCATTTTTCCTGATATTCTAGGGTTCGCATGAGTACAAAATTTATCTTCGTAACGGGCGGAGTTGTTTCCTCCTTGGGTAAAGGTATTGCTGCTGCTTCATTAGCTGCAATATTAGAAGCGCGTGGTTTAAACGTCACTATCCTTAAGCTGGATCCTTATATCAATGTTGACCCTGGCACAATGAGCCCGATCCAACATGGTGAAGTCTTCGTGACAGAAGACGGCGCAGAAACTGACCTGGATTTAGGTCACTACGAGCGTTTCATTCGCACCAAAATGACCAGCCGTAACAACTTCACACAAGGTCGTGTTTTTGAAGATGTGCTGCGTCGCGAGCGTAAAGGTGAATACCTAGGCGCGACTATCCAGGTGATCCCACACATCACCAACGACATTAAACGTCGTGTACTTGAAGGGGCTGAAGGCCACGATATCGCCATTGTTGAAATTGGTGGTACTGTGGGTGACATCGAGTCACAACCTTTTCTTGAAGCGATCCGTCAGCTCGGTACTGAGCTGGGCCGTGAGCATGCTTTATTTATGCATTTGACCTTAGTGCCTTTCCTGGGCGCTGCGGGCGAAGTGAAAACTAAACCAACTCAGCATTCTGTTAAAGAACTACGTTCAATTGGTATTCAGCCGGATATTTTGGTTTGTCGTTCAAACTGCAAATTACCAGCCAATGAGCGCGCTAAGATCGCATTGTTCACGAACGTAGAAGAAAAAGCCGTTATTTCATTGCAGGACGTAGATAGCATCTACAAAATCCCTGCGCTGCTTAAATCTCAGGAATTGGATAACCTGGTATGTCGTCGTTTCTATCTGGATGTACCGGAAGCGGACCTGTCAGAGTGGGAACAAGTGTTATATCAGGAGTCAAACCCGACTGGTGAAGTGACCATTGGTATGGTCGGCAAATACATTGAATTGCCAGACGCATACAAGTCAGTCAATGAAGCACTTAAGCACGCGGGACTTAAGAATCGAGTGACCGTAAACATCGAGTATGTTGATTCACAGGACATCGAGAGCAAAGGCACTGAACTGCTCGAGCATCTGGATGCGATTTTGGTACCGGGTGGTTTCGGTAACCGTGGTGTTGAAGGTAAGATCCTGGCGGCCAAATATGCTCGTGAAAACAAGGTACCTTACCTGGGCATTTGTTTGGGAATGCAGGTTGCACTGATTGAATACGCACGCAATGTAGCGGGTTTGGAAGGTGCTAACTCGACTGAGTTCGATACCAAATCACCTCATCCGGTAGTTGGTCTGATCACTGAATGGTTAGATGCTGATGGTAAGGTTGAAACCCGTACCGAAGAGTCGGATCTGGGCGGCACAATGCGCTTGGGTGCTCAGCTGTGTCACCTGAAAGAAGGTTCAAAAGTACGCGACGTATATGGCAATGCGGAGATCACAGAGCGTCACCGCCACCGCTACGAGGTGAACAACCATTATGTTGAGCGCCTTGAGCAGGCTGGTCTGGCATTCACTGGCCTGTCGGAAGACAAAAAGCTGGTTGAGATCATCGAAAATAAAGATCATCCTTGGTTTATTGCCGCTCAGTTCCACCCTGAGTTTACTTCTACGCCACGCGACGGCCACCCGTTATTTGAGGGTTTCGTTGCAGCTGCGTTCAGCTACCAAAAAGCTGACTCTTAATAATAAAAAGCCGTGCCTCAGTGCACGGCTTTTTTAATTACCGAATGCGTTAAATAATCCAGCGCATTGCTATGTAACTGTCAGGCGCCGCTTTTCATGGGCCATCAATAAACCCAGCGCGGTTATATAGCAATGCGAAAGCAGACACACAACACACTCACCACTTTGGGAAAAGAGGAATCAAGATGTCAAAAATCGTAAAAGTGATTGGCCGTGAAGTTATGGACTCACGTGGTAACCCTACCGTTGAAGCCGATGTTCATTTAGAGTCGGGCGCATGGGGCCGCGCATGTGCACCATCAGGTGCATCAACAGGAACTCGCGAAGCACTTGAATTACGTGACGGAGATAAAGCTCGTTACCTGGGTAAAGGTGTACTGACTGCGGTAAACTATGTGAACAATGAAATTGCAGCAGCCCTGAACGGACACAATGCCCTGGAACAACGTGCAATCGATCAGCTGATGCTGGATTTAGACGGCACTGAAAACAAAGAAAAGCTGGGTGCAAACGCGATTCTGGCAGTGTCTTTGGCAACCGCTAAGGCTGCTGCTCAGGAAAAAGGTGTTGCACTGTACGAACACATTGCAGACATCAATGGCACTGCTGGTCAGTACTCTATGCCTGTACCTATGATGAACATTCTGAACGGCGGTGAGCACGCAGACAACAACGTTGATATTCAGGAGTTCATGGTTCAGCCGGTTGGTGCGAAAAGCTTCCGTGAAGCACTGCGCATGGGTGCAGAAATCTTCCATAGCCTGAAAAAAGTACTTAAGTCACGTGGCCTGAATACCGCTGTAGGTGATGAAGGTGGCTTTGCACCAGATCTTAAATCAAATGAAGAAGCTCTGGAAGTGATCGTTGAAGCGGTTGCCGCAGCAGGTTATGAAATGAACCAGGATGTGACGCTGGCGCTGGATTGTGCAGCTTCTGAGTTCTACAGAGACGGCAAATATGACCTGCAGGGTGAAGGCAAAGCATTCGATTCTGAAGGCTTCGCAGGCTTCCTGGCTGATCTGGCAGCACGTTACCCAATCGTTTCTATCGAAGATGGCCTGGACGAAAGTGATTGGGCTGGCTGGAAGATCCTGACAGATAAGATCGGTGATAAAGTACAGCTGGTCGGTGACGATTTGTTCGTTACCAACACGAAGATCCTTAAGCGTGGTATCGATGAGCAGATCGGTAACTCTATCCTGATTAAGTTCAACCAAATTGGTTCACTGTCTGAAACACTGGATGCAATCAAGATGGCGCAGGATGCAGGCTTCACAGCGGTTATTTCTCACCGTTCAGGCGAAACAGAAGACGCAACGATTGCAGACTTAGCTGTGGGTACAGCAGCTGGCCAGATCAAGACAGGTTCACTGTGTCGTTCTGACCGCGTTGCTAAGTACAACCAGCTATTACGTATCGAAGAAGCGCTTGGCGATAAGGCTGTCTACAAAGGTCGTAGCGAGATCAAAGGTCAGTAATTTCTGTTATCTGATCCGTCCTAAATTAGATAGAAAAGGCCAGCATTTTTTGCTGGCCTTTTCTATTATGCAGTTAGCTCATCCACAGCATTTGAACTTCATTCCGCTCTACAAAATCAATATAATGTCCCTCAATTTTATTGTGAAGCTTAGTAGTCTGAACTCGTCAACAGGCTTTCACTCGGAACTGATAGGAACCATCAAAAATTATGAAGTATTTAAGCTCTTGCCTTATGCTCGGCGCACTCGCATTTGGATATTCAGCTAACGTAAATGCGGCTGAAGCTGTGTGTACGGCAAAAGTAAGCAACGTTCAGCTGGACCCGGGTAGTCGATTACTGGTTACAATGACCAACTGGAATGGATCTAGTGGCAGAGCACACGATGCAGGTATTTGCCATTTGAATGGCAGCCAAAGTGAATACTGTCAGGGTATCTATAGCGCTTTATTGGTGGCTTTGACAACTCAGCAGGAGGTCACTTTTTGGTTTAAAGACACCACAACCTGTCCAACAGGAAGATGGATTTCGTTAGATAAACTGGGCATGAAAAAATTTGCTCTGAAGAAATAACCATTGAAGCGGCTGTGGGAATGATGCGTTCTGCCATTAACCCACAAGTTGTTTAGCTAATATGCCTTGGTTTAAAAGTCAGTAATCAATCTGACCAGATAAAAAGCCGCGTAATTTAACGCGGCTTTTTTGTGCAATTCACTTTATGTTCCTGTATCATACCCGGCCAGATAATAACTAATAAAGGACTAATTATGAAATTCAAAAAACTTATTGCGTCTATTTCTTTGGTTGCAGCCAGCATTAGTGCACCTGCATTTGCAAACTACTCATGCAAAGGTAAAGTGAGTTCAGTATCACTGGGAGCGAATAGTCGATTGTATGCTTCTATAGATGGTGTAGTAAGTAATGGTGGGATCTGTTTTTTAAACGATTCGGAAAAAGGCAAGTTCTGTAACGCGGTATACAGTAGCTTATTGGTTGCACTTGGTGCACAAAAAGAGGTGGTAGTATACTTCAGCAAAGGGACTGCAGCGGACTGTAACAAAGGAAGCTGGGTTACTTTTGAAGATCATGGCTTTTACCATATCAGTTTGAAAAAATAGTTATTTGATACAGGGAGCCTGACGTACTCAATCAGGCTCAACCAGCATACTGTTGCGACAAAATCCCCTGTGTAAACTGCATTTTCAGATAAAACCCGCGTGGCAGGGTTCTTATCAGTTTACCTTGTGGACCAATGGCGTCTGTCAGCGCTTTACTATTGGCGGCTTTTGGCCGGATCTGCATTACTTCACCAAGTTTGCCACTAATTTCATCTACACGCCCAAGTGCAATTAATTCAATTTGTTCTTCCCAGTCTCGTTGTAGCTGATGCTCCTGAATCGCAGTTGGTTGCCATAAAAAGCCAGTCCCTATGGTGCGATCAACCGGGGCGATGTCTCGTTCTGCTAAAATCGGCAGCCACAATACATGAGTGAGCTTTTTCTTTACGGTACTGTCTTGCCAGCGTAAACCGGTCAGATTGGTGAGGGGAACCACTGACACATAGGTGGTTTCGAGTGGTTTGCCGTTATAGCCTATGGGCAGGGTTTTTAGTTCGACACCGATAAACTCAAAGTCAGGCACTGGTTTAGAGCCTGCACTGGCTCCCAACACATATTCAATGAGCTGGCCAGGCCAGCCTTTTTCCCGGGTCAGATCTTGTGGGGTTTTAAAATGAAACTGGGCAGCCAGTTCCCCCAGGGTCTGCCCGGCAATGGCATCTACACGGGTCATGAGTTCAGCAATGGATTGGGGTGGGGTTGGCTTTTGCACAGTCTGGCTCGTCACTATCTGATTGGCCTGGTATGGTAACAAAAATAATTAGGAAATGTGGATTAATACAGATTTGTGTGTTTTTTGAACGCCTTCTCTGTGGGTTATTCTTTAAGCTGTGACTTTCTCACTATCTAGATTTAATTTTCTGATTTATATGGCTTTTTTAAATTTCATCCAACATCATTCAGAGTCAAAAATGGCCATCCATTGGATAAATACAAGTATATAAACATAATTATCCACAGATTCTGTGGAGAAAATGCAAATTTGACTAGGTTATTGTGGATTTGTTTGTAAAATCATCATGATTAGTCAAACTTATGCACAAGTTGTGGGTAAGTTGCGTAAAAGCAGGAATTAAATTTGCCCAGTGCTCTGAGTTGTGGAACAATCAAAATCATATCAAACAAATATACGAGGCACTTAAGGTGATTGATGCCGAAGGATTTCGTGCCAATGTAGGAATTGTTATTTGTAACAATCAGGGGCAGGTATTTTGGGCGCGGCGCTATGGCCAGCATTCATGGCAGTTTCCGCAAGGGGGTGTGGATGAAGGTGAAACGCCCGAGCAGACCATGTACCGTGAACTGCATGAAGAGGTTGGGCTACGACCGGAAGATGTGGAAATCGTTGCCAGCTCAAAACATTGGTTACGTTATAAATTACCAAAGCGACTGATCCGTAAAGACTCAAGTCCAGTGTGTATTGGCCAGAAGCAAAAATGGTTTTTGCTGAAACTCAAGTGCAAAGATGAAGATGTAGACTTAATGCGCACACATCACCCTGAATTTGATGATTGGCGTTGGGTCAGTTATTGGTATCCTGTGCGCCAGGTTGTGTCGTTTAAACGCGATGTATACCGCAGGGTGATGAAAGAGTTTGCCCCCTTTGCGATGCCTTTTAATCGTAAAGAACATGCACATAAAGACCACTGGCGACGTCGTTAGATAGCATAGCGTATCGTCACCAGTCTTGGTTATGCTTAACAGAAAGAGTAAATGAGCAGTACAGAGCGATTTCTACCAATTTAGGAGTCAGGTGTGTTAGCAACATTACGAACCATCGCGGAGGTAGTCTCACAGCAGGATAACCTCGAAACGGCCTTATCTCGCTTTGTGATGATGGTTAAGGAAGCAATGCACACTGAGTGTTGTTCCGTTTACTTTGCCGATTATAGTCAGGACAACTTTGTACTGATGGCCAGTGACGGCCTCAATCCGGACGCCGTTGGCCAATTTCGGGTCGGCTTCACAGAGGGTCTGGTTGGGTTGGTTGCCCAGCGTGAAGAGCCCATCAATATCGCCCATGCCCAGAGTCACCCCAGATTCAAATTACACGCCGAGGTGCACGAAGAGGGCTACAATGCCTTTTTGTCTGTACCTGTTGTGCATCAACGAAAAGTGCTGGGCGTGATTGTGGTTCAGCAACGAGAAGAGCGCGTCTTCAGCCATGATGAGGAGTCCTTCTTAATTACACTGTCTGCCCAGCTGGCCTCACAACTTGCGCAGGTGGAATTACAATCTGTCCTGAAGCAGGATGCATCCAGTCATAAAACATCGGTGCTTAAAGGGGTTGCAAGTGCGCCTGGTATTGCCCTGGGTGAAGCCTTTGTCGTTATCCCTAAACTCGACTTTGCCAGTATTGAATCTCAGCAGTGTGAGCAGATACATCAGCAGCGACAATTATTCCAGCAGGCGGTTGCTGCGACCCGACAAGAGTTTCATGTGCTGAAAAATACTCTCAGCGATTCGTTACCCAAAGAAGCTCTTGCTGTGTTTGAAGTGTATCAGCAACTGCTGGATGCCCGCAGTCTGGGGCAGCGTGTTGAACAGCAACTGGAGCAGGGGTGGAATGCTAAATCTGCGCTAAAGCATGTGATTATTGAGCTGGTGACGCAGTTTGAAGCCATGTCTGATCCATACATACGAGAGCGGGCGGTCGATGTTCGAGATCTGGGGCTCAGAGTTCTGCATCACCTGGTCAGCACCGAGAGCATGGTTAAGAGCTACCCGGATAACACCATTTTAATTGCCAACGAACTGACACCCGCGATGCTGGCCGAGGTCCCTAAAAACAAACTCAAAGGGGTCATCAGTGTGCACGGTTCGGCAAACTCACATGCCTCCATTTTGACTCGGGCAATGGGGATCCCTGCTATTTGGGGGATTGAAGACATACCCTTGTTGCAGTTCGATGGCAAAGATATGATCCTCGATGCTTACGCAGGGCGTGTTTACATTTCGCCTTCCGACGTGTTACGTAATGAGTACTCCGCACTCAAGCTCAAAGAGGGCCAGCTACACGACAAATTTGAAGCTGAACACCATTTATCCTCTGTCACTGCGGATGGTGAACGGATCAGCCTGTTGCTCAATGCCGGCCTGGACTTATCGACCGAGCATCTCAGTGCTAAGTACTGTGATGGTGTGGGCTTGTATCGTACCGAAGCCTGGTTTATGCAGCGTGGACAATTCCCTTCTCAGGCTGAGCAGGAGAGCTGGTATCGCGATGTGCTGGCTCGTTATCATCCTGAGCCTGTCATTATGCGTACGCTGGATATAGGGGGCGATAAGGTACTGGACTACTTTAATATCAGTGAAGATAACCCCTTTCTTGGCTGGCGAGGGATCCGGGTTACGCTTGATCATCCAGAGCTGTTTTTAGATCAACTCAAGGCCATGCTTAAAGCCAATGCGGGCCTGGGCAATTTACGTATTATGCTGCCTATGGTTAGCCATACCGAGGAAGTTGATGAAGCTCTGGGTCTGCTGGAACAGGCCTACTTTGAACTACAAGAAGAATGGGCCGACCAATTTTATACCATAGATAAACCCGACATCGGCGTGATGCTTGAAGTGCCATCGAGTATCTTTTTATTGCCTGAATGGGCTGAAAAAGTCGATTTTTGCTCGGTGGGTAGCAATGATTTAACGCAATACCTGCTGGCGGTAGACAGGGCCAATGCACAGGTGGCTGAGTTGTTTGAGCCTTATCATCCCAGTGTGCTGCGGGTACTGAAAAAAATTGCCGATGACTGTCAGCAGCTAGAGCTACCATTTAGTTTGTGTGGTGAGCTGGGTGGTGAGCCGGAAGGTGCCATCTTACTTGTGGCAATGGGATTTCGTCGTCTTAGTATGAATATTTCCTCCCTGAATAAGATAAAGTGGACACTGCGCCGGCTTGCGGTAAAAGATATGGAAGCCTTGCTCACTCAGTGCCTTATGGCATCCAGTGCCAAACAGGTTCACCGTCTATTACGTGAATTTCTGATAGCGCATGGGCTAAGTGAGTTACTTTATACCAAAAGTGATACTGTCTGAACCGCGACTGGAGGCGTTCGCTCAGATACGTTACTATAACGCGCCCATAATAATAAGAGCGTCTTTATGACAATCAGTGTGTTACTCATTTTGAGCTGCGCCTTGCTTGGCTGTGTGGTTGGTTTCCTTGCAGGGTTATTAGGCATTGGCGGCGGTTTGATCATCGTCCCGGTACTGTCGGCAATTTTATTGTATTTCGAGGTGCTGGCTAATGAACATGTGATTGTTGTGGCCATTGCGACGTCTTTGGCGTCAATATTATTTACGTCAACCTCCTCCGCGTTGGCGCACCACCGAAATCACAATGTGCCCTGGGAGATTGCGCCCTGGGTGATGACGGGCGTGGCTCTGGGCGCTTTAGTCAGTGGCTTTATGGTTTCACTGATCCCGGTGCACTGGGTAAAGTGGACGTTTGTCATTTCAGTGTTGCTTATTGCCGTTAAAATGGTCTTCAGTTCTCAATCATCAGCCCCTGAAAAGCCGCGCGACTTGCCGCCTGGCCCGGTTTTAACCGCTATCACCACCCTGATGGGCGCTTTGTCCGCGATGATAGGGATTGGCGGTGGCGTATTGATTGTGCCACTGTTGAGCTACTTTTCTGTGGATATGCGCAGAGCGATAGGCTGCGGGGCAGTCAGTGGGATTGTGATTGCCTTATTTGGCTCTGTTGGCTATGTCGTGTCGGGTGGACAGGCATTGAAATTAACAGACGGGTTTGCCGGTTTTGTGTATTTGCCGGCATTATTTGGTATTGTGCTGACATCCTGGTTTGTCGCGCCAATGGGCGCCAAAGCAACGCACTATCTGCCGGTGCCAGTGATTAAGAAAGTGTTCGCGTTACTGCTCGTGGTGATTGCGGGAAAAATGTTATTTTATTGAGGGAAAGCGATGGCTTTGCAGTTTCCAGAAATCGATCCAATTATCTTTTCGATTGGACCCCTGAGTGTGCGCTGGTATGGCGTGATGTATTTAATCGGTTTTGCGTTTGCCATGTGGTGGGCGAATAAAGAAGCCGATAAGCCCAATTCGGGTTGGACTAAAGATGAAGTTAGTGACTTGCTATTTTATGGCATGTTGGGGGTTATCCTGGGTGGACGAATTGGCTACGTATTTTTCTACCAGTTCAACCTCTTCCTTGAAAACCCGATGTACCTGCTGCGCATCGATCAGGGTGGCATGTCCTTCCATGGCGGCGCATTGGGTGTCATTGCAGGTATATTTATCTTTGCATGGCGATTTAAGAAGTCACCGTTGGCCGTGGGCGACTTTGTAGTACCTATGGTCCCTGTGGGCCTGTTGGCGGGGCGTATTGGTAACTTCATCAATGGTGAGTTGTGGGGTCGCCCCACAGATGTGCCCTGGGCGGTGGTTTTCCCGACAGGCGGCCCGCTTGCTCGTCACCCGTCGCAACTCTACGAAGCCTTTTTGGAAGGCTTCGTGTTATTCATCATGCTGATCTGGTATCGCAAGCAGCCGCGTCCGGCTGGCAGTATTGCTGGTTTGTTCCTGGTTGGCTACGGTACATTCCGCTTTATCGTTGAGTACTTCCGTGAACCGGATGCGCATATTGGCTTGTATGCTGGCATGATTTCTCAAGGTCAAATTTTATCCTTACCTATGATGATTGGTGGCCTTGGCTTGATGCTTTGGAGCCACAAGCGCACCTCGACAGCGAGCGCTTAAGCTACTTCGGGACCCCGAGCCCGGGGTCCCTGTCTGCCTTGCAATAAATCCCATCGTGAATTAGTTACCCCGGCGTGCGAACGTAGTATACTTTTGTACCAGACAAATCCCTTGTGTAGGGTCAATAGAGAGATCATTTTGAGGAGTAAAGCATGAAAGTGTATTTGGAGTTGTTGCGAGATGTATTAGAAAACGGCACCCAGAAAGGGGACCGAACTGGTACAGGTACGCGCTCCGTATTTGGCCGTCAGATCCGTCATAACCTCCAGGATGGTTTTCCGTTGCTGACCACCAAAAAGTTGCACTTTAAGAGTATTGCCAATGAGTTGATCTGGTTCTTAAAAGGGGATACCAATAAAACCTGGTTGAATGAAAACGGCGTTAAAATCTGGGATGAATGGGCGCTGGAAAACGGAGATCTGGGCCCGATTTATGGTAAGCAGTGGACGGCGTGGCCGACCAAAGAAGGTGGTGAGATTAACCAGATTGACTATGTTGTTGATACATTGAAAAACAACCCGAATAGCCGCCGTATTTTATTTCATGGCTGGAATGTTGAGTATCTGCCTGATGAGTCTATGAGTCCACAGGAAAACGTAGAGGCTGGTCGTATGGCGTTGCCACCTTGCCACTTGCTTTATCAGTTCTATGTGGCAGATGGCAAATTATCCGGCCAACTTTACATCCGCAGCTCAGATATCTTCCTGGGACTGCCGTATAACATCGCCAGTTTGTCTCTGCTGGTGCATATGCTGGCGCAGCAATGCGACCTAGAGCCTGGAGAAGTGATTGTGAGCTTTGGTGATTTGCATGCCTACTCAAACCATATGGCGCAGATTGAGCAACAGTTACAGCGAGAGCCGAAAGGCCTGCCGACGCTAAATATCCTGCGTAAGCCAGACTCTATCTATGATTACCGTTTCGAAGATTTTGCAATAGAGGGGTATGATGCTGACCCTAACATTAAAGCGCCTGTTGCAATTTAAGGTACTCAAGACGTAATATGTTGTAGGCGGCCAGTGAAGGCCGCTTGTTTTAAAAGGAGCACGACATCGATGTTGATCCATTCCGGCATGTGTCATCGACGCACCACAACGCGTGCGATAATGTATGCGATATTACTTGCAGTCACTGTGCTCTTATCTGCTTGCAGTTCAAACCCATCACCGGATGAAGAGGCCGAGGCGCTAGCCCGGGCTGAATTAATCAAAACCTACAATCAGCACAAAGCTAGTATTGAACGAGTGGCTAAGATGGAGCAGGACCTGACTCAGCTGCTGACTTTGTTATCTGATTCCAGTGGGATTAAGCCAATTGAAGAAAAGCTGACTCAGTCAGAAAAGTCTGTTACTACCCACCGGGCGGAGCCGACAGCGGTCACGAATACCTTTGCTACATCGGGACATAGTCAGTATGTGGTGCAATTTGGTCGTCATCTGCTAGATACGCGTGCACAGGCACAGAATCAACGGATTAAGATATCTCTTTCACTCATACAAAGTTATTATCCTGAGATATTTAATGCTGTTACAGTTTATTCACAAACACCTGCGCAAAATGGCTCCCAGTTCTTCCTTACACAGGCTTCGGGGTTTGGGTCAGAGCAGGAAAGTATCTTGTTTTGTCGTTTAATTAAGGCCAGTGGTCAACCCTGTAAATTAGTTAACTAACTAAAAACACTTGAAATAAAGTTGGAAGTTTTATATTTAGTCACGATATATTAGACATCTGAGTAGTGTTTTTATTCAAATTGAGCGCCTTTCTACCCAAGGGCGTTCGATTAATGATAAATAATCACTATAAAGTTGTAGTTTTACGTGTTTGGTGACCATGCACTGTGCACGAAATTTGTTGGCCGATTACGGATACGGCTATTTGATAAAAAGGACCTACTGATGGAAAAGTTAATGAAAAAGTACTCTCTACTCTCAATCCTGGCTGCAATGCCGGTACTGACTACTGCACAGCCTGCGGAGTTTAAAGCGTCAGTAACAGTAAAAAATGTTTTCACTTTTGAAAATACTGAGCCGCTGAGCTTTGGTACGATCCGTGCCAGTGGTGATGTGGGTGGTGTAGAAACGGCTACTTTGATTATTTCTGCCAATCCCAATACGGCACCACGAGCCGCTTCAACTGATGTGTCAAAAGCCGAAATTGCGATTCTGGAGCCAGGTACTCCTGCTAAGTTTACTGTTGATGGTGTCGCACCCTATGCCTCTTTGACCATTACCAACCCGACTGAGACGGATGTGTTGCCACAAAGTTTGCCACCAGGTACACCAAGCTTCAAGTTGAGCGCTTTTACTTATTATGTAACTTCTGGCACCACCCCCGCTGCTGCAACGACTACGCTTCAGGCTGATGCCGATGGTAAAATCGCCTTTAATGTGGGCGCGACGCTTACGACAGAAAGCGCGGATAAGGGCAATTACCTTGATGGTCAATATGAAGGCACTTTTAACGTAGAGCTAAGCTACTAGTGTGTATAGGCGGACAAGGTGTCCGCTGGTCTCCCATGAAAATGCTGGCTGTGCTTTTGGGCTTGTTCTGCAGCTGGAGCAGTCAGGCCAATATTGTACGTAATGCGGATCTGAGTTTTGGCACTATAATCGTGGCAGACCCCAGTGTTGCGAGCAGTGTTGTGGTGTCACCAGGCGGTGGCACAAGCTCATCGGGCAGCATTCATGTGATCAAAAAAGGACACCCGGCTGAACTTCTGCTGGAATCGTTTCCTGCGGGTGTTTATCTGAATATATCGACTGATTTGCTCAATGATCAGTTAGCGCATAGTAACCTCATCACCGAGGGAAAACTGAGTGTGACTAAATTACATCATCCTGCCAGGGTATTCACTGACCGGGATGGCCGCGCCCGCCTGTTAATTGGCGGTACGTTACAAAGTCAGGGGTCAGCAGCGCTTTATGTCGATGGTCAATATGCAACTACAGTCAGTATCGAAGTAAGCTATTGACTTAGCTAATAGCCGGGAAACACCGATACTCGCCTCTATGAGCAGTAAAATAGGCAAAATTCAATGAAGTATATTACCCACGTCGTGTTGTTCGCAATACTGTCTTGGACAGCACAAGTTTACGCGAATTTATTGATTTCACCCACTCGGGTTGTCTTTGATGAGCGTCAGCGCAGTGCTAAGGTGTTTCTGATCAACAGTAGTCAGGAATATAAAACCTATCGTTTGAGTTTTAAAGAAAAAATGGCGTTGCCACAAGGTGGCTACACAGATGTGTCTGAGCAGGAAAATCCCATGCGCCTGAGTGGGTTGCTCAGAATGACACCGAAACAAGTTCGTCTTGCGCCAGGTGAGCGTCAGGTCGTTAAGCTGGCGTTGCGCCGCCAAAGAGACATGGCTGTGGGAGAGTATCGCTCGCACCTGTTCTTTCAGGCATTACCAGAGAAAAAAGATCTGGATCAGGAAGGGGTAGGGATCAGGCTTAATATGATCATGAGTTACAGCATTCCGCTGCTTTACCGTCAGTCCGCATCCACACCTCAAGTGTCTATTGATGAAGCCACTCTGAGCCGTGGCCAGACGGGCCAATTAGAAACGGTCAATCTGACTTTGTCACGCAAGGGAGATGCGAGTCCCTTTGGCGGAGTGCGCGTTTTCTGGCGTGCCCAAAGTGGAGCAAACTGGGAGGAGGCTGCACTGGTTAACAGCTTCAGTATTTACCCGGAACTTAGTCAGGCACAATTGCAGCTGAAACTGCTGGAACCGAGCATGTTCCAGGGAGTGCGCTCCGGGCAGTTAAAAGTGGTTTATACAGGCAGTGATGAATATCAAGGACAGTCATTTGCTGAGCGCATTTTCTCTATTACTGTGCCCTGAATACAGGCTGGTTAATGGCTAGAATCGTACCATGCGTGGTATTCGCTTTGATTTGCGCAAGTACAATGCCAGCACATGGGACCTCACAACAGGATTTCTCTGAGGTTCTCAATACGCTGCAACGCATACAGGCAAAACTGTCGCAGTCACAGGCCAGTCTGACGGTGAGTAATCAGCCTGAGCAGGCCGGGATCCCGGAAGGGGAAGACCTGTTCTTGTCTGTTTATGCTGACGGGGTGTATCTGGGTGAGGTGTTTGCGGTCAAAAGTAAGCGCGATGCGCAAGTCGAATTACGCAGCTTGTTTGCCGTGCTGGACTTTGCCATCAGCGATGACAATCAGCCTGACTATTTTACCGGCTGGTACCTTAGCCCTGAGCGTACTTTTTTACTTGATAGTGCGCAAAAACGAGCCAGGGTCAACGAGCAGGAATATCGGCTTTCGGAGCAGGATATTTCCCATGTACAGGGCGAAGTCTTCGTTGAGCCTGCGCTGATTGCAGACTGGTTTGGGTTGCACCTTCAGTTCAACTATAGCGACCAAAGATTGTTGGTACAGTCTCCTTTGCCGTTGCCTGCTTTGGAGCGTCAGGCACGAGCTAATCGCAAGGTTGCACAGTATAACGTCGACTCAGCTTCTAGACTCGCCTGGAAACCTAACCCTTACCAAATATTATCTTCTCCCCTAATGGACACGCAGTTCGGGTATCGTCGCGACAATGATGAAGATGCTTTTTATTATTCGGTGTTGGGCGCACATGACCTGGCATTCTGGAATGTAGAGTACTTTATTGCAGGCACAGAGGGAGATGCGCTGGATCAGGGTCGCTTTAAGGGGAAGAGGGAGGATGCCCAGGGGCGGTTGTTAGGTCAGGTGCAGGCCACACAGTTAGAGGTTGGTGATATTCAGGCAACCCATATTGGTACCGGGCAGTCCACCGGACAAGGTATTGGGGTGCGAGTGTCCGACAAGCCGCTGAATTCTGAAATACAGGAGCAAAGTGTCCAGATCAGTGGCTCGGTGCAGGCTGGCTGGGACGTCGAGTTGTATCACAATGATTTGTTGGTTGCGCAGCAACTCCAGATCCAAACAGGTCGTTATGATTTTGACCGTATCCCGTTGTACTTTGGTAGTAATCAATTTGAACTGGTTAAATATGGGCCACAAGGACAGGTAGAGCGTGAGCAGCGCAGCTATTTTGTTGAAGGCACCGGACTGAAAAGTGGTCAGGGCTACTTTGATGTGTCCGTCACTGACAACGGCAGTTCAATATTAAATAATGATTTTGCCCTGACTACGCAATCAGGTCTGCATTTTCACGGTCGTTACGACCTGGGTCTGTCTGACTCCATGTCGGTCTATGCCGGTATTGCTCAGGCGCTGTCGAATGAAGCGCTTATTGAGCGCACAGCCACGACGGGTGGTACGCTAAGTCTGTGGAAAAAAATGCTCCTCAATCTGGACTTATCCCACGACAGCGAGTCGCAGCACCGTGCCAGACTCAGTGCCAGAACTGAATGGGCCGGGCAGGCCATTAGTGCGGGCTGGCAGACACAGCGTCGATTGCTCAACACGTCAAAAGTGAATAATGACCATCGTGAAACTCGAGGGCTGTATATGCGTATGTCGGGCATGTTAAATGTCCTGAATAAGCAGCTATCTTATCAAAATCAGGTGCAATGGAATCGCTCCGATCAGGATACTGAATATACTTTGCTGACCAATCGAGTAAGTCTCTCTTTAGGTCGGGTGAATGTCAGCAATCAGTTGCAATGGCAATCTAGTAATGCAGCTGGCGACCACGCAACGTCGGGTCAGTTGAGATTTCAGACCCGCTTGGGGCGTATATTTGGTCGCCTGATTTTTGATTATGATTTGCACCCACACACTGAGTTGATAGCCTATGAAACGCGTTTTTATCGCAGTTTAAATGAGCAATTTAACGTTGAGTTGAGTTTCAGAGAGACGCTTGAAACTGATTATCAAAAAGGCGAACTGGGTTTGAACTGGCTGGGCGACAAAATTCGTTTGAACAGCCAGCTCAGTTATGACAGTTACGATGAATGGGAAGTGGGGATAAATGGGCAGTTTAGCTTTGGTTATCACCCTCAAAGCGAACGGCTGTTGTTCAGTCAGCGACGATTGGCCAGCAATGGCGCGGTGTTGGTCAAGGTTTATCTGGACCACAATGCCAATGGGGTGTTTGACGAGTTAGATGAAGTGGTACCCGAAGTCAGAGTGCGGGCATTACAAAACTATATGCAGGGCACCACCGACGAGCAGGGGCTGGTGTTACTCAGTGGTATGCCTGTTAATCAAAAAACCGATATGGTGATTGATACTGACAGCCTTGCGATGCCTTTTGTTACCCCTGCGATTGAAGGGATGGCGATAACACCACGGCGAGGTTATGTTGAGTATTTGGAGCTCCCTTTGGTCAACACCAGTGAAATAGAGGGGGTCGTGTATCAACAAACCGATACTGAAAACGCCCCTGTGCCCTACGCCGATGTAACTTTGCTTGATGAACAAGGAGCTCAGATTGCACGCACCCAGGCGGCGTATGACGGATATTATGTATTCACAGACATTAAGCCGGGTCGCTATCGGGCACAGGTTGCCAATGCGACCAAGCGCGGGCTGACGCACAGCGAGCAAGTAGAAGTGGCGTTATCACAACAGGGGGATGTGCTGGTGGAAGTTGACTTGCAGCTGGCACCTCTGTCAACTCAGGCTATCACGGTGCTCTCTGTCGGGCGCTTTGCCTCTCTGCCGGTATTAAAAACCTACGCCATGTTACTGCGTCAGCGACACCGTCAATTGATCACTGCTCCCCCATTTTATCTCTTTGACGACAAGACAGAGACTTACATGCTGGGGATTGCATTCACGCAAAATGATGTTGATACAGCGCAACTGCAACTACGTTGTAATGCATTGCAAACAGCTGGTGTGCCTTGTCAGCTTGAACAAACAGAAATAAAACAATAAAGGGAGCGAGCTATGAAGTTATTACCTTATCTGGTATGGCCTTTGCTGGGCTTGGTCAGTGGGTGCGCCAGTAATGGTCAGGATGACCAGCGACTGGCCGAATTAGAGCTGCAAATCACGCAACTGAATGCAGAAGTGCAGCAGATGAAGCACAGTATTGCGCTGTGGCAACAGGTGGCGCCGCAAGTGAATGAGTTACTGGCCATTGAGCAGGATCTTGACTTGTTAAGCACACAGTTGCAGTTAGCGCTAAATCCACAACGGACAAAATCTGAGGTGATGGTCGCCCAAGAGAGTAAGTCGCCAGGCATCGTCGAGCAGCGCTTGACTGCGCCGACGCCACTTGTTGAAGTACCTGAAGTCTCTGTACCCGAACAAGCACCTGTCAAGGAAGCGTTCGTTGAAAAGAGGCCTACAGTGGCTGGTAAAAAAAAGGCTGAGTTTGCAGTACAACTGGCTTCTACCAGAAAGCAAAGCCAGCTAAAAACCGTGCACCAACGTCTGGTAAAAGACTATCCACCACTGCGGCAGCATCCGGTTAATGTCGAGCAAGTGGAGGTCCGTGGTCAACGGTATTTCCGGCTAAAACTTGGCGCGTTTGAAAATAAGGCGCAGGGGCAGGCATTGTGCGCTGAGCTCAGACCGTTTCACCCACAGTGTTTGTTAAGTCACTACACGGACAATCCGACCACGTTATAACATGCCCGTAAACCGCATAATGGATCGCTTCTTGCATTTGTCTCGTCAAATAGAAAGAGGTGATCATTATGCAACTTCCTGCCGTGATAGTCGCACTGGCCCTGTCGGTGCTGCTCAGTGGCTGCGCTGGAATAATGAAAGCGCAGGAACAAGACAAGGTGGAGCAAGCGCCCCCCTTGCCGACATTACATCAGTATATGGGGCAACTTGCTGCCGCTTTGGGGGAGCACAGTCGCCCGCTTAAGCCCGGCGCCACTGTCGCAGTGACGAGCTTTTACCTTGCTGACCAGCTGGGTAATGCTGTCGCGAGCAACCAGGGCAGTGGCTTAAGCACTCAGGTTCAGGAAAGTCTGATCAGCTATGTAACGCAAATGGGGCTGGAAGTGGTAGAGTTTCGGTTACAACGCACTTTAACTTTGTCGGAAAGTGCCGATAACCTATTAAACCGTGATATAACGCTGTTGCGTGAACGTCATAAATTTGACCTCGCGCTAACGGGCACCATCAGTGAAAGCCATGACCATTACACGATCAATGCGCGATTGATCACTATGCTTGACAGCCGCACTGCATCCGCTGCGACCATATCTGTGCCCAAAGCGGTATTGTGGGGAAATGAAAAAGCCCAAATGCGAGACGGTAAGTTACATCGCGGCCAGTATTAGTGGAGACAAAGATGAAAAAATCTGTGATAGCGCTTGTGTTACCTGCCCTTGCCTTGGTTGGGTGTGCACAACTGGGCATGACAAAGCACCAGGAAACAACAGCGGCGCCTGGCAAGTTTAGTGCTGCGGAGCAGTTTCAGGCGCACCCCAGAGGGGTGCAACAAATGACAGTATCACAACGTATGGCGGCCAAAAACGTGACGCATTACGTACAAAAGCTGATGCAAGACATGGTCAGTAATGTGAAATACATTAATGATCAGACACCAGTAGCGGTATCGAGCTTTGTCTTTTTAGATGAAGACTTTAATCATGCTACTTTGCTGGGTAATCAGATTGCTGAAAGTTTCATACACGAGCTGCATAATTTTGGCGTGCCGGTCATCGACTTTAAAACAACGGATTTTATGCGAGTCACCAAACATGGTGATTTCATTTTCAGCCGTGACTTTTTAGAGCTGTCTGACGAGTTACCGTTTAAATACGTGCTGGCAGGCACATTGTCGCATCACCAGGGCGGGATCTTAGTCAACGCTCGGATAGTGGGCATGCAAAGCAAAATGGTGGTCGGTACAGCACAAGGGTTTTTACCTCAATCGGTGGTGAATGCACTGAGAGACGGTGCGATCCACGACGGGATCCGGTTACAAAGAGCGGGTGAGTGATCATGAAAACACGCATTTTGAGTGGCTTAACGCTGTCGGTCGTGATGTTGAGCGGCTGTCAGATGATGGGCAATCAACCTGCTTCGTCAACAGTGACGACTACTGCTATGACGCCTAAAGTGGCTAAATTTCGTGAAATAGAAGTGTTGTACGAGGCTTTGGAAGAACAGGCGCCTGAGGCCGAGTATCCCGTTGACCCTGGGTTTGTAAGCGAGCGACATCGTAAACAGGTCGCCAACTATGCATCTCAGATAGCGCTGGAGTTATCCGACTCTTTGCTGGGCGTACATCCACATTCGGTGGCGGTGACGAGCTTTGTGAGCTTTGACGATACGCTGCGAAGCAGCAACCAGTTGGGTAATCAGCTGTCTGAGAACCTGATCCATGCTTTTCAGAAGCTCGGCTATGCGGCCCTGGATTTTAAGTCGCAGCAACAGATCCAGGTCACACGTAGCGGTGATTTTGTTTTTTCTCGGGATAGCAGAGCCTTGCCGGGTAAACCCGACCCCAGTCATGTGCTCTCTGGCACGATGATTTATCGTGATAGGGGTGTTGAGGTCAATGCGCGCTTGCTAGACTTTGAGAGCCGTCTCGTAGTTGCCAGTTGCATGGTGACGATCCCTTATTTTGTGTTGGATTCAGGCGCAACCGCGGCCAGATAGCTATTTAGCGGCAAAGCGCTGATTTTGCCTTTGCCGCGGCCCACCCATCGTAAAAAATCATTTATTGTATTAATAATCAAATGGTTGACCAATTAAGCGAAAACGCTTAGTATTTTTCGCAGCGACACGGCCCCTTAGTTAAATGGATATAACAGTCCCCTCCTAAGGGATAGTTGCAGGTTCGATTCCTGCAGGGGCCGCCAGCGTTTTTCTTTTATAAATCAACTCTGATATAGCAATCACACTTCAGTAGAAACGGCTTTAAATGGGATAGGTAATCCAAATTATCGGTGGGTTATTAACCCTCACTGTGTGTTCTATCTGAGTATCGCGCTTACAGCGCAAAGTCTTCCTGTTTTTGTACCATGACTTCCACCAAATCATTGATCTGAATATTATTCAGCGGGCGCTTTGAAATGTTTTCGGCGATCGCATTTTGAGCATTCACCTGAGTGACACGGACTTGATTGAGTGTTTTGATACTTTGTGCAAAAAACTGGTTGGTTGCGCTTTGCATATCCCGACGATGAGAGATCGTCAGCAATTGGCCGATCTCAATACCATGGTTGCTGCCCAGATTGATGACCAGCTTGCCCTGCTCGCGATGTAAAATTTTGCCTCTGCTGGGCAAACAGGACAGGGCTGAGTCCAGATCCTGTGCCACGCTGTTAAAAACGCTCTGGATCTGTTTGGCATAATTGGTACGCCAAAAGGTGTCGCTATAGACGTCAACAATCTTGGTCTTTTCGTAAGGCCAGACGCCACTGACGGCATAGTGCTTTTGCCACACTTTATCCCGGGTAAGGGCATCGAATGCGACAAAATCGATTTTAAAGCTGCGCACGTATTCCTCATCCTGCCAGAATGCGTAATCATCATTCATTTGTTCCCCGGCAGCGACGTCTGTGATCTGACTCATCAACACATACTGACTATTGCTTAACGTGGTCAAAGAGTCGATCAGTTGTTCATCATATTCAAACCGTTGAGTGAAAAAGGGCCGGGCGTTGATCGCATGATCCAGATAAGGAATGGGCTTCACCGTCAGTTTGCGTTGTGCCAGGGTATGATACAGTCGTTCACTGGTGGCCTTGGCAATGTCAAAAATTTGACCCAGGCGTGCCTGATGTGGCTGAATGAGCTGGCTTTGCGTGATGGTTATTTGCTTTGCAACAGCGGCCTGAGTGCATTGTTCCAGCTTGGGGAAAATATCTAAGTGCAACGTTACACTGACGATACCATCTTGTTTTTGCTCAGATACCAGGTTGATCTGCTGGATCTCGCCATGACTTTTAATCTTGATCTGATCTTGTGTTAACACTCCGTCAGCCAGTGTCTGGACACTGGATACGGTCGCACCGGAGAAGATCAGCGCCTGCGTAATGGCGTCCTGCACGGCTTCTTGTCGTGCTTCGGCCATATCTTCGGTGTGGGCATTGGCATAACCTGTGACTTCAAACCACTCTGCGCTGGCCCCAAAACTGGCGGTAGCCAGTAACACACTCATAATACGCGACAATTTCATGACTTATTACCGAACTGATTGCAAATCTCTGTTCTATCTGAGCAAGTCCCGTGCCAATGGTGTTGGCAAGGTTTGTGCATACAGATTGCTTACTTGATGATATGGCCGATGGGCCACACAGAGGAGTTACCCCTATGAATCAGTTTAGAGCGCTTTGGCATCAACGGGTAGTCGGCCTGCTCAAGTCCTGTGCTGTTGCAACGGTACTGGGGCTGGCAGGATGTAGCTCTATCATAGATAAACATGTTGAATACAGCTATGTGAAACCCAACTCTTACCCGGTTCTCAAGGCCGTTGGCTATGCTCCTTTGAGTTCACAGCCAGGTAGTAGTGAGAGCGAAAAAATGCTGATGGCTATTAAGGTATCCAAACTGGAAGCTTACCGTGAGTTGGCTGAACAGGTATATGGCCACAGATTAAGTGCCAGTACAACGGTACAGGGGGCTGTGGCGCAAAATGATGGTCTACGCAGCCAGGTGCAGGGTCTTATTCGTGGTGCTAAGGTCATGAAGAGCTATGCGGTCGGGGATATTTACACCACTGAGCTGGAGCTGGATATGAAGCGTGTTTACGATTTGTATATTGGTGAGGTTAAGCCACGCAAGGTGGAACGGGTAACGTATTACTAAGCGCAGCTTAGTCAATAAAACCGGCAAATTATGTCCTTTGCTTTCAGTGTGCCTTCAATTTATACTGCTTAAATATACACACTACCTCAGCGTGACTGGGGTGAATGGTCAGGTCAATAGGAGGTTTGTCGGTGCTGGACCCGAGAAATGAAGCTCAAAAAGTGCTTAGTCGTTTATGGTGTGACAGCCAGTTTCCGGTTGATCCTGTTACTATCTGTAAGTCACTAGGGCTGGAAGTTGTTGAGATGGCGTTGCCGGATAAAGTGTCCGGGGCGTTGATCAAAGAAGCCGGCGTCGATCCTGTTATCGTGCTGCATCAGGACGACCATTTAAATCGTAAGCGGTTTAGCTGTGCCCATGAGCTGGGTCATTATATTTCTCGCATCGAATCTGACAACATAGATAAAGAATACGAATACATCGACCTCAGAGGACCGAGTGCGTCAACTGGCGAAGACGAAGAAGAAGTGTTTGCTAATCAGTTTGCGGCAAATTTGTTGATGCCCAATGAAGAAGTGAAAAGACTGCATCGTAAGAAAGTCGCCCATTTTGAGATGGCCATTCACTTTGGTGTTTCTGTTGAGGCACTCAAATATAAGCTCAATGCGCTGGAGCTGTTGTAATGACACAAAGCAGGGAAGCGCAAAAGGCAGAGCACTCATCACTTGCTGCACAAATTAAGCATAACTTTAAAGAAAATAAGTTTACCAATGTGGACCCCATGCAGGTTCAAAAGGTCAAAGATGCAGAGTCAGACCGTGGCCTGAAGCAGAAATACGCCTGGTGGTTTATCGGTATTCTAGTTGTTCAGTTATTCATTATGAATTTGGTACTGGTGCTGGTTGGTATGGATAAATTGCACTTTGAGGAGTGGACGCTTAACTTATATATGGCAGGGACTCTGGCCGAAGTATTTGGCGTGATCCTGGTGATCACCAAAAATTTGTTTCCCACAAAAGCATAACCTGATCAACCTGACCTAACGGATCAGGCTTTGAGGTTTTTAACCAGCTCACCCATGTTAGAGACAACACTGCCATCCTGACCATAGGTCATTGAGGTGGGCGCGCCAATCAAAATATCTTTAAGTTCACGCACGGTGAGTTGTGCCTGATGTGCCGCTTGTGCGTTTACGTCATTCTGTTTCTTACAGTGATATAATAACTCTTTAACCTGATCGGTTAAGGGGACTATTTCGTCATGGCTAAACGTGCTTTGCGGATATTTGGACAGATCTTTGTCTAGCTTTTGAAGCTGGTTTAAGGTCGTGAGCTTAGTGCGTGCGATTTCCTTCAGGTTGTCACCGTTGCGAGAAGCTAGCGCCTCCAACTCATCATCCAGAAGCTGGGTCAGAGCTTCCAGAAGATTAATTTGCGCTGTTAGCTGGTGGGCACACAGTGCCGTTTGATCGTCCACTTATACTCTATCCAAATAAATCGAACTCAAAGGCAGCAATATTTTTAGCCAACTTTTCACCATCTACCTGATATTTGCCTTCGGCAATGGCTTTTTTCAGCTCATCGACTTTTTTGCTGTCGAAAGAAGGTGCTTGTTGCGCTTTTTCTTGCAGCCCCTTGAGTTGTTGTGCTTGTGGCGTCAGACTCACTGAGTCGGCAGCCGCTTTTACCTGTGCTTGCGGTTTAGCAGCGGTATTACTTGCTTCATTTCTTTGTAATTCAGCACGTTGTTGCTTTGCATTTGTTGCAACATTGTTCGGCTGATTTTGACCGTTAATGTTGTTTACCATGATGATGACCCGTTAGTTAAATTGCTTCAGCCTTTATATCGGCAAGCCGTACGCTTACTTTAGCAAAAAAATCAGATTTTGACTGCTACTGAATCAACATCTTTCACCCGTGCAAGCACCGTTTTTCCTGACCTTGCATTTTTGACTCGGATTTGTTCTCCTAAGTTCCCATCCTGCAAGGCAATACCACTGGTTTTAATCATAAGTGTGCCATCACTGGCGAGGATTGTCACGTTATCTCCCTTGCAAATCATGCAAATCTGAAACATGCTAATCGGTTTGCCCTGTTGGATGCGGCGTTTGGTTTTACTGCCAATAAGCAAAGCTATATCGTCAATATTGGCAGCCCGAACAAAGTGCTTGGGTCGCATCTCGATTGTTACATCCTCTGCAGTTAATAGCACCCCTTTGTCTAGCATTCGGGTACTCACTAGGACAGGTAACAGTGTTTCGATTTTTACATGAACAAACTGAACCCAGGACTCGAGGTCGTCACAGCGCACCATGACCGTGACCTGGCGGTTAAATGGCGGGCTAGACTTACTGCCGACTTGCAGTGGACGCAGGCATTGACGTTCAGGGATGCGTGTATCCAGTGGCAGTGCCGACACATGTTGTTGCTCTTCTGCCTGAGTTGGCGTTGGGAGCTGCGCCGAGATAAAGTCTATTGCCAATTTTTCAATGTCTTTTGACTCATAGGTTTGACCATAAGCAAATGACGTGGCTAAAAAATATGCCACTATGGGAAAGAAATAAGCGGATAATGTAATTTTTAACAAACTCATGATGTTTCGACTATGCTTATGGGGTGAAACAAGGTATAAAGATTTTGCGTGATTTGCCTCACCGCTTCAAGGGCGACTTTGAATGGTAGAGTACAAGCAAACATTGTTCCGATAAGCAGTTTTATAGCAGGAGAATGACATGGCAGGTATTTTGGACTCAGTAAACCAACGAACGCAGTTGGTGGGTCAAAACCGACTTGAACTTTTACTATTTCGCCTCAGAGGGCGTCAACGCTTTGGGATCAATGTATTCAAAGTAAGAGAAGTACTACAATGTCCACCCCTAACGGCAATGCCTAAGTCCAATGCTTTTATTCGCGGCGTTGCGCACATCCGGGGGCAAACCATTTCCGTGATTGACATGTCGTTGGCTGTCGGCGGACCACCTATTGAGAATATCAAAGACTGCTTCATTATCATCGCTGAATACAACCGTTCGGTGCAGGGCTTTTTGGTCGGTGCGGTTGAACGAATCGTGAATATGAACTGGGAAAAAATAATGCCACCGCCTTCCGGTGCGGGTCGTTACTCCTATCTGACGGCAGTGACTGAAATCGAAAATGAATTGGTAGAGATACTGGATGTAGAGAAGATCCTGAATGAGATCTGTCCGATCAATACCGAGGTCAGTCAGGAAATTGTCGCTGATGGGGAAATGCAACGTGACCTTGGTGAGCGTATCGTCTTTATTGCCGATGATTCTGCGGTTGCACGTAATCAGGTTAAACGGGCATTAGAACCTTTGGGGGTTCAGACTGAGCTGGCCAAAAATGGTAAAGAAGCCCTGATCCGGTTAAAAGAGATTGCGGAGATGGACTGTCAGAATGACGTCACTGAGCGTGTAGGCTTGCTGATATCAGACGTTGAAATGCCTGAAATGGATGGTTATACCCTCACCGCCGAGATAAAAGCGGATCCTAAGCTGGCGCCTTTGCATGTTATTTTACATACTTCATTGAGTGGCGTATTTAACCACGCAATGATCGAAAAGGTCGGTGCTGACGACTTTATTGCTAAATTTAACCCCGATGAATTGGCAACAGCCGTGAAAAAATGGGTTCATTGCGATTAATTAGTGGCGGTAATACTTTGGAAAATAAACACTTAGAACAAAGCGAGTATGATCAGTTTCGCACTTTTTTAGAACAACAGTGTGGGATTGTACTGGGCGACAATAAACTGTATTTAGTGAAAAGCAGACTGGCGCCTCTGATGTCTCGTTTTAGCGTTGACTCTCTGTCAGCTTTGGTAAGCAAAACGCTCAGCCCGCATGAGCGGCAATTGCGTGCCGCCGTCGTGGATGCGATGACGACCAACGAAACTTTGTGGTTCCGCGATCAATACCCTTTTGAACTGCTCAAGACCAAGATCTTTCCTGAATTTAAGGACCTGCGTCGTCCTGTTAAAATTTGGTCTGCGGCGAGTTCGTCCGGGCAGGAGCCTTATTCAATAGCCATGTCTGCCAATGAATATCAGACCTCCAATCCCGGCGCGCTCAAAATGGGTGTGCAGATTGTTGGTACTGATATCTCAAACACCATGCTGGATATGTGTAAGAATGCAGAATATGACGCATTGGCACTGGCACGTGGCCTGTCACCGGAACGCAAGAAAAAGTTTTTTGCAGACAGTGGCAATGGTATGGCCAAAGTCAATGAGCCAATTCGCCGCATGGTTAACTTCAGGCATTTAAATTTGCTTGATTCCTATGCCTTACTGGGTAAGTTTGACGTAATTTTTTGTCGTAATGTACTCATCTATTTTTCGCCAGATGTAAAAGCGAAGATCATCAGCCAGTTTGCTCAGGCACTTAACCCGAATGGGTATTTGTTCCTGGGTGCATCTGAATCTATGGCCGGTCTTAATAACGACTTTGATATGCTGCGTTGCAATCCCGGCATCATCTATCAGAAAAAATCGTAGCACTTTCGGCAGGTCGCTCAGAGCGGCCTGCTTATTTCTGTCACCTTCCTCTGAATCTGCCCAAACCCAAACGATCCTACGACAGCCAATAGACTACTAAAGTTGACATCATCGGCACGCTTGCCAGCTGTCTTGCTGAGATTAAAGCAGATATACTTTAGTACATGATGTATTGCCTCTATGAACTCTGAACTATGGCTAAGCCAAACAAGAAAGGCCCTACTAAAACAGTCGATATTTTCTGTGCCAAATGTAAAGCACCGCTGTATAAATACCGAAAAGGTGGAAAAGGCGCGCTGGTTAAGTGTTTTAAAGAGCGGATTGTGACGGATTATACCGAGCAAGGAGGGCAGTGCCCAGGTTGCGGCACTGAGTTTGCCCGGGACACATTGGTCCGTGGCACCCCTGCATTTAAAATGATTGGTGGTAAAGTGTGGTTTAAGTAGTGACCAGACAACCCGTAAAATATTTTGTGGTTTCTTTGAGAATATTCACTTCACATTGACCTGCTATTGATAACTAAATGGGCGCGTGTCTGAGGGTATGCTGCCGCCTTAAGTGCCATCTATAAAAAAACAGGCTGGTATGCAGGCGCTTTCGTCTATTAAGATAGCAGACAACAAGAATGTATTGATGCAGTAAAATGATGGACCAGTCAGATTATAAAGAATGCTTGCCACCCGGTTGGTTATCTCCTTTTTTGGAGCCTTTTTGGGTTCGTCGTGTGTCTGGTTCCGTCTCATTTTTTCCTCAAGGTGTGTTTGAACTCTTGTTTCATAGTATGCCATTGACCTACTCATCCGCTTTTCATGAACCAAAAACAGTCCCCGCAGGGGTGAGTCTTGTCGGGCAACAGCTATCAGTTTATGAGATTTCGAGCGTGCAGCCACAATGGGTGCTAGGCGTGAGACTAAAACCTTTTGCGTACTTTCAGCCACATCAGTTGGCAGCCTCAGAGGTTAAAAACACCCTTGAAAGTATGCAATATATATTTGCTGCCAATCGGGAGCTCGAATCATTACTTTTGAGCTTAAATACCTGGCCAGCGCAGTTACTGGAAGGTCAGTTTCAGAGCGCCTTGACCAAGTTAATGCCCTGGCTCAAAAGGCTGTTCTATAACCATGATTTTGTTCTTCCGGAGCTGTTGAGAGCGAAAACAAATACCATTCTCGATGCGCGTGGCAATATACAAGTTGCAGATATTTGCCAGCAGTTTGAGATTAGCAAAGTCACTTTACGTAATCACTTTGTGTCAAAAATTGGTATGTCACCGAAAGAGTTATGCAAAGTGTGGCGGATGAACAGCTTTTTACTTAATGCATCGCACTATCCGGGTGACCTCACGAGTTCTGCGCTGCTATCCGGATATTTTGATCAAGCTCATTTAAACCGAGAGTTTAAGGCAGTAATTGGTCAGACTCCGAAAGCTTATTTAACGGCCCAAAGCGGCTACGACAAACATCAGTCATCTCAGGTGGTTTACAGTCGCTTTATTGGCGACTATGACCCTTTTTAAGCCCTTTACTTTTTTACAATTCTTTTTCGTCAATAAAGTTAAAAATAGGGAAAACAAACAGCACAGTGAGTTTAACCTATGAGTCTAAAACACCTATCAACAGCTGCACTCGCATTATTTTTGGGGCTGGTCGTTATACCATCACAGGCAAGTGCGATATCACAAAACGAAAAACAAGCCGCGATAGAAAAAATCACCCAGTTGATGACCGAGCATTATGTTTTTCCAGAGGTCGCAACCCAAACCAATGATAAACTATACAAGGCATTTCAAGCGGGCCACTTCGCGTCTGCACAAGACCATACATCATTTTCCAAAGCCCTGACCGAGTGGTTAAGAGCAACGGCAAAAGACCGTCATTTAAGAGTGCGAGCTAACCCCGTGGGTGAAGAGGTGAGCGGAATTGAGTCTTCAATACGTGACAACTTACTCAAACCAACACGACATAAGTTTTTAAATTACGGCGTCCTCTCCGCGAGAGTATTAGAGAACAATATTGGCTATATAGATTTACGTGCTTTTTATCGACTGGCCGACAGTAAACCTTATATTGATGCGGCAATGAAGCTGATGGCAAAAACCGATGCGGTGATCATTGATTTGCGAAAAAATGGTGGGGGCTCACCGCGAACTGTCCAGTATATATGCAGCTATTTTTTTGATGAAAAGCTGCTGCTGAACAGTCTTTATTTCCGAGACGGCGACGAGACAACCGATTTCTACGTGTTGGATGAAGTGGGTGGCAAGAAAATGCCTGATGTTCCTTTGTATGTGTTGACCAGTAGTAAGACCTACTCAGGTGCAGAAGAGTTTAGTTATAACATGCTGACCAGAAAGCGGGCGACGCTCGTCGGTGAAACAACAGGAGGCGCTGCCAACCCAGGGGGGATGTTCACAATAAATGATGAGCTGCGTATGTTCATTGCTACAGGCACAGCCATCAATCCGGTCACTCAAACAAATTGGGAAACCTCAGGCGTAAAACCTGATGTGGCGATTGGTGCTAATGAAGCACTGGATAAAGCGGTTGAAATGGCAAACAAAGTAGTTGAGACCAACTGGCTAACTGAAAAGGCCAGGCGAGAAGTTGAGATAGACAGGTTGTTTGCTTTACTACAAAAAGTAAGACTGAGCGATAAACCCCTGTCAGAC
Organism: Pseudoalteromonas sp. McH1-42; assembly: GCF_022347845.1. Taxonomy (NCBI): domain Bacteria; kingdom Pseudomonadati; phylum Pseudomonadota; class Gammaproteobacteria; order Alteromonadales; family Pseudoalteromonadaceae; genus Pseudoalteromonas; species Pseudoalteromonas sp. McH1-42. The sequence continues at coordinate 21,667 of NZ_JAKRFU010000023.1, read as the reverse complement.
ATCAAGTCTATTTATGCCACTAAGGTTTCAGAATTGGTAAAGCAATTACCTGAACCAGATCGGGTGATTGCCGAAATGGCTTACGAATATTGGGATAAAGAGCCTAAGTACGCTGTGTTTCTATTTGATGTAGCTGTGCAACTGAATAATCAAAATATGTACTTTTTTGCCTACTGGGCCAGAGCGCTCGCTGAGCTGAATGAGATGCAGCAGGCAACAAGTGTTATCAAGCGGGGATTAAAGTTGGCGTCTGATAAGGAAGACAAAGACATGTTGCAAGATACTTTAGCTGAGCTGGAACAATCTACAGTCGGACTTTAGCTGTCACCTCCTTCGGCAAATAACTTCGTCATTAAGCAATTTATTGCGCGGTCATTGCCGCGCAGATTGCTAGTTTAAACAAGCAGGATCCAGCCAGTGTGCTATTTCAGGGGCGTATTTGGTTTGCCATAGTTGGGCAGCCTGCAATTCCGTATGCCCCTCGATAATAGACAGAGCCGACGCATCAGCAATCATGTTTTGTGAAAAGTTGACTTTCTTTAGCAGGTTATAAATACAAGGGTAAGTCTGCTCCAGACCTGGCCAGCCTGCTTTTCTTAACCAGCCTTGTTGCGGATTACCGCAGTCATTGATCAGGTTGCGATTGATACCCCAGCCAGCTTCGGTCTCACAGGCTTTTTCATACGCAGGAAACTCGACAAATTGTCCGGGTCGGTAAAAGTCCGTCCAGTTAGGAGTCCAGTTTATGAGTACAATTGGCTGATTGCGCTCACTGGCTTGTTCCAGTTTCTGCCAAAGTTCTGCTTCATTACTGAGGCGTTCTATTGTGAAGTTAAGTCCTAATGCGCGTATTAAGTCCGCGTCCTGATAATCCCAGTCAATTGTATAGAAGGTGCCTTTAGCCTCTTCAGGTTTGGCTGAAAACAAGGAAGCACAGGCATTGAGTGCTTTCCAGTCGGGCAGCCCGGGGCAAAGCGCTGCGACATAGTCGGGGTACCACCATTCCTCGCGGACCATCGCGTCGTGCATGCCTAAATCAACAATATACTGGTTATCCAGCATTCTGTTGAATGACCCCGCCATGGATTGCTGCCAGATCTCAATCTGAAAGTGAATTAACCCTTTTTGCAAAGCTCCCCATTGGTCGCGCGCAGACATATCGCGGTAGCTAACGGCAAATCCATAGCGTTTGACCATGTCACCTACGGCATGTGACAGTACTCGTTGGCTCGCCCAATTGTTCAGTGGAATAACAATCTCGGCTGATTTGCTCATTGCTGATATAGGGCCGGGTAGTACACAAATGAGGAAACCAAGCACCCAATGGATAAATGCCCTACTCAGATCAACCAGTGCAGGCTCCTCAGCGGGTTTTTCAGTGTGCATTATTGATATACAACTTTTCTAACATCAAATAAGTATAGAAGTGATTAACTTAATGACCAAAGTCACGCCCCCTTTGGGAGCTGCCTCCTCACATTAAGGTGCCAGGCTGTTTATCACTTGCATTGCACTCAGTAGTGACCCATGACATGAATGTCATTATTCGGACCCCTAAAGCAAGCTATATTCCAGAGGCACTTGCGAACACCTGCATAAATCAGGTATCCGCATCTGGTAAAGGCATCTAATTAACCACCGCAACGATCAACCTAAATATCAAGGCAAGTATCAGTAACAGGGTACCGAGCAGGCTGAAGTTGACTAGCCACTTCAGCGGGTAATAGAGCCTGGGATTGGTTCTTTTTAGTTTTTTTGCCCGGCTCAGCGTGGGCATTAGGCGAGCAAATAGTCGGTTAAATGGTCCGGATTGATCGCCCGGTAAATTTGGCACGAGTAACAAGCGTACAAACTTTTTATAGAGCCAGTTGACCGGGCGGCCCAGTATATTCACTGGCCGATCGATATCACACATCAGTATCAGTCGGTACTGCCTGGTGTCGTTTTTCACGTAATGCAGGTAGGTTTCATCAAACATAAATGCGTGACCATTGCGCCAGAACGCCCTTTTTCCGTCGACAGAAATAAAACAATCGGGATCGTTCGGCGTGTCCAGCCCCAGGTGATAGCGTAAAGAGCAGGCAACCGGGTCAAGGTGACGGGTAAGCTGGGCATTTGGGGGCAACAGGGTAAACATGGCGCCGTTTACACTGGGGATCGATTTTAAGAGTGCAACGGTATTGGGGCACAACGCTTTAGCTGAGTGGAGTGTTTCTCCGTACCAGGTGCAATAGAACTTACTCCAGCCATATTTATAAAAAGTACGAAACCCGACATCATAATAGCTGGCGTTCTCCTGCGCAGTCGTTTGAATAAACTGGCCGCTGGCCATTAACTGTGACGCCTCGGCAGCAATGATTTGCCAGTTATCCTGTAGCAGCTTCAGTTCCGGGTAATCATCCACACTGGTAAAAGGTGCCCGCGCACGTCGGTGAGATGTCACATAGAGAAAAACATTTAACGGCGCAAAAATAGGCCAGCCTTTACGCAGATATTCATGCACAGTGGTAAATCGCGCACAGCCCCGGAAACGGTAGACGTAAATCATGGCACAGACACTCAGAAACAGCAGAAATAAAATAGGCATCATAGGTTTTAGCCCGAACAGTTAAAGGAAGTCTCAGCGTACCCATTTAATTGTCGATGAAGTGTCAATGCCTGGTTCGACATTTCATTGACATTCTCTCTGTCACAGTGCCCAGTAACCGTATCAGAGGATGACTGACCAATGAAACACCACGCTATTTTATTATTATCTGCTTTGTACGCTTTACCTGTGTTGGCAAACTCAGAGCCCGAAATGATGTCTATGCCAATCGACATCGCCGGACCTGTCGCTGTATTTGAGCCACCAGCGGGTTGGCGATATGCCCTTGGGCTTGGCATTGAATCCGAACCTGAATATCACGGCTCGGGCGAGACGGTGACAGAGGCTGACCCCTATATTGAAGTTGCTTATCGATCCCAACGTTGGGCGTTTCAATCCAACCTGATGAGCAACGCGGTATTCTATCAACTTCAGCCTGATCTTGTGTTGCGTGGTTGGCTCAACTTTGAAGAGGGAAGGGAGCAAAACGAGGCCAGTGACACGAGTTTAGATGGACTGGGTGACATAGATGAAATGATGGAGTGGGGCGCTGGGGCTGCATGGCAAATTCATGGGTCACTGACATTGGGCGTGTTTGCGCAAACTTATACAGGGGGAGATCCCAAAAAGGGCAGTGTGGGGTTTGTGACAGTCCACTATCGAATAGTGAATGAGTCAGATTTAAAACTCGAGCTGGGGGCTGATATCAGTTTTGCAAACGGTGACCACATGCAAACTGAGTTTGGTATTACGGCTGCACAAGCCAGGGAGAGTATTTACTCATCTTATCAGCTCGGTGGTGGATTAAAGTCTTACGGGATAAGTGCAAACGGGGTATACGCGTTTAACAAAAGCTGGTTATTATCGTTTGCAGTGGATTATGAGGTGTATGCCTCAAAAGTGGCAGACAGTCCATTAGTGAGAGCGGGCAGTGACAATGAAGTCGAGGCCAGCCTTGGTCTGATCTATCGCTTTTAATTGAGAACTGAGGTGTAACGCGGTGTTGCGAATATTAATAGCAGAAGATCATCTGGATATTGCAGAGAATATCGGAGATTACTTAACGGCCAAAGGCCATCAGGTTGACTTTGCTTATGACGGGGCAATGGCTGTGAGTCTGGCACAATCGCAAACGTTTGACGCGATTGTGATGGACATCATGATGCCCAAACTGGACGGGTTAAAAGCCACGGCTCAGATACGCCAGGGGCAGCAGCCTCAGGTGCCCATTTTAATGCTGACAGCAAAAGATCGGCTGGATGATAAGCTGAACGGATTTGATTCCGGGGCGGATGATTATATTCTTAAGCCCTTCGCCATTGCTGAATTATATGCCAGGTTGCTTGCCCACACCCGTAAGGCACAAAATGATTACCACTCTGTTTTGGCCGTGAATGGTCTGGCGTTAGATCAGAAGAACAAAACGGCATGTTTCAATGGCCAGGCCCTGAAGTTAAACCCAACCACCTTTAAAATTTTGACTTTACTATGTAAAAGTCACCCAAACCTAGTGGATAAAGCAGAGCTGGAGTTTCAACTCTGGGGCGACCTGCTGCCAGAGAATGATGTATTGAGAAGTCATGTTTATAATCTGAGAAAGTCGTTGGCGGGGTGTGCGGAACACTTAAAGATCCAGTCAAAACATGGTCAGGGGTACCAGCTTGTTTTTATCTGATTGTCAGTCAAAGTTAGCTCGCTTTGCCCGTACTTTGAGCCTGAGTCAGCGTGTTAAGGCCACGTTTATCGCCAGCTTTAGTGTGTTTTGCATATTGAGTTTGCTGGTGGTATTTGCCGCAACCAAAGGCACAGAGGATTATATTTTTGAAAAGCAACTGAGCCGGGCTGTGACTCAGTTTAGTCAAAACTATGCTCAGAGACACACGTTTTTATTCCCTGAAGGGATAGTGGCCTATGCCCGGTTTGCTGATATTCCGCCATTGCTTGCTGAGTACATCGACAGCACCACACCTGGCGTGTTTGAGCTGGAACATCCCGACGAACAAGACTTTCATTATGCCGTTGCCAGAATGCCGGATAATTCTTTGTATTACTTCATTTATGATGTCAATGAGGTGGAAATTTCCGAAAACCTCGAGCGCATGATGATGCAGATTATTTTTTCCAGTTTTACGTTGTTTATTTTGCTGTTTTTTGTGATTTTTCATCTTGTGTTGAAACGCTCGCTTGCGCCGATGTTTACTTTGATTGAGCAGGTTAAAAAAAGTGACGGGTCGTCAGATGCGCGATTTATCAATGAATACAAATATGAAGATGATGAAATCGGCCTACTGAATAAAACACTGGCTGACTATGCGCAGCGTATTGAAGCGTTCGTTCAGCGAGAGCGCGAGTTTACCAGTTTTGCCAGTCATGAATTACGCACCCCAGTGACGGTGATCAAAGGCGCCAATGAGCTGTTAAAACTGCACAGTGAAAGGGAGCCGGCGCTGGCAAAACCGCTGGCACGACTGGAGCGTGCAGTTAATAGTATGGAAGACATGATCACCGTACTACTTGAATTGGCAAGAGAGGATAAAACAGGACAAACGGCGCAGGCTGAGTTGGCCTCAGTGGTTGAGGAAGTCTTGTTAGCGTTTCAGTGTCAGGCGGATAAAAATGGCAAAACGCTGTCTTTGATCGCATCGTCGCAAAATAGCCCAAGCATCACACGCGTGAATGGACTGATTGTGATTAGCAACCTGGTCAGAAATGCCATTCAGCACTCGACAGATGCGGACATAGAGCTGCGTGTGACAGACAGTACTTTTAGCGTGAGCAATACATTACAACCCGGGCAATCGGCGCATGTCCGCGAGTTTTTTTCTGGCACAGAGCAAGGGTATGGGCTCGGAAAAATCATTGTTGAACGTGTTTGTCGCCAACAAAACTGGCAATACACGCAACGCATAGAGGGGAGTCAGATCTGTGTCACAATCGATTTTTCCGGGTGAGTCTAAGGTGAAACAGGGTATAAGCTTGTGCCTGTTTATTTATCCCATTTCTCCAAGATTTTAATAAAAAGGTAAAGGACAACAAATACAAACAGCGCAATTTCCAGTGCCAGTATGCCCGTGTTGCCGCCTGAGATTGCGCGAAGAAAGTCGCCACACTCGCCACTGCACTGACCGACTCGCCAGGCCCAGGCGTTGTTTGATATCAGTGCAAGGATTAAGAAGAAAAATGGATATTTCATTGAGTCAACGCCTGTATCGACAATCAGTCCTTCATTATGCCAGGTCATCGCGGGCTGCTACACCAGTTTTGAACCTGTCTGCATAGATGAAAGCTAAGAGCAGGTGATGTCAGGCTGGCAAGATATAAGCCGAGCTCGTTCATAGATTAGAAGCAGAACTTGCTGGCAGCCATCACTGCATTAGCCTGTCTGCTAAAAACTTAAGATGTTGAATTTTGACGCCGCCCTCTTCAGTGTGCAGTAGAATAAGTCTGGCATGTGCGGGACCCGTGCTGAACTGTAATGAGAGCAGATAAACCGCGGTCGTTGTCGTATTGCCTGTAAAGGAAGTTCTTGTATTCATGTTTTCAAGTTGTATACCTTCAATATGCTCAAGCTTACCCAGTGTTGAGATTTTCTCTATGTACATTTGCCATTGTTCTGGTGTTGCGGATGATACGGCTTGTTCAATCATAAGGCTCTGAATAAAATCAAGATCCCAGTTCGTGACTTGTGGCATTTGCTGTTCTAAGAAGGGAATAAAGGTCTCGTCCGGATCTGCTTTGTTTAAACCCGTAATAATCGCTATCCCAATAAAGAAGACAAAAATGCTACTAATCCCAATACCCAAAACCTTTAGTACTTTCATATGGTGACTGCCTATAAACCAAAATGATTGATTGCAAAGTGAGGGAAAAATACAGACCCTGCTTATGCTATTTATGTGAAGTTCCCAGTTTATCACTAGGTACAATTTGAGTGTACTGTGATAAACAAAAAGCCATGGGTAAGGTATCGGTAAACGCGGTGTGGGTTTTGGAGCCAGTGAGTTCGTGGTTAAGGTGGCCATGGGTGGCTGAGTTTTATGCCGATGATAGTTGTATCCACTCCAAATGCAGCACAGCGCCAAGAGTGCTAAGTGTCGTGTCGGTTTCTGGGGGGAGTTGCGTTATTACTGTCATTTTTCTCGCTGAATAATATTCATCATGAGCGTTACATTTTTAATTTTCGTGCGATCAGTATTGTTATGTTCCTTCAGTTTCCCTCAAGTGCAGATACATAAATTTCAATAACTTTACATTAAATATCAATCTTTATGTCATTTTTAACAGTCTGCTGGATGAAATATTATAACAGTTTTTTTGAATGTATGTTGCAATTGGATCGTTCCATTTGCTACCTTTGTTAACAGTTTCACAACACAGTACTGACATGTTTATCGCAGTAAGTGACCTTGTTGTATAGGTACAAGTAGTTAAACCACTTGTTTGCCCGGTGGCTATGGGCGGTTGTTTAAGTGCATTGTCAGTTAGAAAAAGAGTAACAATACAACAAGGTACAACAAGGAGAAGACATGAGTATCACACGTTTTAAACTATCAACCCTATCCACCCTAATGTTTACTGCATTGAGCTTGCCTGCGTTCGCACAAGAGCCTGTTTTTCAGGGGCATACCGAAGAAGCAAAACTACAAAGCAAATCTAAAAAGAGTGCCAGCAATCGTTACATAGTGCGCTTTAAAGAGACATTGTCGGGGGGCAAAAACAGCTTTAATAATTATATTGCACTCAACTATCTGTTTACTGCAGGTGCGGAGCCATTGTTTGCACTCAATGGTCAGCAAGCGATGGTGGCAGAGCTGGATGAGTACAGCCTGGAGACACTGCGAGGCTTTTCGTCCGTTGACTCAATCGAAATAGACCCCAAGCGTTATGTGTTACCCTTAGCTAAGTCTGCGAATCAAATCGTACCTTTTGCACAGAGTACACCGTATGGGATTACTATGGTGCAGGGTCACTTATTGCCTCAGTCCAATACCTCTGCAAGAAAAGTCTGCGTGATTGATACAGGCTACAACCTTGGCCACCCCGATTTACCTTATGGTAATGTAACCGGGGTTGCGAACAACAATGCGGTGGGTCGTTGGAACAATGATGGCAATGGCCATGGTACACACGTTGCGGGAACCATCGCGGCAGAGGATAACAATCAGGGCGTGGTCGGTGTGTATCCCGGTGTGGATCTGCACATTGTCAAAATTTTCGATGACAACGGGCAATGGACTTATGCCTCGAACCTGGTGAATGCAATTCAGCAATGTAAAGATGGCGGAGCTCAGGTTGTGAATATGAGTCTGGGTGGTGGTAATTACTCCAACAGTGAAAATACTGCGATGCAGAATTTCGTTGATGGGGGCATGATATTAGTGGCTGCTGCTGGTAACGATGGTAACAGCTCTAAGTCTTATCCGGCTTCCTACAACTCAGTTATTTCTGTGGCATCTGTTACTTCAAGCGAAAGTCGTTCATCGTTTTCTCAGTACAACGATCAGGTTGAGCTTGCGGGTCCCGGTTCCAGCGTTAACTCAACCTACCCGACTAATACTTATCGGAGTCTGAGCGGTACATCCATGGCCTCACCTCATGTTGCTGGTGTCGCAGCATTGGTGTGGAGCCACAACGGTCAGTGTAATAACCAGCAGATCCGGGCCGCCCTGAACGCAACTGCCAAAGACAAAGGTGCGGCGGGTCGTGACAATTATTATGGCCATGGTATCGTTCAAGCCAAAGCTGCATCAGATTACATTGCAGCCAATGGCTGTCAGGGAGGCGGCGATCCGGGTGGTGTAACGCCTGTGAATGGTTCATTGCCAAATTTACAGGGCAACCAGAATGGCTGGACGCACTACACCTGGGATATTCCACAGGGGGTTAAAGAGATGGCGCTGACCATCACCGGTGGTACTGGAGATGCTGATCTGTATGTAAGGTACAACGCTCAGCCAGATGCAAACAATTACACCTGTCGTCCCTGGAAGAATGGCAATGAAGAGCAATGCTTATTTACTAACCCAAGCTCGGGTGTATGGCACATAAGCCTTTATGGCTACAACAATTACAGCGGTGTGACGTTGAATTATTCTTATAAATAAACGCCTGTTAGGCCAGGTTTACCCATAAAAATCCAAGGCGCTCATTGAGCGCCTTTTTACAAGCTCAGATTATCGAATCTAAAGAAATCCCGATAAGTTGACGTTGCCTATGGTAGTGCCACTATATCGAGGCAAGTTTGCTAAGGTTTGGCTTTATTCGTCATGTACTTTTTACCAAAGGCTGGGGTGTTCCAGTGATTGTGAGTCAGAGGTGGCATGTCTAACATGAGTTGCTGGTGGCAAATGTAACACCTAAATGTATGCCTTTAACGTGCCCACATAATGTAGTGGGTGTGAAATAAAAAGAAGGGCAGATAAGAGGTCGTGTCTTTAATTTAGTCATGAACAAGCACTATCCTTATTTTGGTTATAATGATCCGTTTCGGCACAATCGGCATTAGGTGCAATAATCAGTACTTTTACAGTGACTGAGGTGTGAGTGGAGTGTGATTTATATCAAGTGATTGGCTGGTTCATCAAAAAAAACGTCGCAATGAGCAGACAGTTACCGTGAAAGCGTTCAAAATTCTGTGTTAGCAGGAAGTGACAGGCCACCTGGGGAGTTGACGTTGTCCAGGATAACCATGTGTAGGGTGAGATAACTCAGGTAAAATCCAGGCAGAGTCACTTTTTCGCGACTGCTGGCAAAAAATTTAGTTTGTTTTCTTGACCTTAACTTAAGTTGAGGTTCTAGCCTTAAGTTAATCTCAAAGAAAAGGAAAATGATCATGATGATTCAAGATTATATTAAATCGCTTCAGTTGACTCAGCAGCATGCCTGTTTGGCACAGCTCAGGGAAATCCAGGAAAAGCATCTTGAAATGTATAGCTTTTCAAGCATTAGTGCACTGGGCGCAGAGATAATATCGCTTCAGGAGGAAGCCTTGCTGGATCGTCTGGTACTCAGGAAAAAAGGAGGCTACTGTTTTGAGCAAAATAAGCTGGCTTACCTGGCACTGGAACACTTGGGTTATGAGGTTCAGCCATTGCTGGCCAAGGTACTGTTAAACGGCAATGAAGACAATGCCAGAACTCACCGGGTTACTTTGGTGAAGATCGGGGATGACAGTTACTTATTTGATGTAGGTTTTGGCTCAAAATCACCGAAAGAGCCATTGTGTATTTCTCAGTCCGGCACCATCGAGGTCGGAAACTACCATTATAAAATAACCCGCACAGCGTCAGACGTGCGTATTGAGCTGTTACAACCTGAGCAGGTTAGCCTTTACAGTGTCTCGCTGGTTCCCGTTACGGAGAAGGACTTTGATGTGGTGCACTTTTACAGCCACCAGCACCCTGAGTCTAATTTTGTGAATAACCTGGTACTTTCCCGAGTGACGGGCGGGCAACGCTTTACCTTGCGCAACTTGCTCTACAGGGAGCTGCACGAAGTAAGTCAATTCAGTACAGTCATCGAAGTCACGTCAGCACAGCAGCTATTGTCTCTAATACGGCAAAAGTTTCTGCTTAATGTTTGTACCTCTGAAGCGGAGCGTTTATTTGCCCGTGCACAGAAAAGCATGAGAATGCAAAGCGCATAACCTATTGAATGGTCATCGCAGCGTAGTGTTTAGTTTTAACTACGCTGCGATGGCAGACTTTTTTTGAGAGATTAGGCACAGGTAATGCGTCCACTAAGCCATTACCACAGCCAAAAAAAAGAGGTAACGTTAAACGTTACCTCTTTTTTATTTATTTCCTGGTAGCGCCATCATGGGCAACCTGATTAGTGATGCAAATTGACAAGTAGTTTCTTTAACAGATTTGCCAGCTGCTGTTTTTCTTCCTCTTCCAGTGGTGATAACAAGTAATGGCCTTTGGCCACGTGCTCGGTGACCACTTCGTTGATCAGCGCCAGCCCTTGTTCTGTCAAACTGACCATGACTCCGCGGCGATCATTGGGGTCCGGATTACGTTTAACTAAATCCTTTGCTTCAAGCTTATCAATGCGGTTGGTCATGGAACCAGAGGTCAGCATTAATGTCTGCAATAACTGGTTAGGCGTTAATGTGTATGGTTCACCTGAACGACGTAATGTCGCCAGTACATCGAATTCTCCCCCATTTAGGCCAAACCGGCTGAATACACCATGCAGCTCTTTGCTGAATATAGCATCCGTTCTGACCAGGCGGCCCATTATGGCCATAGGTGAGGGATCGATATCGGGCCTTTCTTTCTCCCATTGAGCAATTACGGTGTCGACTAAATCATGTTTCTGCATAAAAACTACTTCTCTGTTTTCTTTGATGCGTTAAAGATACTGCAAAACAAACTTGGTGGCAAGAGTTATCACATCAAATATCTTCACAAAAAGTATGTTGACATTAAGATATATTTATTTATCTTAGTATGGAACTTGTTGCATAGAATTTAGCTACTAGGCTTTAAAAGCTAAAGATGGGAAGTGGCATCAAGTGGATTTGTGAAGACTTAGAAACTTAGATGAACGAAATTTAATTAAGGGATTTAAAAATGAACTTACTAAACTCACCAAACACGCATCAATCAGCCAGTGGTGTTGCGCTTGCTGAAGCGGAAATAAAAGCAATAAATCTAATTGAATTAATGCGCCATCAGGTTGCAACACAACCTGATGCGACCGCAGTTGTTGGTCATCATGAGAGCATGACTTTTGCGCAGCTGGATCTGCGAGCACAGCAGATTGCTGCGACATTACAGCAACTTGACGCTAAACCAGACGACTATATAGGCCTATTTGTTGAGCCTTCCGACGACTTGGTAGTCGGCGTGTGGGGCAGCTTATATGCCGGATGTGGTTATTTACCGCTGTCACCTGAATACCCGGACAAACGGGTATTACACATGATCACTGACTCAAAAACCCAGTTGATACTGACGCAATCACACCTGAAAGAAAAAATCATCTCGCTTGTTGGACCTTCTGTTACGGTCATTTGCCTGGAAGAGCTGAGTAATGAGCAGACATACTGCGCAGAGGTTGCCCCGGAAAATCTGGCATACATGATTTATACCTCGGGCAGTACTGGGACACCAAAAGGCGTCATGATTGAGCACGGTAATATCGTTAATCAGATGCGCTGGCTGCGTCAGCAGTTTGGGTTTAATAATAGCACACGCATCATTCAAAAAACGCCATTTAGCTTCGATGCGGCACAATGGGAAATCCTGGCGTGTGCCATGGGCGCCTGTGTGGTGGCGAGTGAGCCTGGCATGTATCGCGATCCTATGGCATTGATTGATGCCATGATTGAAAACGAAGTCACCGTTTTACAGTGTGTACCCACCTTGTTGCAGGCTCTGCTGGACACCCCGGGGATCCAACTTTGTAGCTCGCTACAACACGTCTTTAGTGGTGGTGAAACACTGACAAAACAGCTTGCCGCACAGTTTTTTGAAGAGCTTCCGGGCCTTAAGTTAACCAACCTTTATGGCCCCACTGAGTGCACCATTAACTCATCCAGCTATACAGTAACCCAAAGCACACTGGAGCAGGACTTCGAGGCCATTTCAATTGGTCAGGCCGTTGCAAATACGCACTATTATGTGCTGGATGATGAGCTACAACCGGTTGCAGCCGGTGAATCAGGCGAGCTGTACATCAGTGGTGCGCAGATCGCGCGTGGTTACTTTGACAGAGCTGATATCACCAAGGAGCGTTTTATCTCTAATCCGCACTCTGATGAGCCGCAGCACAGCGTACTTTATCGAAGTGGGGATGTCGTTAAGCTCGATGATCAGGGCAATGCGCACTTCCTGGGTCGCGTTGACAATCAGGTCAAACTACGTGGTTATCGGGTTGAGCTGGATGAGATCCGCCTGGCGATAGAAAAGCACGATTGGGTTAAAAACGCGGCTATGGTGATCAAAAATGATGAGCGAACTGGATTTCAGAATCTGATTGCCTGTATTGAGCTGAACAAACGTGAAGCGGCGGTGATGGATCAGGGCAATCATGGTGAGCACCACCAGTCGAAGAAAAACAAACTTCAGGTAAAAGCGCAGCTCTCTAATGCGGGTTTTCGCTCAGAGGCGGTACTCAAAAATGAGCCATCTTTTGAATTACCAAATAAACAACCAACACAAGGTCAGTCAGAAACGGTGTTTGCACGCAAAACCTATCGTTTCTTTGAAGGGGGAGAGCTGACACAGCAGGACATCGTTGAGTTACTCGCAACACCAGAGCGTGCGGGAAAGAGTATCGATGTAGCCCAGTTAAGCTATGGTCAGTTCGGTCAGATCATGCGCTATTTTGGTCAATTCAAAAGTGAGGAGCGTTTGTTACCTAAATATGGCTATGCTTCGCCAGGTGCGCTATACGCAACTCAGTTATTTGTTGAAATTCATCAGCTTTTCGACCTGGATGCCGGTATTTACTACTACCAGCCAGAGCAACACACACTGCATTTAGTACGCCCGGTTGCTGAGCGCAGTGAAGCTCAGCTGAAAGTTCATTTCCTGGGTAAGCAGCAGGCAATCGAGCCGGTTTATAAAAACAACATTCTGGAAGTGTTGGAAATGGAAACTGGACACATGCTGGGGCTGTTTGATCAGGTATTGCCTTTATTCGGGCTGGCTGTTGGCAAAGGGGAATTCACTGAGTCACTGCAAGAGTGCCTCGCGGTTGAGCACGATGATCAATACCTGGGCAGTTATGAAATTACCCCGGCGGCGCAAGGCGTGCCGCTGCAAGAAGTCGAGTCAATAGTGCAGATCCAAGGTGTTGAGGGTCTGGAGAATGGTCAGTATTCGCTGCAAGGTGGTGAATTTGTGCCACTGTCTGAAAAACTCATAGAGAAGAAAAGCGTCATCGCGATTAATCAGCAGGTCTATGAGCGTTCCAGCTTTGGTGTATCTATGCTCAGTCACACGACTGAAGCATGGCGACACTATGTCGACCTGGGCAGACGCTTACAACAGCTGCAAATGAACAAGCTGAATATTGGTCTGATGTCATCCGGTTACAGCTCGAAAAGTGGGAATAACCTGCCATCAGCGGATCGCTTTGGCGCTATCCTGGCTGAGCAAGGTAAAGAGATGAAGCCGTTCTATTTCTGTATCGGCGGCAAAGTTTCTGATGAACAGATGCGCAGCGAAGGGATGAAAGAAGACGCCATCCACATGCGTGGTCCGGTAGAAATCCTGAAGGATGACCTGCAAAGCCGCTTACCGACTTACATGGTTCCGAATCAAATCGTGGCGTTTGATGCCTTCCCGCAAACTGCCAACGGCAAAGTGGATTATATCGCTTTACGTGACAACGAGAAGCTGTCTCAGCTAGGTAATGACGTGCCTTATATCGAGCCACGTAACCCGCTTGAAGAGCACATTGCAGAAATCTGGAAGCAAACACTGAAATGGGATAAAGCGTCTGTTAAAGACAACTTCTTCGAAAGCGGCGGTAACTCACTGACAGCGGTGACCTTACTTAACCGCATTAACAAGGAACTCAGCCTGAACCTGCCTATGCAGACGTTGTTCCAGGCCCCCAGTATTGAGGATTTGGCCCAGCATATTCAGGAAAGTGATCACGACACAGACAATCGACTGATCTCATTAAATAATTCATCAAAAGACAGCAAAGTATTCTGCTGGCCGGGTCTGGGTGGTTACCCCATGAGCCTGAAGCCTCTGGCAGAGAAAGTGGCTGATCAGGCTGAATTTATTGGTGTTCAGGCTCATGGTATCAATGAGCAGGAAGTGCCGTACCAGACTATCAGTGAGATGGCGCGTGCAGACATTAAATTGCTAAAAGAAGCACAACCAGAAGGTCCTTACACATTATGGGGATATTCATTTGGTGCCAGAGTGGCGTTTGAAGTAGCACACCAGCTGGAGCAGGCAGGGGATGAGGTGAAGGATCTATACCTGATTGCACCTGGATCGCCGGAGCTGCCGCAGTTTGCCAGCCGGGCACGCGTACCGTGTTTCAGTTCAGGGGCATTTGTCACCATCTTATACTCAGTGTTCTTCCAGAAGATCAGCGGTCCGGTGCTTGAAAAGTGCCTGGAAGTCGTGACCGACAAAGCCAGCTTTATCGACTTTGTGTGCACCAACCACAGAGCACTCAATCAGGACATGGTGAAACGCATTGTCGATATCGTGGTGCAAACCTACGAGTTTAAATACACCTTTAACGAATTGCTGGAGCGTAATGTGAAGGCACCTAAGGTGATATTCAAAGCGCAAGGAGATGATTATTCATTCCTGGAGAACATTCCGGGATATGCAGAAGACGAAACTCGCACAATTCACCTGGAGGCAGACCACTATGCCTTGCTTAAACACCCGGGTGTTGAAGAGTTGTTTGACTGTATTGTTGATTACCAGAGTGAAGCAGAAGCCTTTAACCGCTTGCTGACCGCCTAACGCATTTAAGGAGAAAAACCATGCCACATGTAGATATTCATTATTTTGCGTGCCCGGTTTCTGATATAGCGAAAGAAGCCATTGCACAAACCATTACGGCAATTTTGAGTAAAGAGCTCAATTGCGGTGAAGAAGTGATTTCAGTTGCCTTGTGCCCTCAAGTACCTGAGGACTGGCAGCAAAACGTATACCAGCCGTTAATTACGGCGCAAAAAGATAAACTGATTAAATTTCCGAATTACTAAATTTACGAATTATGACAAGGACAAAATTATGAACAACTTATCAATCCCATTAGTTATTAAACCAGAAGTTCAAGCAGCACTGAGACAAGGCAAACCTGTTGTCGCACTTGAGTCTAATGTTATTACCCATGGACTGGATTACCCGGATAATCGCCTCACTGCATTGAAGGTTGAAGCCGCGGTGCGTGAATCAGGTGCTGTGCCTGCTACCATTGGTATTGCAGACGGTAAATTCCTGATAGGCATGAACGAGGAAGAAATTGAGCTGTTCGCAACAACGGCCAATATTCCTAAAGTAAGTACTCGTGATTTGCCTGTGGTACTGGCCAAGAAACAGCTGGGTGCAACCACCGTAGCCTCATCGCTAATCGCGGCAGAGATTGCGGGCATTGATTTCTTCTCTTCGGCAGGGATTGGCGGGGTACACCGTGGTGCACAGGAAACCATGGATATTTCATCGGATTTAATTCAGTTCACCCAGTCGCGCGTTGCTGTCGTGTGTGCTGGTGCGAAGAATATCCTGGATTTGGGCCTGACGCTGGAGTTCCTGGAAACCCATAACGTACCCGTGATCTCTTATCAGTTTGATGATTTCCCCGCTTTTTACTGTCGCTCAAGTGGCTTTAAAGCACCACAACGTATCGACGATGCCGATTTGCTGGCCGAAATCATTGAAACGCAGTGGCGCCTAGATGAAGGACGCAGTGTAGTTATCACAACGCCTACCCGTGAGGAAGATGCGATTGACAGTGAAGAAGTCAATGAAGCGATTAATGATGCTGTGCGTGCCGCTGAGGCCGAAGGTGTGAGTGGTAATGCGGTCACTAAATACATCATGAAAGCCATTGATAAAGTTACCAATGGTCGTTCAGCACAAGCCAATTCCGCGGTTTTGATTAACACGGCACGTGTGGCTGGCTATCTGGCTGTAGCACATGCAAATCAAAAGCAGCGCGAGCACGATAGCGCAGCATAAGGAAATACGCACAAAAGACATTGACAAATTTTTTTGGTCATATATCTTTATATAAAGATTCTTTGCTTGATGTATCTTTTTGCAAAGTTTTATTCAGGAGCAGCCTTCGGGCTGTTCCCCAAGGTAAAGGAAAAGGAGAAAGTCATGAATATTAAACCCTGGATTTCAACAGCAAGTGTTGTTGCCACTTTGGTAGTAGGAAGTATTGCCCTTAAAGGGCGCATGATCGAAGCACGTAATACCGAGTTTTCAGAGCAAGCCGCGACGGTAGAAGCAATGCGTGTAGAGACAGTACCGTATCAGTCATACATAGATATCAGTGGCGTGATTAAAGCACCACAAACCATCAATTTGGTGAATGAGGTATCGGGTAAAATCACTCAGTTGCACTTTAAGTCGGGCGACTTAGTCAAAGCGGGTGAGCCCTTGCTAGAGATTGATCATGCAGAAGAGCTGGCACAACTGGCCGCGGCCAGGGCGCGCGTCACGCAGCAGGAAAGTACGCTGGTCCGTTATCGCAACCTGCACGAGCGCAAAAAATTCAGCGACCAGCAACTGGAAGAAGCCATCACGCAGCTGGCTGAGTTCCGCGCACAGGTTGACTTACTTACAGCGCGTATTGATAAGAAAGTCATTAAGGCACCGTTTACCGCATATGTTGGGATACACGACCTGCAAGTCGGCCAATACCTGGCACCTAACACTGTACTGACCAACATGGTTGGATTGCAGGAGCACATGTGGGTTGATTTCTCGGTACCACAAACGTATCAGGCACTGGCAATCAATACTCCGATTCGCGTGTCTCTGGTTGGTGACAACGCAGCCCCACAAGTGGCTTACGTTGAGTCGGTAGAGCCTGGTATGACAGCAGCATCCAGACAACTGAAATACCGTGCGCGCATAGAGCGTACCGAGCAGCTGAACACGAATCAGCTGGTTAAGATCAGCTTGCCGATAGGCACTAACCAGGAAGTCATTGCCGTGCCTTACCTGGCCATCGTTAAGGACCAACTGGGTGACTATGTTTATCTGCTGGAGAAAGACGAGCAGGGCACACTCAGAGCAACACGTCAGCAGGTCGAGCTGGGTGAGCGTCTGGGCGACATGGTCATGATCACGGATGGCCTTGAAGAAGACCGCCTGATCGCTAGCGCGGGGGCATTCAAGCTACGCAGCGGCCTGAAAACGTTTGTCTCAGAGCCTCAGCAACCCGAACAGTCTGTTGCAATGGAAGACACTCAGAAAGAAGGAGTTTCGCTATGAAAAATAAAGCCCACTTTATGGATAGATTTGTAACTATGCCGGTGCTGGCCGTGGTGTTATCTGCCATGATTTGCATCGGTGGGCTATGGTCTGTGTTGAAGATCACCGTCCTGCAATTTCCTAAAATTGAAAGCTCGTCCTTGGTGGTCTCGACCACTTATATCGGCGCATCGGCAGATACAGTAAAAGGGTTTGTGACCGAACCCATAGAGCGTGTAACAGCCACGGTCCCCGGTATTGACTATGTGGAATCGACCACAACGGCTGGGGTCAGCACTGTGACTGCGTACCTTAACCTGAATGAAGACAGTTCCAAGGCACTGGCTGAGCTGACTGCCCGGCTGGGTCAGGTCAGCTACATGTTGCCGTCAGAATCCGAAGATCCGGTTGTGACTGTACAACGCGCTGACAGACCTCATGCTTTGTTCTATCTGAATATTGAAAATGAAGGCGTGTCGCTTATTCAGCTAACGGATTACTTATCACGTCAGGTTACACCAGTGCTTAATGGCATTGAGGGTGTGCAACGGGTCGCGATAGAAGGTAGCCGTACCCCGGCGCTGCGAGTTGACCTGGACTCAGCGAAACTGGATGCATTTGGCCTGAGCGCTGACGAAGTGTACAGCGCACTGGCTGCAAACAACACGATTGCCACCCTGGGCTTTACCGAGACCAGTAAGCAACGCATTGACCTGGTGGCCAACACCCAGCTGAAAGATTTAAATGAATTCAAGCGTATGGTTATCAGACAGTCGAACAACGAAACCATTTATCTGCGCGATGTCGCCACTGTCAGACTGGGTTCTGAACAGCCAACTATCAGTGCACGTTTAAGCCAGCAAGATACCGTGTATATCTCGGTCTGGCCGCTGCCAGGTGCGAACGAAATTGCCATTGGTGACGCCTTATATGCGATGACCGACGAAATCAATGAAACCCTGCCTGATGGCATCCGCATTAACTATGCCTACGACGGCACCTTATATATGCGTGATGCACTGAACGAAATCTTTAAGACGCTGGTTGAAACGGTTGTGTTGGTGGGGGCTGTGGTCTTGTTCATGATGGGCTCATTCAGAAGTGCCGCCGTGCCCCTGGTGACCATTCCTATTTCAATTCTGGGCGCGGTTGCAGCCATGTATGTGGTCGGTTTCTCAATGAACCTGCTGACGGTACTGGCCATCGTGCTCTCAGTTGGCCTGGTGGTGGATGATGCCATCGTCGTAGTCGAAAACGTTTCGCGTTACATTCGTGAAGGTAAGCCTAAGTTACAGGCTGCACTGGAAAGCTCCAGACAACTGTTTGTGCCCATTGTTTCGATGACGCTGACACTGGCGATGGTATACCTGCCAATCGGCTTCCTTTCAGGGCTGACCGGGATCTTATTTAAAGAGTTTGCCTTTACACTGGCCATTGCCGTCGTGATTTCCGGATTTGTTGCTGTGACCTTGTCGCCTATCATGAGTGCTTATGTAACGCCTCCGGGTGGTAAAGAAACTAAACTGACACGCAAAGTAAATGGTGGATTTGACTGGTTACGTAAAAAGTATAAAACCGTACTGAGTGCTTCTTTGAACTGGCGCAATCAAATTCTGTTAGGCGCCATGGTATTAAGCCTGCTGGTCGTGCCGTTTTTCACCGGCTCGAAAAAAGAGTTGGCCCCGGTTGAAGATCAAAGCCAGATTTATGTACTGGTACAGTCTCCGCCTGAGTCATCACTGACTTACAATGAAGACAACATGCATGGTGTGGTTGATACTTTACTGGAAATGCCGGGCACAACGCAGATGTGGCAAAACATCTTCACTAACAGTGCATTTGGTGGGGTAGAGTTCATCAGCGCATCGGAGCGTGACTTCACAACGATGTCACTCATCCCTCAGGTGTATGGTCGTCTGGCACAATTACCGGGTATTAATCCGCTGCCAATTTTGCCATCACCTTTGCCTACTGCGGGTCAGTTTGATGTGGAAATGGTGGTTAAATCGTCAGCCAGTTATGAAGAAATGAAACAGTATGCGGACCAGTTGATAGGCAGAGCGTTTGGCAGTGGTCACTTTCTGTATGCAGACACAGACCTGAAAATTGACTTGCCACAAATTGAAGTAACCCTGAAGCGTGAACAAATCGCAGATTTGGGTATGGACCTGGCCCATGTCAGTCGTCAGCTGGGTATCCTGCTTTCGAACAACTATGTGAACCGCTTTGACGCCAGGGGTAAGGCGTACCAGGTCATCCCTGTGGTAGACAGCCAGATTAAAACGGATCCGTCGAAATTACTGAGCCTGCAAATTAAGGCGCACAACGGCACTATGGTTCCTTTGTCTGCCATTGCTGAAATCAACTGGACCACAGTACCGCGTCAGCTGAGCAGCTTTGGTCAACAAAATGCGTTTCGTATCTTCGGTGGTGTGCTGCCAAGCTCAACCAAAGAAGCGGCACTAACGGCGCTGGAAGAAGCGGCTAAAGAAGTTCTGCCTCCTTCTTACATGATTGATTACGCAGGTGAATCAAGACAGATCAGACAGCAAGGCAACAGCCTGCTGGGTGTCATGGCGGTGTCTTTGGTGATTGTTTATCTGCTACTGAGCATTCAGTTCAACAGCTTCAGAGATCCGCTGGTGGTCTTGCTGGGCAGCGTACCGCTGGCAATGATGGGCGCACTGGCACTGTCTTACTTTGAACTGACAACGATGAATATTTACTCTCAGATTGGTTTAATTACTTTGATAGGCTTGATTGCGAAAAACGGTATCTTGATTGTGGAGTTCGCGAATCATTTACAAGAGGAAGGGCGCAGTAAACTGGATGCTGTGGTTGAATCAGCAGCAACCCGGTTACGTCCTATCCTGATGACTACTGCAGCAACGGTGTTGGGTCATTTCCCATTGATGCTGGTAACCGGAGCAGGTGCTGAGGCACGTAACAGCATAGGTATTATTCTGGTTGCAGGCATGATGGTAGGCACTTTATTTACCTTGTTTGTATTACCGGCCTTCTACGTAAAACTTGCGACACGTCGCGAGGCACGTAAGGTCAAAGCCCGCGCAACTGCGAAAGCAACTCCCGCACTTGCCATGAGCTAATCAGTACACCCAGTAACATGCCGCAGAATTCGGGCTTCTAAGGCCCTAAGTCGCAGCAAAGCGCCAGCTTCACCTGGCGCTTTTTTGCGTTAGCGGATAACACAGAAATTTGTTCAGGGTGCAACCAAAGCTGACAAACAACTCAGTCATCCCGGATGCATGCGAGCCGGTATCTACTAAAGCATCACGTTGAAGCAAATTGATGAGAAGATGAGATAGAGCTAAAGTTGGTGTCTATACAAAGCCCCCGCAACTTTCACGAACCACAATTCTCGCTTTCTCCGAACTTTTAAGTCTCGCTAATACCTGGCCTCGTTTCCTACAGACAGCTATAGACTTGAAGATAAGGGTTTTAGGTGGTAGGTTACTGTTCTTATTAAGAATAAACTGTTTTAGCAGTGGGCTGTAAAGGCCTTGGAAACAGGCTTAAACCGGCATTCTCACTAATACACTGTTATAAGCCTAGGAGAGTTTGGCATATGAATCGACTTTCGGTGACACTAGTTGCATTACTATTAGTTGGCTGTGAGTGCGATTCAATCTGTGAAGCAAATAGAGCTACTATTGCATTTTTAGATAAAAACCCTTCTAGTGATCAAATTATTGATTATTTGAATGAGTATAAAGGTGAGGCTCCGGGGGCTGCTACCTATGGGGCAATCGTAAATTGGGGCTTGAAAAATTCTACTAAATTTATTGACACTCTTAATCACCCTAAAATCACAAATAAAAATTTAGATTTAATAGTCTATAAAATTGCAGACTACGGAAACCACGAAGAGTGGTGCAAAATATATAGTGATTTGACAGTGCGCAAGAATGACAAATATATTCGCTCACGGTTGCTTGGCTGTAATTACGGCTTATGACAAGTTACTCAAAAGGACGCAAAATGCTTGGCTTGTGCTCCTTCGTCGCCAATTTTAGCCAAGCATTTATGCGCCCATTAGTAAGGTGCTGGGGGATCCCCTCATAATTGAGGCCTCCCAAGCTGATGTATCAAGCGCACGTATTCGCGTATAGCCCAGAGTAGTTGCTTCCCCGTCATAACATAA
>NZ_JAKRFU010000022.1:0-106759 GCF_022347845.1 Pseudoalteromonas sp. McH1-42 | reverse complement strand
ACAGTCTCACAGTCTCACAGTCTCACAGTCTCACAGTCTCACAGTCTCACAGTCTCACAGTCTCACAGTCTCACAGTCTCACAGTCTCACAGTCTCACAACTAAGTTCTTTCAGCTTAATCATTAGAATCAAGATGTTGATAAATTTTGAGGATAATTTTAGGTCACTTTGATAGGGGGATCGGCGCTTGCATTGCATGCTGTGCTCACTCTTTACAACTTAACGAGCACACTATGTTTGACCTCTCTCTGTTGGACGCATTACACACCGCACACCTCAGCTGGTGGCTGCTGCCTCTGGCTTTGTTTAGTGGTGTACTAACCAGCTTTACACCCTGTGTCTATCCACTATTGCCCATTACGCTGGCCACCCTCACCCGATATCGCACCCAAACACTGGCACCGCTTCAGTATTGTCTCGGCTTTGCCGCAATCTACGCACTACTGGGTGGCATCGCAGCCTGGAGTGGCAGCTTGTTTGGTGTGGTTGCATCCAACCCCTGGATACAGATTGGCTTTGCCAATGTGCTCATTTATCTGGCACTGGTGAATAAAGGGTGGCTGACTTTTCCGCACTTTTCTGGCCTGGGATTTCGAGGTACACAGGGTCCATTGCTGATGGGCATGACCAGTGCACTGGTCGCAGCGCCGTGTACCTCTCCGGTGCTCGGGGGCTTAATGCTGTTTGTTGCCACCAGCGGACACCTGCTATTTGGTGCTCTACTGCTATTTAGTTTCGCCCTGGGCATGAGCAGCCTGTTGCTGCTGGCCGGATTGAGCAGTCAGTTTCTGGCTCGTTTGCCCCGCACGGGCGCCTGGCTCACGCATGTCCCCACTGCCAGCGCACTACTTCTGCTGCTCATGGCGCAATATTTTCTTATTCAGGCTGGCAAAAGCTGGCTATAACGCAAGGAAACCATTATGGAGACCATCATGACGAAAATCCTCACAGGCATCATGCTGCTGGCACTCTCAGTCACGGCCACCGCCAAATCTTATCCCCCTTTACAGGCTGATACGTTGCAAGGGCAGGCGATATCAAGTAAAGGGAAGATGACTTATCTGAAGTTCTGGGCTACCTGGTGCGCTTACTGCGTTGAAGAAATGCCCCACCTTCAACAAGCCTATGAACAAAGTCAGGGCCGCTATCAGGTCATCGCTGTGAATGTCGGCTTTAACCAGACCATTCAGGGTATCAAAACCTATATAAAGCGCCATGACTACCCGTTTCCTGTGGTGTTCGATGCCACAGGTGACATCACACATCAGTATCAGGTCACAGGTACGCCTCAGCACATTTTACTCGATGCCAATGGCACAGAAATTTATCGCAGCGCCCTGCTGACCGATGAGCTTAAACAACACCTGGCAACACAGTCAGGAGTAAAACCATGAAATTGCTAAACCCGATCACCCTATTGCTGAGTCTGACTATGCTCATACTCAGTCAGCGGACAGCCGCTTCATCCATTGAATATATTTTTATTACCATCTGGGATGAATATATGCAGCAAACCGCCTTCCCCCCTCAACAGTCGGGTATAGAGCGCCGCTTCATTCACCCGGACATCAACATAGATCAAGCCAGTGTGGAGCAGTTTACCGCCCTGTTTCCAGGCTATGCCACGCTACAAATCGACACCCACAATCAACTGGCGATCCGCTATGGCGTCAGGCAGACCCCTTATCGGCTGGTGGTTGAACAGGATCAAGTGCAACAACGGGAGGCACTGGGCACACTGCCAGCAACAGCCCTCATTGATACTTCCCCACGAGAAGAAGCACTCCATAGCTTGTCCGGACAGCGCTTTGATCCCACTGCACCCGATGCTGATTTTCGGGTATTGTTCTTCAGTGACAGCCTGTGTCCATTTCAGCATATACCGGATTGTGAACGCAGGATCGCACAAAATAACCACCTGTCAGAGCAGATTAACTACCCGGTAGTGAGCGTGATCAAACCATTTTATGTCGATCAAGCTCAGGTCATCGCCTACCAACAGCGCTTCAAAGTAAATCATGAAATACTCTTCGACAGCCACAATCAGCTGTTTCGCTACTTTGCGGTGACCGAGTTGCCCTACTGGGTGGTGCAAAACAAACAAGGTAAAGTGATTTACCGGGCTAACCGGGTACCGTCTTTTCCCTTATAGTGCCCAGTTGCTCTGACAATAAACGCTATAAGGCTTATCCAGGATTGTACTGACTAACTGGAAGGTATGCTCTGATCCTGCCCTGATCTGACTCAGCTGCGCGATCAGAGCATCACTGTGCTCCCGCGCAGCAAGCAGCTCGCTCAACTGATATGACAAAGTGTTGTCCTGAACGAACCAGGCCGCCGCCGCGCCATACAACAGCTCCAGGTGACTGGCATTATGCGGATCGACTATCACGGCCAGTGCAGCCTCGGCGTCACCGCGCAATAAACGGATATACATCTGAGTATAACGGGTATAACTCAGCGTATCTGCCAGGTTCAGCCGCTGATACACTGCCCGTGCTTGCATGACATGTGCTTCAGCCTGTTCCAGCTCACCTTGTCTTATCAGACTCCAACCCAGCATCAACTGAGCATGTGCTGCGGTCATTACAGAGACTTTATCCCAGGCCAACAGTTGCTCAAATGTCTCTATGGCACTGGCCAACCCCGGCGCGTCACTGTGAGTGAGCGCACCATCCATGATGGCCATGCCACGCAGTAACCAGTGCAATTCATACTGAGGGAGCCACAGGGGATCCGGCTCAACCTGCGCCAGATACGTAAGGGCTTCATCCCCTCGGTGAAGCTGAATATAATAGAAGCCAAGGTAAGTAAGTATTTGCTTTCTTAGATAGTCTTCGCCCAGATTGGATGCAATCTCCAGCGCTTCCAGTAAACTGGGTTCACTTTCAACAACTGGCACCAGATAATTCTGGCCATAAGCAAACAAAGCGCGTGCCAGCAGCAAACGCTGCGGCGACTGGCGATAGTAGGTGATTGTATTGTGTAACACTTCTCGGCTGCTTTGAAGATCCAGTAAGCGCTTTTCTTCAGGCCCGGCAACAGGCGGGTTAGCCAGGTAAAACGCACGCTGCGCATCCTGATAAGCCAGTGCGCGGCTGCCAATTAGGGCATATGCCGAGTTCAGGGCCTTACTGTGTGCATCCCACTGTTGATCCAACCACAGCAGATCGGCCTGCAACTGATACGCCGTAGCCAGTTGCTCCAATAGTTGATGACGCTGCGCAAGATCCAGCCCCAACTGCACATCTGTCAGTGCCTGAGCGTAATGACCCTGCGCCTTGCTGAGCTCTGCCTGATACAGATAATAGCGCACCTTGATTGCAGGCGCCGCGTTACTCACGTCCATGCTGGTAAACACTGCGCTGGCCTGTGCCAGCTCTCCCTGTTGCCAGGTAATGCGGGCCAATTCGAGCTGCGCAGCCAGATGCTGAGGATGTTGGGTCAAGGCAGCCTCAAAATATGACTTTGCCAGTCTGCTGCCTTGTTCGTCCAGGGCCTGCAAGCCACGGTAATAGTCCTGGGATGCTGTCTCACTCCGACGGGTCTGGCTGGCGTGCCCATCAGGCAATAAGTTCAGTGCAGCAATGACCTGATCTGCCACGCTGTCAAACGCCATATCAAGCTGCTCAACCACTATCTTATGCTGTTGCCCCGTGGAGCTGATGGTCAGTACATAACGCTGTTGCTGACGGGACAAGGTGAGCGCTACCTGTTTGTTACTATTCACTTCTGCCTGCTGGGCCGGCGGGACTAGCTGATAGTCAGATTGCAAGCGTGCCACCAGTGCTGCATGCAATGCATACCCCCACCACGCATTGGCGGCCACTTCGGTATCATTGTTCAGCGGCAAAATGGTCAAAGCAGGTCGCGCCTCCTGCGCCATAACAGGCTCAGGCGCAGATTGACTGACATAACCAATGACTCCCCCGATAATCAACAGCGCGATACTCAAAAAAGTCGCCCATATTATGCAGCGCTTATTGCGATTCACTTGAGTAAGTGGGCAGATCCATTGATAGCCCTGCTGCGGTACGGTGCGGATAAACCTCGGCTGTTGTGCATCATCTCCCAGTGCCTGGCGCAGCTCTGCCATACTTTGCGTCAACGCTGCATCACGATATTCACCATGTTGCCATAAAGCATCCAGCAACGTCTCACGCGCGATCACTTGCTGTGGACGGGCCAATAAAAACCGCAGTAATTGAGCAACTTTAGGTCGTAATGGCACAACTTGTTGCGCATGGCTTAATATCTGTTTATCTGCATCAAAATGAAACTGAGCGAAAGCAACCACAGTGGATATCCTTATATCTGAACCGCCTCTACTATACCTCACAGCGCACGTTTGCTGTACACTTAGCGATAATTAGAGTTTGCTTTCAAGGGTCATAATGATCGCACAAGACACCATCGCTGCACAGGCAACCGCACCGGGTCGGGGCGGCGTCGGCATAATTCGAATTTCAGGTACTCTGGCTGAGCAGGTCGCGCACAAAATACTCGGAAAATGCCCAAAAACCCGCTATGCGGAATACCTGCCATTCCAGACACTTCAGGGAGAGCAACTGGATCAGGGCATTGCGCTGTTCTTTAAAGGCCCAAACTCCTTTACCGGCGAAGATGTGCTTGAGCTTCAGGGCCATGGTGGTCCGGTGGTGCTGGACATGCTGCTTAAAGAGATCAGCCAGGTCGAAGGCGTGCGACTCGCCAAACCCGGTGAATTCTCTGAACGCGCATTTATGAATGATAAGCTGGATCTGACTCAGGCCGAAGCCATTGCCGATCTGATCAATGCAACCAGCGAGCAAGCGGCGAAAAGTGCCCTGCACTCACTGCAAGGTGACTTTTCAAAACACATCAATGCGCTGGTGGAACAAGTGATCCATTTACGCATGTATGTGGAAGCGGCCATTGACTTTCCGGATGAAGAAATCGACTTTCTCTCTGATGGCAAAGTGGCTGGCGACCTGAACGCCATCATCGCGCAGCTCAGTGTGGTGCGCCAACAGGCCAAGCAAGGCAGCATTATGCGTGAAGGCATGAAAGTGGTGATCGCGGGTCGGCCAAATGCAGGTAAATCATCACTGCTCAATGCGCTGGCAGGCCGTGAAGCTGCTATTGTCACCGATATTGCCGGCACCACCCGGGATGTACTGAGAGAACATATCCATATTGATGGCATGCCGCTGCACATCATTGACACAGCAGGCCTGCGCGACAGTCCGGATAAAGTGGAACAAATCGGTATTGAGCGTGCCTGGGATGAGATCCGCGCCGCAGATCACGTGCTATTTATGGTTGACGGTACCGAAACCAATGAAACCGATCCTGCCCGGATCTGGCCAGAGTTTATTGAACAACTGCCTGCCGGCATGGACATCACCGTGATCCGCAATAAAGTTGACCTCAGTGGTGAACAGACCGGTACCAGTCACGATCATGGTCATGCCCTGATCCGCCTCAGTGCCAAAGACAGCACAGGGATTGATCTGTTGCGTGAACATCTCAAGGCCTGTATCGGCTTTACCGGTGCAACCGAAGGTGGCTTTATGGCACGTCGCCGTCACCTCGACGCGCTGGAACGTGCCGCAGAACATCTGGAGATTGGCCAGACTCAGCTGGAAATGCACATTGCCGGCGAGATCCTGGCTGAAGAACTGCGACTCACACAACAATACCTTAATGAAATCACCGGTGAATTCACCTCCGACGACTTGCTGGGTAAGATCTTCAGCTCTTTCTGTATTGGTAAGTAATACAATACTAAGACGCACCGCTTAGGTGCGTCTTACTCTTCCGTCACTGAGTATCTTTAGTGAGCGGCGCCACGCCTTTTATGCCCAGTTCGTGAAATAACGCAATGGCAGCTTGCTCAAATTCATAAAAACTCTCCGCAGATACCTGATGGCTTGCCGTGACCATACGGATCGCCAGCGGCTCAACAAATGTTGCGTTAGTGCCCCAGAACCCAGAATGTCCGGTTGTGGAATAGCCCTCAAAATCAAACCGCTCCTGCGCCAGGCCATAATGTTCCTGAACGCCCTCTTCAGGCACTTCGCTCAGCCAGTGCTCGGCAATTTCCTTTTGTAACTGAGGATCCTCAACCAAATGCCCCTGATGAAGAGCCGTCATGAACACATTGAGATCATCCAGTGTGGAGACCATCCCGCCGCCAGCCCAGGCAAAAGAGGTATTCACCTCAAGTGCAACCACATTGTGATTACCACTCAGTTCAGAGGGGATCTCCTCATGTTCAGGAATATAAAAGTAGTGGTGCGCTATCTGCTCTGAACCACGCATCGGTTCATGCCGATCCATATAAGTGTTGTCCATACCGAGCGTCTGCAACACACGCTCATATAACAGCTGCTCAAAGCGCTTTTTGGTGTGCTTTTCCAGTGCCCAGGCGAGTAAATCGGTATTACTGTTGCCATACAGGTGTTTTTCTCCCGGCATAGCCTCCAGGTTTTGTGTTAAACCACGCTCTAGCAGATCGGCAATAAGCAAATCAGAGCGCCATAGCGCCGGAATATCATCTTCACCGCCTTGCAGTGCCGCAATAAATGAACGCGTGTCAGGCGCTAACGGGTCATGCAAATAGGAAATAAAATCACGGATCCCGGTACTTTGATCTAATAGTTGCCGGATCGTAAGTGATCCCCCACGTTTCACGCCCTGAGCAACATGCAAGTCCTCGATGCTATAACCCAAGGGCATATCCTCTGGCGAGATCAACGCTGTGATCGGCGTATCCAGCGTAAATAGTCCTTCGTCAATCATGGAAAAGGTCACTGCTGCACTTAATAACTTAGAAATACTGGCAATGCGAAACGGCGTATCTGTTTTTAACACCTGAGTCTGCTGTGCATCCCGATAGCCAACAGCACCTCGCCACACAACCCCGCCCTGATTGAAATCTATCAGGGCCTGGATGCCAGGGATCAAGGCTTTATCCGCTTCATAAACCTGCAATAACAAATCATCAAGTTGCACAAAGACGGTTTCTTGCAGCGACTTTACGATCACAGTGAAACGTTTGCTCTGATAGACATCAAGCTCATCCGTGGCAGTGATCTCAAAAGTATATTCGCCGGCGGCTGTGGGAAGGCGTACATCGATACTTTGTGCCTGATCACCCGATACATGTAGCACAGCATCATCCGGCCCTGAGACCTGACGCCAGGCGATTGATTTCAGGTTATCATCCTTATCAGTGACCCTGGCTGCCAGCGTCACCTGAGTCATCGCGATTGCCGTCAATTCAGGTTGTTCAATGGTAATGGTCGGCCGTTCATTGCGGCTAACACATGCGCTCAGCACACCGATACAGATCAGCGCAGCGCCCAAGTTGAGTGATTTCATCCGTTTGCTCCTTTGAAAACTGCGCCTAGATTATGCTCAGATCACACTGCAAACTGTGAGTAATTGATGAAAAACCGCGCATTTCTGTCAATATTTGTATTTCATAAAGGAACATCGGTGTCGCAAACAGTGCTATGGCGAGCAAAATTACTCACATCACACCATCATTTAGAGGTGGCTGTACAACATAAACAGCAACGGCAAACACCCGATCCTGTCAACTATGTGAAAAAGATCGACATTTTTTAGATTATTTCATTATATAGATCAAACTTTATAGATCCTCTTTCTTGTCATGAAAAGACGATCAGATCGCCTTATGCACCAGAATCTATCCACAAGCTAAAAATTGCTCGGCTTTTGACCCTTTACAGGCATTTCTGTAGGGCCTGATAACCCCAAAAAGCATCAGGATATTCGCGGTTTATCCACAACAAGCACACCGGGTTAGCATTTGGAATATTTTATTAAACCACTGATTTATATGCATTAATTTCAAAACTGTGTAATTTGATTACTAATTGCGCTAGATTTTTTTATCCCAAACTCAGATCAAGGCTTTACTTCTCTGTGAAGGTCATTAAGATGTCGCGAATACGCCCAGAGTCAGTAATCAGGATCTAACGCCGCATGCGCAATATTGAGATCATCATAGGTAGCCAAATGGGCTCCGCAGAGTACGTTGCAGAACAGCTTGCCGAGCAGCTTGATGCCAGTGAATTCAACACGCAACTGCATGAACAACCGGACCTGAGTGCCTGTCAGCATTCTTTGTGGCTGGTGGTCACATCTACTTATGGTGCCGGCGACTATCCGGACAACCTGCTGCCTTTTATAGAGCAACTGACTGATCATGAAGATCTGAGCCATGTGCAATTTGCCGTAGTGGGTATTGGCGACTCAAGTTATGACACCTTTAATCTGGCCGCCAGTAACTGTGCGCAGCTACTGTCAGATAAAGGCGCACAGCAGCTTTTACCGGTATTAAAGATCGATGTACAAGATGAAGCACTGCCGGAAGATGCGGCCATCGCCTGGTTGCCCACATTAAAACAGCAATTGGATCAGGCCAGTTAATCCGATATGCGGATCAGTGATGAGATCTTTTACACAGAAGTTATTCACAAAATGACTCTTTCTTAGATCGCATTGTGGATAACCTTTGATCTAACTGCGGATCTAAGCATACTTATCCATTGGATAGTTTTCATTGGATCTTGGGCTGTGAATAAATAGCCACTTTGATCAAAGCTTTTCATCGTGATGATCCGATCTAATTCACACCATATGATCTGAACTAACTCTTTGGATCAAATAAGGAATACATCGTTATTCACAGATCCGGGCTGATCTAATAGTAAGATCTAATAAAGATCTTTAAAAAGATCCTTATATATATTTAAGTGATCCTTTTGACCCTGATTAAAATTTAAACGTTTCACTTCTGCGTTTTTCTGGGTAGAATACGCACCCTTTCGAAATTTGCTGGTTGTTTTTAAGTAGGATCCCGTAAATGATTTATCACGAGCATTTTGACGTTATCGTTGTTGGTGGTGGTCATGCAGGTACTGAGGCAGCATTAGCTGCAGCACGTATGGGCATGAATACCTTATTGTTAACACACAATATGGACACCCTGGGACAGATGTCCTGTAACCCAGCAATCGGCGGGATCGGAAAAGGTCATCTGGTAAAAGAGATCGATGCGTTAGGTGGCGCAATGGCCAAAGCGATCGACAAAGGCGGGATCCAGTTTCGTACACTGAACTCATCTAAAGGTCCTGCTGTAAGAGCGACTCGTGCTCAGGCAGATCGCACACTGTATAAAGCGGCGATCCAGGATATTTTGCAAAACCAAGAAAACCTGAAGATCTTTCAGCAATCGTGTGATGATCTGATCGTTGAGCAGGATCAGGTGAAAGGGGTTGTTACCCAAATGGGACTGCGCTTCAGTGCCGAAACGGTAGTATTAACAGTCGGTACTTTCCTTGGTGGCCAGATCCACATTGGTTTGGAAAACTTTAAAGGTGGCCGTGCAGGCGATCCGCCTTCAATTGCATTGGCACAGCGTTTACGTGAACTGCCCTTCCGTGTTGATCGGCTAAAAACAGGCACACCACCTCGTATCGATGCACGCACTGTTGATTTTTCTGTGATGCAAGCACAACCAGGTGATACGCCAACGCCGGTATTCTCATTTATGGGTAAAACATCGGATCATCCACAACAGATCCCTTGCTACATCACGTATACCAATGAGAAAACCCATGACGTGATCCGTGAAAACCTGCATCGCTCACCTATGTATGCCGGTGTGATCGAAGGAATTGGGCCTCGTTATTGTCCTTCTATTGAAGATAAGATCGTTCGTTTTGCTGATAAAGAGAAACATCAGATCTTTGTTGAACCGGAAGGGCTGACTTCTTACGAACTGTATCCAAACGGGATCTCCACCAGCTTGCCGTTTGATATTCAGCTGGAGATCGTGCGTTCAATTCAGGGTTTTGAAAATGCGCATATTTGTCGTCCTGGTTACGCCATCGAGTATGATTTCTTTGATCCGCGTGACCTGAAGCAATCTTTGGAAACCAAATTCATTAATGGTCTGTTCTTTGCTGGCCAAATCAATGGTACCACCGGATATGAAGAAGCCGGCGCACAAGGCTTAATCGCCGGTATGAATGCGGCCTTGCAAGTTAAGGGTCAGGATGCCTGGACACCGCGTCGCGATCAGGCCTATACCGGAGTCTTGATCGATGACCTTGCAACCTTAGGGACCAAAGAACCGTATCGCATGTTCACCAGCCGTGCTGAATACCGTTTGCTGTTACGTGAAGACAACGCCGACCTGCGTCTAACAGAACAAGGCCGTAAACTGGGTTTAGTGGATGATGAACGCTGGGCAGCTTACAACAATAAGCTGGAAGTCATGGAGCAGGAAACGCAGCGACTGCGTAACACCTGGATCCACAAAGATCATCCTGCACTGGCGCAGGTGAATGAATTGCTGAAGTCGCCATTGACCCGTGAAGCCAGTTTGGAAGATCTGATCCGTCGCCCGGAAGTCAGTTATAACACACTGATGCAGATTGAAGGGTTGGCCAGCGAACAGGACAATATTCAGGCGCTGGAGCAAGTTGAGATACAGACTAAGTACGCCGGGTATATTGCGCGTCAGCAGGATGAGATCAACAAACAACTGCGTCACGAAGAAACGCTATTACCGGCTGAGTTCGATTACGCTCAGGTCAGCGGTCTGTCAAACGAGGTGGTGGCTAAGCTGTCAGAAGCCAGACCACAAACAATCGGCCAGGCGTCTCGCATTTCTGGTATCACCCCTGCTGCTATTTCGCTATTATTAGTGTATCTGAAGAAGCAAGGGTTGTTACGCAAGTCAGCGTAACAACAAACGGAAGACTGTGTTATTAGAACAACTTACAGCCCTGTTAGCCCGTACGGACATCACGCTAACTGAACAACAGAAGCAGCAGCTCGTCGATTATGTCGGGCTGCTCGATAAATGGAACAAAGCCTACAACCTGACCTCAGTGCGCGATCCACAAGAAATGATGGTTAAACACATCATGGACTCGTTAGTCGTTGCGCCTCACCTGAGCGGCAAAAATTACATCGACGTGGGTACCGGACCCGGATTACCTGGGATTGTACTGGCCATCGCCCTGCCCGATACGCATTTTGTTTTGCTCGACAGCCTTGGTAAGCGTGTACGTTTTTTAACCCAGGTAAAACATGCGCTTGGACTGGAAAACGTCACACCCGTTCAGTCTCGTGTTGAAGAATATCAACCAAGTGTTAAATTAGACGGTGTACTGAGCCGTGCATTTGCCTCTTTGCAGGATATGGTTCAGTGGTGTGGACATCTGGTCGATGACGAAAGCCGCTTTCTGGCGTTAAAAGGTCAGTTTCCGCAGCAGGAACTGGATAGCCTGCCTGCCGGTGTGACTCTGGAACGTGATATTAGTTTACAGGTCCCCGAGCTGGATGGTGAACGTCATTTAATCATTCTGAAAAAAGACTAGTATTCGAGGACATAGTGGCTAGAGTCATTGCGATCGCAAACCAAAAAGGCGGTGTGGGAAAAACCACCACTGCAGTTAACCTGGCAGCTTCCATGGCTGCGACCAAGCGTAAGGTCCTGCTGATTGACCTGGATCCACAAGGCAATGCGACCATGGGCAGCGGTGTTGACAAATATGGTGAAGTAGCAACCATTTACGATCTTTTGATCGAAGAGACCCCCATTCAGGACGTGATCAGCAAAGAAACGTCCGGCGAATACCATCTAATTGCTGCTAACGGTGATGTGACCGCGGCAGAAGTTAAATTGATGGAATTGTTCGCCCGCGAAGTGCGTTTGCGTAATGCACTGGAATCGGTGCTGGACCAGTACGATTTTATTTTTATTGATTGTCCGCCTTCTTTGAATATGCTGACGGTCAACGCAATGGCGGCGGCTGACTCTGTTATGGTGCCTATGCAGTGTGAGTATTATGCACTGGAAGGACTCACAGCGCTGATGGATACCATCACGCAGCTTTCTAAGCTGGTCAATCCCCATTTACAGATTGAGGGGATCTTACGTACTATGTACGATCCACGTAACCGCCTGGCGAATGATGTATCTGAACAGCTGAAACAGCACTTTGGTGAAAAAGTATACCGCACGGTGATCCCACGCAATGTGCGTCTGGCAGAAGCGCCGAGTTTTGGTGCGCCAGCGATGTACTATGACAGAGCATCCAGTGGTGCCAAAGCCTATTTGGCATTGGCCGGAGAAATGCTCCGCCGTCAGGAAAAACAAGCAGCAGCTGTTGCCTAAGAGGAAGAAAAAATAATGTCGGTGAAAAAACGCGGTTTGGGTCGAGGTCTGGATGCCCTGTTGAGTTCAGCAAAACCTGCTGCGCCTCAACCTGCTCAGCCTGAAGTCACACAAACCCAGGGCACCGAGCGTGCCGTTGAACCCGAGCAGACGACGCAAAACCATGAGGTGACCGATCAGGAATTACAACGGTTGCCCATTGAGTATTTGCAACGTGGTAAATATCAGCCGCGCAAGGACATGTCTGAACAGGCGCTGGAAGAGCTTGCCAGTTCGATCCGGGCACAAGGTGTATTACAACCGATAGTGGTGCGCCCGATCGCTGAAAACCAATTCGAAATCATTGCTGGTGAACGACGCTGGCGCGCTGCGCAGCTTGCTGAGCTGGATGTGGTGCCCTGTATCATCAAAGATGTTGCTGATGAAGCCGCAGTGGCCATTGCGCTGATTGAGAACATTCAGCGTGAAGATCTAAACGCCATGGAAGAAGCCGTTGCACTCGACCGATTACTGAACGAGTTTGAACTAACCCATCAGCAAGTTGCTGACGCCGTAGGCAAGTCACGTACCACAGTGACCAATTTACTTCGTCTCAATAATCTCAACGATGATGTAAAAATCTTGTTGGAACATGGTGATATTGAAATGGGTCATGCCCGTTGTCTACTTGCACTGACCGGTGAGCAGCAATCGGAAGCGGCCAGAACCGCGGTCGCTAAAGGACTAACGGTCCGTGAAACCGAGAAACTGGTGCGTGCTATGTTAGAGCCCGTGGAGAAAAAACCAGCAAAAGAGAAAGATCCGGACGTTAAACTGCTTGAGCAACAGCTAGCAGAGAACCTGGGGGCCAAAGTGGAGATAAATTATAACCAAAAAGGCAAAGGTAAGCTGGTGATTTCTTATGCAAATTTAGATGAATTAGATGGAATTTTGGGGCGTATCCAGCCCGATTTTCAACAACCCTCGTAATCTTACCTTTTAAGGCGAAATGGGCGCTCGAAAAGCGTTACATTTCGTCTCGTCAAGTTGCAAATTGAGCAGAAATAAGTATAATTTCGCCAGTTTTCTAGCCCTGATAAAATTTAGCGTCATTAAGGTTAATTATAAGTGACTCATTCGTTAGCAAGCCCATATCGGCGTGCCGCATTAAAAGGTGTTTTGTATCAGGGTCTCGTAGCTATCATTGCTGCAGTAATAGTTTTTATTGGTTGGGGAGTGGAAGCAGGCTTGTCGGCGTTGGCTGGCGGTGCGGTGCTGGTACTCCCTAATTTTGTATTTGCCGCTTATGCATTCCGATTTATGGGTGCCAGTAAGGCAAATCAAGTGTATTCCTCATTGAAACGAGGAAACGGATTAAAATTTTTGCTAACTGTTGTGCTTTTTGCGCTCATTTTTAAGCATTTTTCAGTGGTTATGTTGCCGTTTTTTGGCACCTACATGCTGGTAATGCTGACACAATGGTTGGTTCTGATTTTTTTTAATCATTAACTTTTAGGATAAAACAATGGCTGCAGAAGAAGTGACTCTATCGAGCCATATTCAGCACCACTTGACCAATGCCAAGATGTGTTCGACCGATGCCGGTCTGGCCTTCAATAAAGCATGTGCGGACAGTGGTTTCTGGACATGGCATATAGATACCCTCGCATGGTCCATCGGTTTAGGTCTTATATTCTTATGGATCTTCCGAAGTGCCGCTAAAAAATCCACCACAGGCGTTCCTGGTAAATTCCAGTGCTTTATTGAAATGGTTGTTGAGCTCGTTGGTGATAACGTGCGAGACACTTACCATGGCAATAGCAAACTGATCGCGCCTTTGGCCCTGACTATCTTTGTCTGGGTGTTCTTAATGAACTTGATGGATTTGGTTCCAGTTGATTTCCTACCTGCTTTCGCCGGCTTCGTTGGTGAGCAAGCATTTGGTATGGACCCACATGATGTTTACATGAAGATTGTACCGACCACAGACGTGAATATGACTGCTGCACTGGCACTGGGCGTATTTATTCTGATGATCGGGTATTCAATTCGTATCAAAGGTCTGGGCGGCTTCATTGCTGAGCTTACGCTTCACCCGTTCAGCTCTAAGAACAAATTAGTGATGGCAATTCTTATCCCATGTAACTTGCTACTTGAAACAATCGCATTGGTTGCTAAGCCTTTCTCGCTGGCACTGCGTTTGTTCGGTAACTTGTATGCAGGTGAGATGATCTTCATCCTGATCGGTGCAATCGGCCTGATGCAGCTTCCACTGCACTTTGTATGGGCTGTGTTCCACATCATGGTAATCGTATTGCAAGCATTCGTATTTATGATGCTGACTATCGTTTACCTCAGCATGGCTAGCACAAAAAGCCACTAATTAGCTGAAATAAAAGAATTTTTTAAACTTTAACTTTAATTTACTATTGAAACTTTGGAGATAAAAATGGAAATCGCAGTTGCTATTAAACTTATCGCTGTTGCTCTACTAATCGGTTTTGGTGCAATCGGTACTGCACTAGGCTTCGGTAACATGGGTGGTAAGTTCCTAGAAGCATGTGCTCGTCAGCCTGAGCTTGCGCCTCAACTACAAGTTAAAATGTTCATCCTAGCTGGTCTTATCGATGCCGTTGCAATGATCGGTGTAGGTATCGCTATGTACATGTTGTTCGCTCTTTAATATTGCAAAATACCTGAAACGAACAACTGTCAAGTAAGGAGGAGCGGTCGTGAACTTAAACGCCACTCTAATAGGTGAATTAATCGCATTTGTGGTCTTCGTATGGTTCTGTATGAAGTTCGTATGGCCACCACTAAATGGTGCGATTGAAGCTCGCCAGAAGAAAATCGAAGATGGATTAGCTGCCTCTGACAAAGCTGAAAAAGATCTTGAGCAAGCGCGCGAAAAAGCTGCTGAAGAACTGAAAGAAGCGAAAACTCAAGCTAGCGAAATCATTGAACAAGCTAAAAAGCGTGCAACGCTGATTGTTGACGAAGAGACAACTCGTGGTCAGCAAGAGCGTGAGAAAATCATTGCTCAGGGACACTCTGAGATCGAATCTGAGCGCAACCGCGTGAAAGAAGAGCTACGTCAACAAGTAGCGACTCTGGCTGTGGTTGGTGCAGAGAAGATTTTAGAGCGTGAAATCGATCAAGCCGCACACAGTGACATCGTTGAAAAACTTGTCGCTGAGCTTTAAGTAGAGGGTATGAGCATGTCTGAATTGACTACTATCGCTCGCCCATACGCTAAAGCGGCTTTTGAACTTGCCGTTGAGAAAGGCACAGTTGAAGCTTGGAATGAAATGCTGTTCTTCGCAGGCCAAGTGGCCCGCGATGAACAGGTTCAGCTGCTACTGGGTGGCATTGCTACCGAAGCAGAGCAGTCTGATGTATTCATCAAGCTATGCGCTGAGCAACTCGACGAACAAGGCCAAAATCTTATCAAGCTGATGGCCGAAAATGAGCGTTTAGCCGCCATTCCAGCTGTTGCAGATTTGTTTGCTGAACTTAAAGCAGACTATGACAAAGAAATCGACGTTAACGTCGTTTCAGCAGCAGCGCTTGCCGAAGAAGAGCAAGCAAAATTGGTCGCGGCACTTGAGAAACGTTTCGCACGCAAAGTTAAGCTGAATTGTAGCATCGACGAAACCATCGTAAGTGGTCTGGTCATTAAAGCTGGCGATACCGTCATTGACGGCTCTATTCGCGGCAAGTTAGATCGTCTTGTGACGACGCTACAATCGTAATTGGGAAAAAGAGCATGCAACTTAATTCCACAGAAATTTCTGCACTGATCAAGCAACGCATTGAGCAGTTTGAAGTTGTAAGTGAAGCGCGTAACGAAGGTACTATCGTATCTGTTACCGACGGTATCATCCGCATCCACGGTCTTGCTGACTGTATGCAGGGTGAGATGATCGAGCTTCCTGGCAACCGTTATGCTATCGCATTGAACCTTGAGCGCGACTCAGTAGGTGCGGTAGTAATGGGTCCATACGCAGACCTTAAAGAAGGCGTAAAAGTTAAATCAACAGGTCGTATCCTTGAAGTACCAGTAGGCCGTGGTCTGCTAGGTCGTGTTGTAAACACACTAGGTGAGCCGATTGACGGTAAAGGCGCGGTAGACAACGATGGTTTTGAGCCAGTTGAAAAAATCGCACCGGGCGTAATCGAGCGTCAATCAGTAGACGAGCCAGTACAAACTGGTTATAAGTCTATCGACTCTATGATCCCAGTTGGTCGTGGTCAGCGTGAGCTAGTGATCGGTGACCGTCAGACTGGTAAAACAGCACTGGCTATCGATGCTATCATCAACCAAAAAGACACAGGCGTTAAGTGTGTGTACGTTGCGGTTGGTCAGAAAGCTTCGACCATTGCTAACGTAGTACGTAAACTAGAAGAGCATGGCGCTCTTGAGAACACCATTGTTGTTGTTGCATCAGCATCTGAGTCTGCTGCACTACAATTCCTGGCACCGTTCTCTGGTTGTACTATGGGTGAATACTTCCGTGACCGTGGTGAAGACGCGCTAATCGTATATGATGACCTGTCTAAGCAAGCTGTTGCTTACCGTCAGATCTCACTACTACTTAAGCGTCCACCGGGCCGTGAAGCATACCCAGGTGACGTATTCTACCTTCACTCACGTCTTCTAGAGCGTGCATCACGTGTTAACGCTGATTACGTTGAGAAGTTCACCAACGGTGAAGTGAAAGGTCAAACAGGTTCATTGACGGCATTGCCAATCATTGAAACTCAAGGTGGTGACGTTTCTGCATTCGTACCTACCAACGTTATCTCAATCACCGACGGTCAGATCTTCCTAGAGACTGACTTGTTCAACGCAGGTATCCGTCCAGCTGTTAACGCTGGTATCTCGGTATCTCGTGTAGGTGGTGCAGCGCAAACTAAAATCGTTAAGAAACTAGGTGGTGGTATCCGTCTAGCGCTAGCTCAGTACCGTGAACTAGCGGCGTTCTCTCAGTTCGCTTCTGACCTTGACGATGCAACACGTGCCCAGCTTGAGCACGGTGAGCGCGTAACAGAGCTAATGAAGCAGAAACAGTACGCACCAATGTCTGTTGCTGACATGTCTCTGTCTCTATTCGCTGTTGAGAAAGGCTACCTGCAAGACATCGAAATCAACAAAGTACTTGATTTTGAAGCAAGCCTAATCGCATTCGCGAAAAGCGAATACGCAGCGCTAATGACTCAAATCAATGAAACTGGTAACTACAACGCCGAGATCGAAGCGCAGCTGAAAGAACTTCTAGAGAAGTTCAAGTCTACGCAAACTTGGTAATGTGTTATGAAGGTGAGTAGTTAACTACTCACCCAGATTCGGAGAAAGAGTCATGGCCAGCGGAAAAGAGATAAAAAGCAAGATCGGGAGTATCAAGAATACTCAGAAGATCACCAGCGCAATGGAGATGGTTGCCGCTTCTAAAATGAAGAAGGCACAGGAACGCGTCGCGTCCAGCCGCCCATACGCTGAAAACTTACGCAAAGTGATCGGTCGTATTGCTCAGGCTAACCTTGACTTCCAACACCCGTTCTTAATTGAGCGTGAGGTGAAGCGAGTAGGTTACATCGTTATCTCTACTGACCGTGGTCTTTGTGGCGGCTTGAACTCAAACGAGTTTAAGTATGTAGCGAAAGACGTTAAAGCGTGGAAAGAAAAGGGTGTTGATGCAACATTTGCAACCCTTGGCGGCAAAGCTGCCGGTTTCTTTAAGCGTTTTGGCGGTGAGCTAGAAGCCAAAAAAGCCGGGTTAGGAGATGCGCCTTCCGTTCAGGACGTAATTGGTCCTGTTAAAGTGATGCTAAAAGCATACGAAGAAGGCAAAATTGATCGCTTATTCGTTGTGTACAACAACTTTGTGAACACAATGAAGCAAGAGCCTGTTATCGATCAGTTATTACCTTTGCCAAAAGCTGAAGAAGAAGTATCAGCTCACGCTTGGGATTACTTATATGAGCCAAACCCAGAGGCGATTCTAGAGACACTACTAGTGCGCTTTATTGAGTCTCAGGTTTACCAAGGTGTAGTTGAGAATGCTGCCTCTGAGCAAGCTGCCCGTATGGTTGCGATGAAAGCCGCAACAGATAACGCAGGTGGCCTGATTGATGAGTTACAGCTGGTATACAACAAGGCGCGTCAGGCTGCAATCACACAAGAGATCAGTGAGATTGTATCTGGTTCAGCTGCCGTGTAACGCTTCGGCAAAGTTTAACGAGAGGAATAGACATGAGTTTAGGTAAGGTCGTCCAAATTATCGGCGCCGTTGTGGACATCGAGTTCCCACAAGACAACGTGCCAGCCGTATATGACGCACTAAAAGTTACAGAAGGCGACCTGGCTGGTTTGACACTAGAAGTGCAACAGCAGCTAGGTGGCGGTGTGGTACGTGGTATCGCACTTGGTAGTACTGACGGTCTGCGCCGTGGTACTTCAGTAGAAGGTACAGCTGAGCCAATCAAGGTTCCAGTTGGTACAGCAACACTTGGTCGTATCATGAACGTACTGGGTGACGCAATTGATGAAGCCGGCCCAATCGGTGAAGAAGAGCGTTGGTCAATCCACCGCGCTGCACCTTCATACGAAGAGCAAAGCAGCTCAGTTGAGCTACTTGAAACAGGTATCAAGGTAATCGACCTTGTATGTCCGTTCGCGAAGGGTGGTAAAGTTGGTCTGTTCGGTGGTGCTGGTGTAGGTAAAACCGTAAACATGATGGAACTTATCCGTAACATCGCAATCGAGCACAGCGGTTACTCTGTATTCGCCGGTGTTGGTGAGCGTACTCGTGAGGGTAATGACTTCTACCATGAGATGAACGACTCAAACGTACTAGACAAAGTATCGCTAGTATACGGTCAGATGAACGAGCCACCGGGTAACCGTCTGCGTGTTGCTCTGACTGGTCTGACTATGGCAGAGAAGTTCCGTGACGAAGGTCGTGACGTACTGTTCTTCGTAGATAACATCTACCGTTACACGCTGGCGGGTACTGAGGTATCTGCACTACTAGGTCGTATGCCTTCAGCGGTAGGTTATCAGCCAACTCTTGCAGAAGAGATGGGTGTACTACAGGAGCGTATCGCATCGACTAAGACTGGTTCAATCACGTCAATCCAGGCCGTATACGTACCTGCGGATGACTTGACTGACCCGTCACCAGCAACGACGTTCGCGCACCTTGATGCAACTGTTGTACTTTCACGTGATATCGCGTCTCTAGGTATCTACCCTGCGGTAGACCCACTAGATTCAACATCTCGTCAGCTTGACCCGCTAGTAATCGGTAACGAGCACTACGAGACTGCACGTGGCGTTCAGACTGTACTTCAGCGTTATAAAGAGCTGAAAGACATCATCGCAATTCTAGGTATGGACGAGCTATCTGACGAAGATAAGCAAGTTGTATCTCGTGCACGTAAAATCCAGCGTTTCCTGTCTCAGCCGTTCTTCGTTGCTGAGGTATTCACAGGTGCACCTGGTAAATACGTTTCACTGAAAGACACTATTTCTGGCTTCAAAGGCATCTTAAACGGTGAATACGATGACATGCCAGAGCAGGCTTTCTACATGGTTGGCTCAATCGACGAAGCGATCGAAAAAGCCAAAAACATGTAATTAGGGGGTTGTTATGGCAATGACAGTACGCCTTGACGTAGTGAGCGCTGAAAAGAGTTTGTACTCTGGCGACGTGACTGCGATCCAAGTGACAGGTAGTGAAGGTGAGCTGGGTATTCACCCGGGTCACGCACCACTACTGACTGGCCTAAAACCTGGTATGGTACGTTTAGTAACAGAAGATAACACTGAAGAGTTTATCTATGTTGCAGGTGGTACGCTGGAAGTTCAACCTAAGACCGTAACTGTCCTTGCTGACGTTGCGATCCGTGCGGAAGAAATTGACGAGCAAGCTGCTGAAGAAGCTAAACGTGAAGCGGAAGCGCAATTGGCTTCAGGCACTGCAGGTGAGCTGGATTACCAGCAAGCTGCAATGCAGCTTGAAGAAGCTCTTGCTCAGCTACGTCTTCTACGCCAGCTGCGCAAATAAGCAGCCACCTATCTGGTTTAAAAAACCCACACTCTACGTGGGTTTCAGACTGATAATAAACCCCACTTTTTAAGTGGGGTTTATTTTTTTAGATGCCAGGTGAAGGCATTTTGGTTCTCTAACATTTATCAGCAACATTCTTACAGGCTGTGCTGCATGCCTTGAGCAGCCATGGCTATTTCTTTCCCGAAAAATTTCTTATTTAGAACAACTAAATAGCAAAATTTTTGCCTTGTTATCGACCCTATTTTCTCGCCTCAAAATAGATCACTTAATTAAGCAAATTGGTATTACAAGTCCGTATTTCACCATGTAGGCTGGCTTAGATGCTTGTATTGTGATGATATCCATATTCACACTTTATAAATGAGTCTCTGTTAGTCGGATCCGCACTCCCTAATCACACCAATTAATTGTTTATTCAAACTTATGGCAATCTGTCGCGATGAAATGGGCAGAGCCTAAACCAACTGCAACGAGATTCTCTGGTATAGAGGCGATTATCGGGCTTTTGTTTGGTATGGTCACGGCCATTTCACGGTGCTTTGACGCTAATGTTATGCTTACCATCGAATCATATGGCCACAGCTGAAAAAGACTTGTGGCTTCTCGTCAGGGAGCAACCGTCAGCTGTGTGAATTGAGGTTGCCATCTATACTACCACCTATTGCTTGTTCAATTTGACGGAGCAAATATGACGTTATCTGTGCCACATTTATAAATGCTTCTGTATCACAACTATGCTCACACTTTGCTTTATACCAATTTCACTTAATACCTGTTCAATTTGAAG
The DNA here is from genome assembly GCF_022347845.1 of Pseudoalteromonas sp. McH1-42. Classification (NCBI taxonomy): domain Bacteria; kingdom Pseudomonadati; phylum Pseudomonadota; class Gammaproteobacteria; order Alteromonadales; family Pseudoalteromonadaceae; genus Pseudoalteromonas; species Pseudoalteromonas sp. McH1-42. The sequence continues at coordinate 85,713 of NZ_JAKRFU010000022.1, read as the reverse complement.
GAGTAAAAATGGCGCCAACGGCGTTAAAGACTTCTCATGTCGTATTGTATTGCTGCGTTTGCCAAAAACGATAAAGACCTGTCAGGCAAGCTTTCAAGAAGTAACCATATTTAATACGTCATAGGTAAGAAACCAAAGTGAAGGTTGTACTTAATTCAGGCAGGTGTCCAGAAATAATGGACAGATCAAATCGCCCCTGCTTGTTGGTTTTTATAAGTTTAGGTTGCACTATTTTTAACCATGCGTTTTTAGTGTTTTAAAATGTCACTATTCTGTTGCTTTTTTTGTTCTTCTTTTATCTCTTTTTTATTTTAAAAAGCTTTAATATCATTCACTTACCATTTTGTTTGTGTTGTTGCTAATGGTTGTTAACGTTTATTCACTTTTGGTTCACTCACTTAATCTTGTAAGTTCACCCTGTCAAACGATAGGTCGAATCTGGAATTGATTTGAGTGCACTGAGCTGCACTGGTCAATGAGTAAATTCACACTATTTTTTGTCACACAAGGCAGTGCGTTACGCACAGCCATATAAAAATGAATGGTGGCTTGGCGCTTATGTGAATATCACATGCACCACTCACCGAATAAGGAACGCACTTTATTTGTAGCTTTCGAGACAGTGTAAGGTATGAGTACGGCCAATTAGGGTTGTAAGCAACACGTTCCATTGAACTATTTAATAAAAAAGGAATAAATGATGATTAATTCACTATTTGTAATTTCAGAAGTTAGCCAAAGCGTTGGTGATGTAGATATTGCTGGCTGTAAAGGCTGTCGCGCTTGTGAAGCTCAGGCTGAGTTTTAATTAAAAAAACACACTGAGTAGAGGATAAGTTATGTCTTTTCAACATGACGTTCATGCAGCATCGCTCTCTACAAGTCACCCCGGTGATTTGTGTGAAGGTTACCGCTGTACTGGTTGCCCTACTTGTCAAACTCAATAAAAAACCATTAAACAAAAAGGAAGAAATTATGTCTTTTTCAAACAGCATTTTTGAAGCAGCTCAAGCTACTAGCAAAAACGGTGATGTATCTCCAGAAGGCGGCCACTGTGGCGGTTGTACTGGTTGTTCAGGCTGTTACTACATGGCACAAATGTAATTGCTAACAGCTAAAGAGGCGTTGTACGCCTCTTTTAAAGTTTCAACTACACCGAGTGCAGAAATAAAAATCAATAATAAAGCAAAGTACTAAAAGGCATTGTAATGAACATTTGTATAATAGGAAAAGTCTCTCCAATTCAAGGGGGAGTGGCGCAGTTAAACTTCTGGCTATGCTATGCATTGGCTAAGCAAGGCCATCAGGTGCATCTGATCAGCAACGGGACTGAAACTGAAGAAGAGTTTAGAATAACATTAGGACGTATTCCTGATGATATGTCAGGTACTCCATTTGCTGATGTAAAGAACAATCTGCATATCCATTACACAAATGAAAAAGCTAAGTACCAATATATTCCTTATGCTAACCCTTTCGTATCAAAGCTTTCTAATATAGCTATTGACGTTGTCCGTAAATATGAGTGTGACTTTATCCTAGGTCACTATTTTGAACCATACGGCGTTGCAGCTTATGTCACGTCACAAGCGACTGGTGTTCCGTTTGGCTTGAAGCATGCTGGTAGTGATGTAGGCCGACTGCTTAAAAACCCAGAGCACAACACCCTTTACCATGAGATGTTCAGTAAAGCAGGATTTATTTTTTCCAGTGGCTCCACGACTCGTCGTTTTTATCATGCAGGTGTAGATCCATACAATGTCATGCCTTTTGCACCGCCAACCTGCCCTGAATTCATCTACAATCCAGAGCGCAAAGCGCTTGATTTAGAACAGTATCTAATCAGTACAAAAGATGCATTGAGCAAGCCGATATATTCAATGCTTAGAGAACAGTTTGGTTATGAAAACTATGATAGTGAAGCCAGTAGTATCGGTATCTACGGTAAGGTCGGTATTAGCAAAGGCAGTTACGATCTCATCGAGTCTTTGGGCAAGTTAAAGAAACGCGGTAAAAAGTTCAACTTCTTAGCCCTCACTAATGGTCATGCGCACCAGCTAAAAGAGTTTGTCAATAAAGTAAAAGAAGCTGGCATTGAAGAAAATACCATTTGGTTACCATTCATGCCGCATTGGCAAGTGCCAGAATTTATCAATTTATGCGATGCGGTTTGTTTCTTAGAACGTGATTTCGCAATCCCTATCCATATGCCAGGCGTTGCTGTTGAAGTTATGCGTTGTGGTAAATGTCTGATTGTATCTGATGAAATTTATGAAAAGCAGCGTGTGAAGGACAAGCTTGAGCCGGGCGAGAACTTACTTGTGGTAGATCCTCAAGACACAGATGCACTGGCTGAAAAGATCAGTTTTGTACTCGATTTTCCTGATAAAGCTAAACAAATTGGTGCAAATTGCTATGAAGTCGCAAAGGATTTTTATCCCTCTTTTGATGAGATAGCAGAATCGATTAGCGATAAGTTTACCGAAGCATTTGAAAATATAAAAAGAAGAGAATTAGAGATGAGCGCACTGGAATTACAATCTTTCGTCAATCGCTTGTACACAGATGACGTATTTCGAAAACTAAATGATGTTGCACCAGATGTTACTGAGGCTTTATATCAGCTAACGGATGAAGAAAAGCAGGCAATCAGAAATATTGAGAAAAAAGCTCTGGAACAGTATGCATCAAGCCTGAAGATGAAAAACTTCAAGCGAAACACAGCAAGCTATGAATATACATTAAAGGTGCTTGGCGAGCCTGCACTATTTAAGCTGTTTGACCGTTTCTATAACGTCAACCCTGCATATCCAGGGGAAAGTAAACTTGCGTTTGTATCTAAATTTGGTCAGTTCTTAGAGGACAGCATTAACGGTTCGCAAGACGATATTCCAAATTATACCGCTGAGTTGATCCGTTTCGAAAATATTCGAAATCAGTTGAATCTAACCACGACAAATCAAGATGATTTTGAATACATCAACACCAAAAACGCAAGCACGACAATTGAGAATGACACCAAAATAAAGCTTGTTGACTCAGCGACGTTGTTGAAACTTGACTATGACTTAGCACAACTGATCGAATTGCTTGATGAGGACGAGATCCCTGCAAACGTCGAAGAGAAAGAAACGGCTATGGTCATGTATTTTGTACCAACTTCTCCTAAAGCGAAACTATTGTCTCTTAATCCAGCTGCCGGCTCGCTAATAAGCATGATCAAAGGTGAGCTTACATTTGCACAATTATTGGATCATTTTGAGACTCAGACTGGTATCAGTGGTTGTAGTGAAGATCTTAAGCAAGCGTTGGAATTCTTCCACTCTAATGAGTTGCTGCTCATATCGCAATAAAAGGGGTCATTCATGATCAGTAAATCAATAGACTTGCTACCTTTTTTAGGCGCTGGCTTAGGTTATAGATACCAGATCCATAATGATATTTTAGCAAATGAAGATGAAATTGACTTTTTGGAAATTATTACTGAAAAGTATATTGGTACTTCTCCACGGTCTATCGACGCATTAACGGAAATGGCAGAGAAATTCACCATTATTCCTCATGGTGTTTCTTTATCGGTGGGGTCTGCACGCAAAGTATCAAAAACGTTTTTATCTAATGTTAAAGATGTTGTAGATATCTTGAATGCGCCTTATTACAGCGACCACTTGGCAACAACGGAGTGCCCAGGTATTGATTTAGGTCACTTATCACCGATTCAATACAATGACGTCACGCTAAAATATACCGTCGATAATATAAATATGGTTCAAGATACTCTGGGAATTCCGTTTGTCATCGAAAACATTACTAAGACATTGGAAATTCCGGGTTCGACAATGAGTGAAGAAGATTTCTTGCACCAGCTTGTTGATAAAACGGGCTGTGGCATGTTGCTCGATGTGACGAATCTTTACACTAATAGCGTAAATTTTGGCTTCGATGCGATTGAGCGAGCTAAACAACTACCACTTGATGCTGTCGTTCAGGCGCACCTTGCTGGTGGGGTTTGGCACAACGGTAAACTTATTGACTCTCATTCTGAATCTATACCTAATCAAGTATGGCAACTGTTTGAAGAACTCATTCCATTAATGCCTATTAAAGGCGCATTAGTTGAGAGAGATGATAATTACCCTGATTTTGATGAATTACTAGCTGAAGTTAAGAAAGGAAAGAAGCTCCTAAGCAATACTTCTTCAAAATAATTCACAAGCACACCGTAGGACAAGCAGTCATTGCTTGTCCTAATGAAACTTAATTCAGCAAGCAGATCCCATGAAAGCAGCCCAAAATCAACAAGAAAGTAACTTGTCTTTGTTCAAGCGACTCAGCACCTTCCTTTACCCGTATAAATATTCCGTGATGATGGCTATATTTTTTGTGGCATTATCTGTCTTACTTAACCTTTCACCTCCTCTTATTTATAAGGAGATTATTGATTCAGCTATCCCAAATAAAGATCTCCAGGAGCTAACAAACTTAATATTGATTTCTATTGGTATCCTGGTGCTGTCAACATTGTCTGGATTAGCTGAAGAGCTTTTTATTAGTCGATTTGGCTCAGGTTTTTGTTTTGATATTAGGTGTCACATGTATCAACACATACAGCGACTACCTCTGTCTTTTTTCTCAAAAGTTGAAAGGGGAGAGTTACTCTCTAGGTTTAACACTGACTTGATAAATATTCAGGTAGCGTTAGCTCGAACCATTCCATCTATTATCACCAATGTCATTACCTTGATTCTTGCCGCATCTTTTATGCTTTATATGAACTGGCAGCTCACGCTAATTTCAATCGTAACAGTGCCGGTATATTTTTTGATTCTTTACTTCGTTACTAAAGCAATTAATGAAAAATCAAAAGACTCATTTAACTTTGGCGATCAATTGAACTCCAAAATTGCGGAAGACTTTTCAGTCAATGGCTTTATGTTTTCAAGGTTAAATGGCATTGGAGACAATCAATTTCAAAAGTTCTCTACGATTGCAACTGGCATCCGTAAAACACGAGTCACAATCGCTATGTTATTTCAGGCGAATCGAGTTTCCTTCTCTGCGTTATCTGGACTGGGCATTGTTTTCGTATACTACTTCGCTGGTAAGCATTTGATACAGGAAGAACTAACAATAGGTACCTTAGTCGCTTTCACTGTATTCACTCAGCGTCTGTATCAGCCTATAGGTTTTCTTTCACATACCGTTCTGGATATATCTAGCGGCGTCGTTAGTTTAAGACGACTTTACAAAATTCTTGATATGGCCCCGGAAAGCCGACTTCCGAATCACCAAGCGAGTGATAAGACGGAAGCACCCAGCCGCTCGAATACAGATTATATTTGTTTGGATAACGTTAGCTTTTGCTACACCGAGAGCGAGAAGAAGCCGGTGTTAAAAGGTTTATCTATGTCTATTGCAAAAGGAGAGAGGGTTGCTTTTGTCGGAGGGAATGGGGCAGGCAAATCGACTCTGGCATTGCTGTTATCTGGGATGCTTCCAGTGCAACAAGGTGAAATAAGAATTGGAGATTTAAAAGTTAATGATGCATCAGCAGATCAAATTAGTGAATATGTTAATACTGCCGTCGCGAATGCATTTTTCTTTAACGCCTCTATCTTTGAAAATGTTCGGATGGTTTACCCAAACGCAACTGATGAAGCCGTTTATCATGCATTAGAGAAAGCCAATTGCACTTCTTTTATCAGTAAGTTACCACAAGGTGTCGACACGCTTATCGGGCAGGACGGCTATCAACTGAGCTCTGGTCAAAGACAGCGACTATCCGTTGCACGTTTATTTTTGAAAAATTCACCAATTTTTATTCTTGATGAAGTGACGTCTAACTTAGACGTTGAGTCTGAGCATGAAATTCTCAAATCAATAGACGAAATATCAGAAAGTAATACGGTGATAATAATAACTCACAGCCTAGAGACCATTAGTAAGGCTAATAGAATATTTATGATTGACCAAGGTAAGGTTGTTAAAGAAGGTAGCTTAGATTACCTCATAAAAAGCAGCCCTGAATTTAGGAAAATTTTTAATATAAAACAAGAATTAGCCGAAGAAGTGTAAGGAGAAGCTGATGTGTGGTATTACTGGTATTTGGCGCTTTGATGGACAGCCTGTCGACCCTGTAAGTTTAACGAAGTTTAACGATGCGTTAGAGCACAGAGGGCCCGACAGTGGAGATATTTTCATCGATGGAAAACATAATCTAGGGTTAGGTCATCGTCGGTTATCAATCCACGATTTAAGTCAAAATGGTGCTCAACCAATGACTTTACAAGACCGCTACGCAATCAGTTTCAATGGAGAAATCTATAACTATCGAGAGCTCCGAACTGAGTTGCAGCAAGCTGGTTTTCACTTCTTCTCTGACTCAGATACTGAGGTTGCGTTGTATGCCTATGCCCATTGGGGCGTTGAGTGTTTTACTCGATTCAATGGCATGTGGGCTATGGCACTTTGGGATAGCTTTGAAGGCAAGTTACGCATTTGTATTGACCGATTTGCTATCAAATCTTGCGTGTATTACAAGGATGATAATCAGTTTGCTTTTGCGTCTGAATTAAAAGCGTTTGCGTTACTGCCAGGTGCGGATTTACAGCACAATACTGACCTGATAAAACGTCAGTTTTTAGGTCAATCAGGAGAGTTAAGAAAAACGATACTGAGTAAGGTACAACGGATACCGGCAGGACACTATTTAGAAGTGGAAAGTACAGGCGAAATAAGCATGAAACGCTGGTGGAATACGTTACTGCACTTGCCTCAACCACCAAGTACTTTTGAAGAACAAGTGGCGAAATTACAAGAACTCATGGAAGATTCTGTGCGTCTGCGCTTAAGTACAGATACCAAATATGGTATTCCGATAAGTGGTGGAATGGACTCAAGCAGTATCATGCTAACAGCCAGGGATGTTCTTGGGGATGATAAAGAGCCTTTAAGTGGGTTCGTTATTGGAAAACAAGGTTGGTTAGATGAAACGCACCTAGCCCGGGAAGTCTGCCAAAAAGCTGGTGCTGAGTTAACAGAAGTACACTCTAATTTATATCAGGATGTCGATATGTTAGAGAGCCTCACTAGCTGCTACGAAGATATCGAGGCTGCATCAGAGGGGCCGTATTTACTCTATAAGAGCATGCGGCAACAATCTCGAGTGGTGTCATTGGATGGTCATGGAATGGATGAGTTAATGGCAGGGTATGGCTATCACTTTACGCCCGCAATGCATGATGCATTTGCCGGGATGCCTAATTTAGCCAAGATCTTTGATTTGACTATGCTGGGTCGCAGTATCAGCTTAAATATTGACTCTCTGAAACCTTGGGAAGGCTGGGGGCACTCTAAAAGGCTCTTTGCGGATGCATTTAAGGGGCGCTTTTCGGCCAAGTATCAGCCGCAGAGTTATACAAATGACCAAGAGCACTATCCTGAGCACTTTGATCACTTAAATACCATGCTATATCACGATGTGCATTATGGTTTTTTACAAAATATATTGCGTTCATTTGACTATGCTTCAATGGCGCATGGTGTAGAAGCCAGAACGCCATTTTTGGATTGGCGACTGGTTACATTTTTATTCTCACTGCCGTCAGAAAGCAAACTAAAACATGGATTTACTAAGCGCTTGTTGCGTCATGCTATGGCTGGGAAATTGCCAGACAGTGTGCGATTGAAAAAAAGCAAGATTGGATTCATTGATATGAAAAGCTACTTCTACAATCCCAACACACTTGCTTGGGCAAGAGATAAACTGGATTCCATTGAGTCCCGTAACTCAAACATTTGGGATCATAAAGAAGCCTTATCTATTGTCGACCAGTTAGCCAGTGGCAAATCATCAAACCCTGCGCATTTCAGCATTGTGATGAAAATGGCCCGGTTGGTTCATTTGACTGAAAGCTACAGTGCTCAACAGCGCTCTGTGCATTCGAATAACATTACAGCGACTAAGCCTGCAGAAGAGGTTGGCTTTAAGCGTAAGGCCGCTCTCATCGCTTAGTCGTTTGTTGAGTTAAACAGGCTTATTCTTTGAGTATTAATGAAGGTTATGAGGCTTCGTAACCTTCATTAAGTTGACTGGCAAGATGATGTTGTTACCAGTGTTTGACTTTCGCAAAAACTCAGCTGTTTCAAAGTAACATGGTGAACGCCCCTGCCTACTCTAGCTACTCCGATTCGTTGACGTTTGTCATACCACGCAATGCTCCGTCCTGACTCTGGAGTTACCTGTTGAACCTTCAGATATATACAGACGCTTCAAAATCACAAAGCATTTCGATTTTGTAGCTTAAAATCGCAAAAACCAATGAGAAGAACCGAAAAAACCAAATGAAAACAGCAGTTTATATTTTGGCACAAATTGTGCTTTGTTAGGTGAGTTTTTCTGTAAATAGCATGAGAAGTTAAAAATGGATGTAATCAAAAGTAGTTCAAAAAAGAAGAACGTAGCATATAAGCGGGCTATCGCGATGGTTTTCTTCGTGATCTTAGCACTATGCTGGTTACTTATTACAACTGATGACCGCGTCGAAGTTCTCCGCAAAGAAAGTCTATTTTCGAACGTACAGCAAGGGGAGTTTATAGTGAGTGTTGATGGGTACGGAGAGTTTAAATCAAACGATCAAAAACTCATCACGTCCCGCTCTCAAGCGACGGTCGAGGAAGTGCTGCTTAAGCCTGGCGCGAGTGTGCAGCCAGATAGTGTCATTCTAAAATTAAGCAATCCAGAAATAGAAGAAAATGTCTTGATAGCAAGTCAAGAGCTCACAAAGGAATATGCCACTTTAAAACAAATTGAACTGTCGCAAAAACGAGAAATTATGACAGAGAAAGTGAAGTACGCTGAGCTGGAAGCTAGTTATGAGATATCGAATTTGAACTTTCAGGCCCAATCCGATCTCTCAACGAAAGGCATCGTATCTAAATTAAATTTTGCTGAAAGTGATATTAAGACTCAGCAAATGAGCAAAGTACTTGCGATTTATAGAGATCAAATTGAACAGTTGAAGCTAATTCATACTGAGTCTATAAATATGCAAAAAGAGATCATTAAACAAGCGGAAAGCAACTTACGGATTGCTAAAGATAAACTAGACCGCCTTACAATCAAAGCGGGTATGAGCGGTGTGCTTCAACAATCTTTTGTTACGTTAGGCCAAACCGTTTCATCAGGTGCACAACTAGCGCTTATCTCTGGCACTGAAAACCTAGTGGGAATTATCAAGGTTCCTCAAACCCAAGCTGATATGATCAAACTAGGACAAAAGGCAAAGATCAACACTCGCAAAGAGATCATTGAGGGCAATGTAGCGCGAATTGACCCAGTGGTTACTGAAGGTACCGTGAGTGTAGAAATAAAAATGGAGGGGGAGCTGCCTAGCAATATTCGCCCTGAGCTCAGTATTGATGGCACCATCGAAATAGAATCGATACCTGATACATTCTTCATAAAACGACCCGCAAATATTCAGCCAAATTCTGTAGCAAAGTTATACCTGGTTGCAGAAGGGCTAAATCAAGCCTCAGCGAAAGAAGTCACCTTTGGTGTAGAAAGTGGCCAATACATTCAAATACTCTCAAATGTAAATATTGGTGAGACATACATTATTTCTGACACTTCTGCGCTCGCAAGTGCGGAATCTATCGTAATCAAACAATAAAGAGCCGCCAAAAAATGAAAAAATTAAAAATAGAAATAAAAAAAATCTCAAAGGTATTTTATACAGGAGAGATGGAAACGCATGCCTTGAGAGATATTAGCTTTGACATATATGAAGGTGATTATATCTCTATTTCTGGGCCTTCAGGCTGCGGTAAATCTACACTGCTATCACTACTAGGGTTGCTGGCTCCTCCATCAAGTGGGCAATATCTGATTGAAGGCGAAGATGTCAGTAACTTAACGCTTACTGATGCAGCAACAATTCGAAATAGAAAAATAGGTTTTGTATTTCAGCAGTTTAACTTAATCGATGAGCTAAGTGTAATTGATAATGTTGCACTACCACTTAAATACCAAAACCCACCAGTACCTCTTAATGAGGCACGTGAGCGCGCAATAAAGTGCCTTACCAGGGTCGATCTAGGTCATAGGGTTGACCATAAACCGAATCAACTATCTGGTGGTCAACAACAAAGGGTGGCTATTGCCCGAGCTTTGATTGCTGAGCCTGCAATTCTCTTGGTGGATGAGCCAACAGGAAACTTGGACAGCAAAAATGGTGATATTGTGATGGAGATGCTTGAGCAATTAAATAAAGAAGGCGTCACTATTTGCATGGTAACTCACGATGCTCGATACGCAGATATGGCCCACCGTCAACTGCATCTATTGGATGGTGAAATTGTAGAGCAAAAACAAAATGTGATGGAGGCTGTGTGAACTACTTCTTGCACGAACTAAAATTAAGCTTTTTCAGTCTACTAAAAGTTCCAGCATTTTGTTTCACGATTATTCTGACGTTAGGGATCACGCTGGGCGCATTAATAACTGCTTTTAATTTAAACTACCTAATATTTGTTAAACCGCTTGTTTATAACGATCATGAGCGTTTAGTGGTTGCAAACCACGTACGAATTAAAAGCTATGAATCAAGTGGAGAAGGCTTTCAAAGTTACCCAAGCCTGTTGGAGTGGTACAGAAAAAGTAAGGCCTTTGATGAAAAGGCGCTGATCTCAAGTGATATAACGCAAATAACCAGTATTAGTAGTATGCCCCGGGTCAATGCTAGCTATGTTACGCCGGATTACTTCGAAATCACGACGGCGTCAATGCAATTGGGTCGTGCGTTTAATGAGTCTGAAGGGCTTAATCAATATAAACCGTCGGTCATTCTCACCGATAAAGCATGGCAGACAATTTTTAATCGTGAACCTGATGTTTTAGGGAAAACGGTTGCGGTGGAGGATATTCAATTTGTTGTGGTAGGCGTACTTTCCGCAGATTTTCAACAGCCGCAGTTAACTGAGTTTAAGTCAGAAAGTCTTGTTTACTTACCCTGGGACTACAATTCCATTCACGCGGAACTGCGCACTAGCTGGGATGACTTTTTACCACATATCCAGTTTGTTGGAAAAGTAAAGGCATCCCTAGAATTACAACAAGCGCAGCATGAACTTACTAGTCTCTCTGATGCTGGTTTCAGAAGAAACACTCAAGGCTCTGAATATTGGAAAGGCGTTAGTTTGCAAGCAAGGCTATTAACTTTTGAAGAAGCTATCATTGGAGATAGTGAAACAACAAGTGCGCTATTTTTTGCCGGGGTGTTAGCTTTATTACTTATAGCGGTAGCGAACGCGACGAATCTATTTTTGTCACGAATTGTTGAGAAGCGTCGTCAACTGGCCATTCAAGCCGCGCTGGGGGCTCAAAAGCAGCATATTTTTCGGGCAATGTTAGCAGAGTCGATGTGTTTAACATTTGGTGCTTTATTATTGTCAATAGCCATTGCTCTATGTGGTATTTACTTGTTGCAACAAAATGCAGCAGGGCAGCTGCCTAGATTAGATGAAATGAGCCTGGATCTGCCATCTATCGTATTTATGCTCATATGCGGCATCATACTTTCTTTTATTTTCGCAGGTACAGCTTCCCTTGCTGTCAACTACCGAGGGTTAAATGGTATGTTGCAATCAAGCGGGAAAGGTTCGGGTCTGCAAATTTCGTCGGGACTACGTGTTGTGCTAGCCGCAAGCCAAATTACGTTAGCAATTATACTACTTTCAACTAATTTCTCTTTGATGTTTGAGGCATCGACTAAAATTACACAGTCATTAGGTATTGATACGGAAGACACTTATTATATTACTGTGAGTACTGGTAATAAAGACTTAAGCGAACTTTCAATGAGTCAGCAAGGAAAAGAGTTAAAGAACTTGATTGAAGCTATGCCTGAAGTTGAGGCTGTTTCAATTATAAGTGCTACTCCTTTATCTCCTCGTATGACACGTTCAGTACTACACCCCGATAGACCGAATGATTATATCCGAACAAATGTATTAATTTCTGACAACGATCTTCAGAAGGTTTTCTCACAAAAAACAATTACAGGTCGTCAATTTACAGAGATGGAAGTCAGAAATAATAGTAAAGTGGTTATGGTAAGCCAGACTTTGGCAAAGGCATTATATGGGGATGAGTTTTCCGCAATAAATCAGCCTCTCATGTATAGCGGAGTGACTTACAAAATCATTTCAGTTGTCGAAGATGTTAATAACCCCTCTGGCAGAGCCTTTGACGAAATGCTATACCTGCCATCTGAGGTAGAAAAACTTAGCTTTGTTGTAAAAAGGCAAGGAGAAGCCCCATTAAATAAACAGTCTTTGCAAAACCTAGTTAGTGATTATGATAATAATTTTAGAGTTTTTCTATATTATAGTATGGAAGATTTGCACTATAGAATATTAAAGAGAGATGTGGCTACGGCTGTAATTACAATCTCACTATCTATCTTAACTTTACTATTAGCTGCAATTGGCCTTTATGGCATTCTAAGTTATAACGTTAAAATGCGTCAGTATGAACTGGGAGTTAGGATGGCGATTGGCGCTAACCCTATGCATATCGTTAAAGACGTCTTAAAAGACAACAGTAAAGCAATAATTTGGGGTGTGGTTATTAGTGTGATGGCAATGCTGCTTTTTGAAGTGGCAAAAAGGAAAGTGGATTTTACAAACTTTAATGTAGACTTGTTTCCTTCTCTGTCAGCAATTGCTCTGACGTTATTACTGTCCATCATGATATCAATAATTTCACTGAATGGCGTAGCGAATAGGAGTCCAGTTTACTCATTGCGCAATGATGATTAAGAGAATGCTAGCTCTGATGGAACTTATCAGAGCTAGCCAAAACTAGAGTTGAAGAGTTATTTATCTAATGAAAAAGTTTGAAAAAAGCTTGCCAACTCTAGACATTATCAGTTTATTTGAAATTGGCAGTATGTTGTTATGATTAAACTCTTTTTTGGATACCTGGGCAATTAGTATATAGCCTTTACTCGGTGTTGTTTTTATAAACTTAGGCAGTTTTGGATTATCGCCCATTGCATCCCTAAGTTTTTTCATTGCTACTCTGATTGTATTATCTGAAACAATCTTACCTGACCAAACATGCTGCATGAGATCATTGCAGCTAAGATAAGAACCTGTATTTTTTATCATAAAAGCCAGTAATTCCATAATCAAAGGCTCGAGTCTGGTTTTCCTGCCGTAAGGATCTGTTAATTGGTTGGTGCTAAAGTCAACTATAATATCATTGACTACATAAACTCCGCTTTCGAATGGGCCACTTTCGATATGGTTTTTTTGTACGTTTCTTAAATCGAAGAAAGTTACATCATTTATTTTTTTTATTGACATAGAAGTTTCCAACCCTGTTTTCCTTGGTTGTTTAATTAATTTAATTATTGTAATTTTTACTAATTATTGTAGTTTTTACTTAGCCTTAATTCAACTCCGGTGTAAGGCATTTCTAAACTGTCGTTTGCGCATTTAACTCGACAGGCTGCTGGTGACAGGCTACCAATTTCCTTATGCTTAGGGTATTTTACACCAGCTGTTTTTTTAAAGCACCTATATAGTTAATCTATAATAAATTTCGCTTAAATATTTCCTGGTTTCTGAGTACGTCCAGTTCATATAATATGCTCTGAACTTAATTCGAAGTTGAACATATCTAAGCGAATGACCTCAGAGTAATGACTGCAATTGATTGAACAACAAAAAGGGACAGTCTAAGTGCACTAATAGCAACGCTTGCCTCAAATCTGTTCGGTCTGTATCACGGTTTTTTGCCTGAAAATATGTATAGGGAGCGTATACTTATTTCACTTAATATCTGTTCAATTGAAAGTGGGTAAATTTAATGTTAACGGCGTTGAGGTTTTCTCATTTAGAACCTTTACCTAAGGTATAAGTTCGCAAGCTTTAGCCTCGCCTATATGGATGTAGGTGCCTCAGCGATAGCAGGCCGTGGGAGCGGTGTTATCGACCCTATTTTCTCGCCTCAAAATAGAACACTTAATTGAGAAAATTGGTATGACTCCACCGTAAGTTGCAACATAATTTCCTATACTGTATTACTTAAGCATTTGAAAATTTTTGCTTTTTATTTCACTGCTGGCCATTTTTTAGCACGTACTCTCAGCCCTCACTATTTCAGTTATAGGACTGGACACTGATGATGAAACACCATGATCCTAGTAGGTTACTGACGCTGATTGTTAGAAAATGCTGACTAATGACGAACGACAGATCAACATAGAGACACTTGATCAATCCCATTAAAGATCAGCTCACCACAGTGAGTATGACTTAGTCTACTTCTATGCCAACAATCCCCTTTCCTGTTTATGTCATGCCTTAACTAATTCTTTATTCTTAGTTCTCGAATGTCGCTTGAGCAATATGTGCCGATACGGTCGCTATGAACGATATTACCTGTGGGCCGGCTTCGGCCTCAGGCTGGGTTGCGCTGTTTTTGCTGGAGTTTATTTCGCCTGTTATTGATTTTCGACTCATTAATACTTAAACCTCTGGCGGCACCCTGAATCCCAATTTTTGCAACTAACTGAGCAGTTTCTTTATTAAATTCAGTTGTATGTGTTGTTTGCGCTGCTGTCACAGTGGTGATTGCAACGACTGGGTTGCGTGTCTGGAGGTCGTGGCGGGAATGATTTCTGGTATGGCGTTTTTTACTCATCAGCTATCTAGCATAGTATGAATGATCTTTAAGTGGGCACAGTGTTGGGTTAAAATGTAAGTATAATGTTGTTTTTATCAGTAGCTTTTTAAGCTCTGTGAAATACAAGGATTTTTATATGCCGTCTACTCCTCCTCATATTTTAGTACTGGATGATAAACTAGATATTTGCCTTTCACTTGAATACATTTTGAGCAAAAAAGGTTTTCGAGTCAGCTATGCGCAGACGATAGAGCAGGGCTTGCTCGAAGATCGTAATGGTAATCCCGACCTGGTGTTAATGGATATGAATTATACGTCTGACACAACTTCAGGTAGTGACGGTCTAGCGTTGCTCAAAAAGTTACGTGAACGTAACCCTGACCGGGCTATTGTCGTGATGACCGCGTGGTCGAATACAGAATTAATTGTTCAGTCAATGAAACTTGGAGCGGCAGACTTTATTGAAAAGCCTTGGCAAAACCAGCGCCTTTTTCAAATTTTAGAGCAACAAATAAAACTACAAAACTTGGAAAAGTCAAAACAAGGTTTAGCTCAGCAGCTTGCCGAGCAGTCTAGTACAGAAATACTTTGGCACTCCCCTGCAATGAAAAAAGTGATGCAGCAAGTAGAGCGGGTCAGCGAAACGGATGCCTCTGTACTCATCCTGGGTGAGAATGGGACTGGGAAAAGCTCTCTGGCAAAGTACATATATAACCTGTCACCCAGGCGTGATAAAAACCTGGTGTCTGTCAATATGGGCGCGATCCCGGATGACTTATTTGAGAGCGAAATGTTTGGGCATATTAAAGGTGCGTTTACAGATGCGAAATCAGATCGCATAGGTCGATTCTCAATTGCACATGAAGGGACCTTATTGCTTGATGAAATTGCAAATATGTCAATGATGCAGCAAAGTAAGTTGCTACGTGTGCTGGAAAGCGGGGAGTATGAGGCGGTAGGAAGTAGCACCACGCAGCATGCAAATGTTCGTCTTATATGCGCAACCAACGCCGAGTTGAGAACCCTCATCGAACAGAAAATATTTCGTGAAGATTTGTATTATCGTATTAATACATTTGAAGTAACGATGCCGCCGCTCAGAGAACGACGAGAAGACATCAGTTTATTGGCGACACACTTTGTAAACTTGCATAGTAAAAAATATAACCGACCAGCACCTAAAATTAAACCTAGTGCTGTCAGTGCTTTGGAAGGCTATCGTTGGTCGGGCAACGTTCGAGAGCTGAGTCATGTGATGGAACGTGCCGTATTGCTTTGTTCGTCGGAGACTATTGACAGAGAAGTGCTGAATATAACGCCTGTGCCAAGTCAGACTTCGAACCATCCGCTGACAACTTTGGCGGAAGCTGAATCTTCGCTAATTATCAAATCGCTAGAAAAAACGGATGGTTGTACGGCTGAAGCGGCTAAAATTTTGGGGCTAAGTACCAGTGCTCTGTATCGCAGAATGGAAAAGTATCAAATAAAATATGGCTAAAACGTCTTTGGAACGCATCGTCTTAATGATACTAGGCTGCTGGGGGACTCTGCTTACGCTCGCTTGCGTGACTATTGTCTGGCTAACGACCTCTCAGGCGGTGCTAAGTATCGCTATGGCGTTGCCTTTTAGTATCTTATTTGGTTATCTAGCGATGGCTCAGTACAATCGGTTACTGGGGTTTTATATCGGCATTAATGGGCACCTGGACGCACTCATTAATGGTGATCATCGTCGTCGGGTAAGGCAACGATTTCAAAATGGCGTCGGGCTTGATATTCAAGACAAGCTGGCTGAACTTAGCAAAGAGATTCATCTAGCGCATACTCGCTACGATCAGAGTAAGTTGATCATTTACGATTTGCTGGAAGAGCTGGATCTGCCAATGCTCATACTCAATGACAAGAGCCAGCTAATTAGAGCAAATGGCGCATTTTCTAATTTTTCTGGTTATGCATGGCAGTTACAGAAAAAGAAACTCGCGGACCGTTTTGGCTTGCACCAAGTCGAGGGTGTATGGGAATTCGTCGATGCGGATATCAACCGACGCTGGCAGATCCGACATAGCAAGCTTTATCATGATGGTACGGCTCTCGAACTATTAATCTTTATTGATCAACAATCTACCATCAGAAAGACACAGGCTGAAGCATGGCAAAAGCTGATCCGTGTGATTAAACATGAGGTTGGTAACTCTCTCACACCAATTCAATCGTTGAGCCTATCTCTTATCGACAATGAGGCGCTAACGCCAGAAGGTGAGAAGATCCTACATATCATTCACAATAGAGCGGTTGGGTTATTGTCATTTATAAATGCATATGTTCATTGTAGTAAAAGGCCTGAACCGAACTATCAGATAACCAGCATTGAAAGCATATACCAACGAGTTAAGTTACTTTTTCCTGAGGGTAAGCTGGAGCTGCACTGTGATCCGATAGAATTTGTGTCAGATCCTGACTTGCTCGAACAAACGCTTATCAACCTAATCAAAAATGCATTTGAAGCAAGTGAGCCGGGTCAGTCTGTGGTGCTAAATTGTTTTACGAAATCTAACCAGGTATTTATTGAAGTGATAGATAGAGGGTGTGGTATTCAAAACCTCGACAATATCCAAACGCCATTTTACAGTACAAAAGAAAATGGCCAGGGACTGGGCTTAGAGCTATGTCGCTCATTGGTGGAAAGCCAGCAAGGAGAGCTACATGTCAAAAATAGAAAGAATGAAAAAGGTGCTATTGCAAGGATCGTATTACCTTTGAACCGTCCAAGCACAGTCATGAACCTCTCCAGTTAGACACATACAGTCATTTCAATTTGCTAGTTATGATGCTTTGGTTCTTATAATAGAGCAAAAAGGTGGTTACAATTGCAGGCATTAGAAAGTTGCTATCGTATAACTCCGTACCCAGGGGCGGATAAGTGGTAATAAATAATTAAGGATTCTGTTCAATGGCACTGACAACAGTAATATTAGCCGCGGGCAAAGGTACTCGCATGCGTTCAAAGTTACCCAAAGTACTTCATCCTGTCGCAGGTCGGCCGATGGTACAACACGTAATTGATAATGCGATTGCGTTGGGCGCGAGTACGACTAATCTGGTGTATGGTCATGGTGCGCAGCAGTTAAAACAGGCGTTGAGCCACAATGAAGTAAACTGGGTACATCAGGCAGAGCAACTGGGTACTGGCCATGCGGTTGCGGTGGCAAAAGAACATATTGCTGACGATGACACTGTGCTGATTTTATATGGCGACGTACCGCTAACACGCCTGTCTACATTACAACGCCTACTTGAAGTGACGCCAGCAAAGGGATTAGCTGTGTTGACGGTGAACCTTGATAATCCAATGGGTTATGGCCGTATGTTGCGTGAAAATGGTAAGTTGGTTGGGATCGTTGAGCAAAAAGATGCAACACCAGAGCAACTTGCAATTCAGGAGATCAACACCGGTATTATGGCTGCCAATGGTGAATTACTGAAAAAGTGGCTGGGTCAGTTGTCACAGAACAATGCCCAAGGCGAATATTACCTGACTGATATCGTGGCGATGGCGCATCAGGATGGCGTTGAGATTACCTCTGCACAACCTGATGATGCGATGGAAGTGGAAGGGGCGAATAACCGTGTGCAGCTTGCCGGACTAGAGCGTGCGTATCAGAGTGGGCAAGCTGAAATCCTGATGTTAAATGGTGCCAGCCTGGCAGATCCAAACCGTATTGATGTGCGTGGTGAGGTGAAAACTGGTCAGGACGTTCAGATTGATGTGAATGTTGTTTTTGAAGGACAGGTTGAACTCGGTGATGATGTCGTTATCGGACCCAACTGTGTGCTAAAAAACTGTCAGATCGGTAATGGTGTTGTCATTAAAGCGAACACGCTGATCGAAGATGCAAAGGTTGGCGACTCGTGTACTTTAGGGCCATTTGCGCGACTACGTCCGGGCGCCGTGATGGAAACGGATTCGCACATTGGCAACTTTGTTGAGATGAAAAAATCGCGTCTTGGTAAAGGCTCCAAAGCAAACCACTTAACCTATCTGGGCGATGCAGAGATTGGAGAAAAAGTGAATATCGGTGCCGGTACCATCACTTGTAACTATGATGGGGTAAATAAGTCAAAGACCCTCATTGGTGACGGTGCATTTATTGGCTCAAATTCTTCGCTGGTCGCACCGGTTGAGATTGGCAAGACAGCAACAATCGGCGCAGGCTCGGTGATCACCGCAAAAGTCGCCGATGAGGAACTAGCGGTAGCCAGAAGCAAGCAGCGTAATATTGGTAACTGGCAAAGACCAGTTAAAAAAAGCTGAGAAAACGGGGGCTGAGGCTCCCGTTTTTGATTCTGGGGTGGGGGATTTTTCCGACGTGCTTTCGTAGTTTCCTTTCTGCAGGTCAAAGTGGTACATTACGGAGAGTTAATTAAAATTTAACAATAAAAAACTTAAACAATCGGGTGTTAGTTAATTATGGAAAATCTCTTTAGAAAAGAAGTCTTAGAGAGTAAAAGACACCGGCTAGAAGGAGCTGTAAGTTTAGTTCAACCACCCGTGTTCAAGACACTGGCTTTACTTATCCTGATCGTCGTTGTTATTAGCATCATCTTTCTTGCCAGTGGCAGTTATGCGCGCAAAGAGCGGGTCTCTGGAGTCATCGAGCCCAATACCGGCGTACTTAAGCTGGTTGCCCCACAAACCGGCATTATTGCTGAAGTATTGGTGTCTGAAGGGGACCATGTGGAAGCGGATCAACCCTTATTACGGGTTGCGTCAGCGAAGCACAGCACTCAGTCACTGGAGCTTAATCAGGCACTGCTCAATCAATATAATTTTCAGTTGCGCAACTTGCAGCAGCAGATCATGCAGCAAAAACGTCAACAAGCGCTTGAACTGACTGAGCTCAGGCAACAAAAAGCCACTGCAGAAGCGCGTTTGAAAGAACTGGATAGCCAGGCGAGTACGTTCGAAAAGCGACTCCAGTTGAATCAGCAGATGGTGCGCCAGATCAGCACACTCAAAGGCACCGGTTATATTTCTGAACTGGAATTACAGCGACAAAAAGACACTTTGTTGTCATTACAACAGCAGGCATCCAGCATTCAGTCGGAGCGGCTGACATTGGCATCGCAAATCCAGCAATACGATACTGATTTGGAAAAACTGCCATTGCAGCACAATGAGCGTCTCAGCCAGCTGGAATCTCAACAGGCAGATCTGCAGATCCAGTTATCATCCGTTGAACAGCAACGTCTTGGAGAGCTGCGAGCACCGAAAGCCGGAGTGGTCACAGGCTTGCTGGGTAAGGTGGGTAAGAGTGTCAATGCAGGGCAAAACCTGCTGAGTATTTTGCCGCAAGGCAGCCAGATGCAGGCGATCATTTATGTGCCGACATCGTCATTTGGATTTATCAACCTCGGTCAGGAAACCAAACTGCGTTACCACGCCTTTCCATATGAGAAGTTTGGCATTTATAACGGCACCGTTGAGCAAGTCAGTAACAGTGTGATCCTGCCAGATGAAACCAGCACACCAGGTGTGATACAGCAACCCGCCTACCGGGTTGTGGTGGCGCTGGAAGCGCAGCAGATCACCGCTTATGGCAAGGAGACGCCGCTGCGGGCCGGGATGATGCTCGATGCCGATATCATTGTCGAAGAACGCTCTTTATTGCGTTGGTTATTTGATCCCGTGTTTAGTATTAAAGGACAGCTGTAGGCTGCAACTAAAAGAATAAAAAGGCTTTTTATGCACGTTGAAGACGAATCACCGGTACAGCAGTTACAGTTCTGGTCAAGGAAGTCACTGCCTGTCATTTTGCAATCTGAGGCCGCCGAATGTGGCCTTGCCAGTCTCGCTATGGTGGCCGCGTATCATGGCTATCACAGCGACCTCACCTCACTGAGGCAAAAGTTCAGTATTTCCATCGAGGGCGCAACCTTACTGGATATTATGCATTTTGCTGAAAAGTTGGAAATGAGTTCGCGTCCGCTGCGTATAGAACTCGAAGATCTTGATGCACTGCAAACACCCTGTATCCTGCACTGGGATATGAATCACTTTGTGGTGCTGAAAAAGGCCAACGAAAAACGCATCGTGATCCATGACCCTGCGTCGGGCGAGAAAACGTATACTATGGCGGAGGCGTCCAAGCATTTTACCGGCGTGGCACTTGAATTGACTCCGACCAAGAGTTTTGAAAAGAAAGAAAAGAAACCGAGTTTGCAGTTTTCGGATTTCTGGAGCCGCATCACCGGCCTGAAACGGTCACTGACGCTGATCTTTTTATTGTCTATTTTACTGCAAATTTTCACCCTCGCTGCCCCATATTATATTCAGCTGGTGATCGATGATGTGGTGTTAACCGGGGATACGAACTTATTAACTGTCTTGGCCACCGGTTTTTTCCTGGTGCTGGTATTTGAAATCGCCACCAATGCGCTGCGGGGTTTTACCTTGCTGCACTTTGGTAACCAGATGAATATTCAGCTCGGTGCAAACCTCTTCCATCATTTGGTGCGGCTGCCGATTTCGTATTTTGAAAAACGCCATATGGGTGACGTAGTGTCCCGTTTTGGCTCCTTGCAGCAGGTGAAGCAAATCCTCACCACTGGGGTGATCGAAGCCATAATTGACGGGCTGATGGCCATCATCACACTGGCCATGATCTTCTTTTACAGCCCCACTTTGTCGGCTGTGGTCTTAGCAGCGGTGGTGGCCTATGCCATTGTGCGCATTGCCATGTACCGACCGTTTCGCAATATCAGTGAGCAAGAAATCATGGCGCGTGCGGAAGAAAACTCCAATTTCATGGAAACCGTGCGGGGCATTCAGACGATCAAACTGTTTGGCTCAGAAGTAAAACGCGAAGGCCAGTGGCAAAACCGCTATGCCAATGCCATTAACCAGAGCATTCGTCTGGGTAACTTTCAGATTGGCTACGACGCCATCAACCGGGCGCTGTTTGGAATTGAGAACATACTGGTGGTGTATCTGGCGGCGCACTTAGTGCTGGATGGCGGTTTCAGTACCGGGATGTTGTTTGCGTTTATGTCGTATAAGCGCCAGTTTATGGACAAAACAGCGAACCTGATTGAGAAGCTCATTGAATTTAAAATGGTCGGGCTGCACTTTGACCGTATTGCTGATATCGCATTGACCGACAAGGAGATCCTCCAACCTGATCAAGTCAAACAGCATCAGGTAAAGGGTCAGATAGAGTTACGTGATATCAGCTTTTCTTATTCCGATGCGACCCCGAATGTACTGAACGATCTTAACCTGACCATCGAAGCGGGTGAGTCCGTGGCGATCACCGGCCCTTCTGGTTGTGGTAAATCGACCTTGCTGAAAATTATGCTGGGCCTGAATCTGCCAAAAAGTGGTGAGATACTGATTGACGGTGTGCCTATGGAACAGATCGGTGCGCGTCAGTATCGTCAGCAAATTGCGGCGGTGATGCAGGACGATGAACTTCTGTCTGGCTCTGTGGCGGATAACATCGCCTTTTTTGATACACCGATCGATATGGAACGGGTTGTATATTGTGCCCAACTTGCCGCGATCCATGATGATATCAGCCAGATGCCAATGAACTACGACAGTCTGATTGGAGACATGGGGTCAAGTCTGTCAGGGGGTCAGAAGCAGCGTATTATTCTGGCGCGTGCTTTGTATAAACAGCCCAAAATTCTGTTTATGGACGAAGCAACCAGTCACCTGGATACAAACCTGGAGTCAGACATCAATGAAGCGGTGTCGCGCCTGGATATCACCCGGGTGATTATTGCGCATCGTAAAGAAACCATTGCGTCAGCTGATCGGGAAGTCAGGCTGAAGAAGCCAGATATACCGGATCCCTATGCACAGGAGGAAGAATCTGTGTGTGAATAACGCCCCGCGGTATTGTTTTCAATATGTAAAAATTATGAGTGCTTGCAGTTGAGCAGGCGGATATTTTAGGTTAACGTCAAAGAAGGTTCCACAGGTACAAACGAGTAAGCATGCATTACGGGTGCATGCTTATCGGCGCGGGCACGATAACAATAACGAAAGACGAATAGATTAAGGATGAACATGGCTGAGCAATTTTCACTGTCGACGCAGCAGCGCGACACCATCAACACCCTTCTTGCAATTATCACAGACAAAGTCAGTACCAGCGTACGAGACGCCAATTTACCTCATGGCTTGCTGAGTGGGTTAGCTGGTCAATTGCTGTTTTTATATAAAGCCTATGAGTACGATGCAAACCTGGTCGACGAAGCACTGTTTACTGAGAAGCTGGAAGCGCTCCAGGAAGGGTTGGATCAGCAGAGTTTTGAGTTGAGTAATGGTCTGGCGGGGCAAGCCTGGCTGCTGGAATACTTGAATCAGGCCGATCCAGAAAATTACGATCCAGAGCTGCTGGAAGAAGTCGACGAACTATTTCGTGAATCACTGGATCATCAACCTTGGCAGGGTGAAATTGAAATGGTACTCGGACTGTCCGGGTTTGCACCCTATGCCTCCCGTCGTACTAAGCAGTCTGATCAAACGGCCCTGTATGATGTGATTGTCAGCGGGTTAGAAAGCACAGCCACCCGGTTTGATAATGGCCATATTACCTGGTCACAACCACAAGAGTCAGTGTATCGCTTTAATAAAGATGAGCCCACCGAGCCCGAATATAACCTCGGCCTGGCACATGGTGTGCCCGGGATCATCGCGGCGCTGTTGCCCGCGGTGCAGATCCCGGCGTTAAAAGAGCGAGTGACAAACCTGTTGCTGGGCGCCTGTGATTGGCTGTTAGAGCAGCAAAGTACAGACTGTACCTCGCATTCGTGTTTTGGCTCCAGCGCAGGGGGCGAGCATCATTCACGCCTGGGTTGGTGTTATGGTGACCTGACCATTGCCATGACACTGGCGCGGGTTGGCCAGCAGCTGGATCGCCCGAGCTATGTTGAGCGAGCTCTCGAAATCGGCTTACATGCTGCCGGGCGCGATGAGCAGTCCGGTCATATTACCGACGCCGGCCTTTGTCATGGTTTTTATGGTATGGCGGTGATTTACCAGATCCTGAATCAACTCATGCCGCACCCACGTTTCGTTCAGGCAATGCAATACTGGGTTGATTATTCTCTTAGGCAATACACCGAGCGGGGTGTCGAATCTCTGTATTCGTACAACGGCTTAGATAAAGCATACAACGAAGATTTTGGTTTTCTGATGGGATATGCCGGCATAGGCCTGGCTTTAACCACTTTGTTTGATGACGACACAGGTTGGGTTGATTGTTTGTTAATGGCATAGGGAGTGAGTGATGTCTAAACAACTAAAAAGTGATAATTTTTTTGTAATTCGTACGCCTCGCCTGGGGCTGGAACAACTGGCACAGTTTGGGCAGGACAATACCGACACCAATGTGCTGCTGGCAGCCTGGCTGGCCACGCCCGGGGTCGAAGAAGCCATTTACCTGGCCAGTCCGTCTCTGCTTGAGCGGATTGAGCAGTGGCGTACCAAACCCGACTCGAAGCAGGGAAAAAAAGTGGCGCATGCGCTAATCAAATATATGGTTCGCATGTGCTCCCGGCCCACCCCATTTGGCCTGTTTTCCGGGATCCATCAGGGCAGCATTGCGCCGCAAACCGAACTGAACGTTGCTGAGTTAACGCAGGACAGCCGTAAAACCCGGCTCGACATGTTTTATCTCACTGCGCTGAAAGATCACTTTATCAAGCATGCCTCACGCTCAGATACGCTGACGTATAAGCCGAACTCTTCTCACTATTTTATTGCTGAGCAGTGTCGCTACATAGAAACTTACCTGTCTGAAGAGACCATGCAGTATCGACTGAGCGCGGTTGAAAGTGACGAGTACTTCCGTTTTGTGCTGGACGTCGCACGCGATGGCAAAAGCTTCAATGCCCTGGTGGCGCAGTTTTGTGCCGAATACGATGAAGCCGATCAGGAAGAAGTGGAAGCCTACATCCAGGACCTGATTGATGAGGGCGTGTTACTGGCTGATATCCCACTGCCGCTGACTGGTGAATCACCGGATCGCGCACTATTAAAATCCATCACCGCAATAAAAGAACTCGACACGGCGGATAAGCTCGCCACGGCACTGGCACAAATCGATACGCTGGATGCACAAAAAACCGGGGACATCGCGCCCTATAAGCAATTGCTGACTCATCTGCAAAGTCTGCCGGTGAAGGTACAGGAAAATAAGCTCTTCCAGAGTGATATATATCGGAGTTTTAATGACTGCCAGCTTGCAGAGCAGGAAGTCTTGCGCTTGCAAAAACAACTGGAACTGATCGCCGGTCTGAGTGTTTCTGAGCAGGGCAACTCGTTGAGTCAGTTTATGACCCAGTTTAATGCCCGTTTTGAAGGTCAGTTTGTCCCGCTTGATAAAATCCTCGACGACGAGTCCGGGATAGGCATCTCTACTGAAACCGGTTACGAGGCCCCTTTGGTGGCTGGACTAAATCTGGCCCGAGGCGGCTCTGCTCAGCAGACTATGCCGGAAGTCAGCGTGCTGGATGGCATTGTTGAAGATGCCCTGAGTCAGCCTCAAAATCGCGGTAAAGATTGTGTGGTATTGCGTGGCAAAGAACTGAAGCAAAAAATCACCAACAAAGAAGCTGTCGCTAAGTTCCCGTATTCATTCGCTATTATGGTGAGTCTGTATCAGGATGAACGTGGCAATCCGGTCAACAAGTTTAACGGCTGTTATGGTCCTTCTGCGGCCAATTTGCTGGGCCGTTTTTGTCATCTGGATGAGGGCCTTAAAAACAATGTGGTGGCACACCTGGCAGCCGAACAGGCGCACAGCGACGGGGTGATCTTTGCTGAAGTCGTGCACATGCCGGAAGGGCGTCCCGGTAATGTCATCGCGCGTCCGCACCTGCGCCAGTATGAAATTGTGTTCCTGGCCGACAGTGCACTGGATGATGAATATCAGATCCCTCTCAGTGATCTATATGTCTGGGTAGAGGGGCAGCAAGTCAAGCTCTGGAGTAAACGACTTAACAAACAGGTGGTGCCTCGATTGTCGAGCGCACATAACTACTCTGCTCGTAGCCTGAGTGCTTATAAGTTCCTGTGTATGTTACAACATCAGGATGGCAGACCACCGCAGTTTAAGTTGCCAGCCAGTCTGGAGCGGGCATCGTTCGTGCCACGCCTGATGCTGGATAACCTGATCCTGAGCGAAAAAACCTGGCGGATCGACAGAACTGAACTGGAAGCCATCAGTAAAAAAGGTCAGTTCGATCGTGCTAAGCTGGATGCCTTACTGGCAACTTATCAGCTTGATCCGCAGGTCAGCTTTGCGATGTCTGACAATGTGTTACAGCTGGATTTACGTAACCCGGATATGTTTGCGATTTTATTGGCTGAGACAAAAGGCCATCGTCGGGTTGAGCTCAAAGAAGTGATCAGTCAGCATTTTCCCTCCAGAGTGGTCGATGCACAAGGCAATCATTACAGCAATGAAGTCATCATTCCTTTTTCCAACGAGTATGCGCCACCACATCGTCATTTCAGCGATGATCCATTAGGCAACATTACCGCAGCCCCGTTAAAGCGTCGCTTTAGTGCGGGATCTGAGTGGTTAAGCCTGAAGATATACTCGGGTAATTCGCTGGTTGAACAATTGCTCACGGAAGAATTGTTACCCATGATTGAGCAAAGTGGTGACCTCTACGACAAGTGGTTCTTTATTCGTTATGGCGATCCGGACTGGCATCTGCGTTTGCGTTTCCATGGTGACCCTGGGCTGTTATGCGGTCAGCTGTTGCCTAAACTAAATGCCCTGCTGGATCCCAAAGTTGAGAGCGGCGAGCTACATAAAGTCGAACTGATGACCTACGAGCGCGAAGTGGAGCGTTACGGCGGACCTGAATCCATGGCGTTGGTAGAGTCGCTGTTTATGTATGACAGTGAGCTGATCGCTAAAACCTGTGCCTTGATTGATGAGTACGGTGAGGATGTGCGCTGGCGTATGGCGTTGGCACACACCCATAAACTGCTGGATTTGTTTGAATACGATGAAGCGGGTCGGTTTGCGCTGATCAGCCAGTTACGCGACGGTTTTGGCAGAGAGTTTAATGAAACCAGTGCACTGCGTAAGCAGCTGGGGAATCGATATCGTGATTATGAAGCACAACTGGATAAAGATTTTGCGCTGCTGACTTTGCAGGTTGAGGCACAAGCGGATGAAGCGCAACAGGCGTTGTTTACTATCTTGTCGCAATGGGCGCTGGCAGCAGAGCCAGTAGTGACGGTCTTGAATCGTATGATCGATGAAGGCAAGCTCAATTGCACTAAAGATACGTTACTGGGGTCGTTACTGCATATGCACAATAACCGGATGTTCAAGGCCTATGGTCGTGAGCAAGAGCTGGTGATCCACGATATGCTGCGTCGTAAGTACTTTTCTGCCGATAAAAAAGCCGATTAAGCAATTAAGAGACAAAAGCGCACCTTGAGGGCCACTTTAGGGGCGCTTTTTGTGTTTTCAGGGTCCATTGGCTACTTTTTAGTAAAATCACAACAAAGGACGACCTCATGACGCGTATCATAAAGTACTGGATCTATACCCTGGCACTGGGCTTGTGCAGCCTATCTGGACTGGCAGCAGACGATCCCCCCAAGCTGCTCGCTCAAGAGCTGGCGGTCTTTCAGCCTTTCCTTGGGACCTGGCAGGCCGATTTCGCGGTGCCGGCAGGCCAGCCGCCGATGCGTGATATCAGTCGCTGGGAGCGCGCGCTGAATGGTACGGCTGTGCGTACTTTGCATTCTATTAATGCGGGTATGTATGGTGGGGAGTCTCTGATTTTCTGGGATAAGAGTAAAAGCGCCCTGGTTTTTTACTATTTCACCACCGCCGGGTTTTATACGCAGGGGACGATAGACGTACTCAGTCCTACTGAGTTTGTGGCCGTTGAGGACGTGACCGGCAGCAAAGACGGCATTACTCAGGTAAAATCCATTAGTCGGTTTAAAGAGGGTCGCTTTACGGTATCCACCCAGTATCTCAAGCAGGGCACCTGGACTGAGCCGGAGCAGCGTACCTATGTGCGCAGCAACGAGACAGTACAGTTTAAATAACTGTGAAGTAAATCATAACAATAATAAAGAGTTAAACATGCTCACCCCGCTTAGTATTTCAGGGCTGACTTTGTTTCAGGTGATCTTTGCCTGGCAAATGTGCTTTGCCGCCATACTCGTGTGGCAAAACCCGAAAAGCCGTTGCCTGGTGCTCTTTTTTGTATTTCAGGCCTTACTCTGTGTTGCCAACGTGCTTGAAAGTGCTGGTTATTCGTTGGCAGGGTATGTCATTACCCCGGCTTTTACTGTGGCCATGGGGCCAGTCTGGTATCTCAGTGTCCGAACATTGGTGGGGGCATCTGGAAGTGGCCTGCAGTCTGGCCGTCATTTACTGCTTCCGTTAGCTTCGCTGGGCCTGACCGACTTTGTTCAGCCGCTTATTGCACTGGGGAGCGTAATGCTACTGTGCTATCTGGTGGCGTCTTTGAAGCTGCTGCGTGACTATCGTGACACGGTGTATCAGGTACATGCTGACGCACCTACGGTTGGCCTGAGCTGGCTGACCTGGTTGCTCGGCGGTTATGTTGTACTGAGTCTGACTGATTTTGTGCGCATGAATGTTCAGCCCATAACGCCTATGCCATGGAAAGCCTACTGGTATTTTGCGCATGAGGTGGGCTTCTTTGGCATTTTGTCCCTGTTGCTGGTGGGGGTGATAAAGCAGCCGCACTTTTTTAATCGTCTGGCACAGTATCAGGCACTGAGTCAGCCCGAAGAAGCGGCCCAGGACAAGCAGTTAGCCCAGTCGATATTTGAAGCAGTGGATGCACAAATAAGGGAGCAGGCATTATTTTGTCAGCCAAGACTGAGTATTCAGCACATTGCGGATCAGCTATCACTGGGTGTTAAGCAGGTTTCGTGGGCGATTAATTCGGTCTCGAATAATAACTTTTCTAATTATATCAATGAAATCAGGCTTGAGCAGATAGAGGAACAGTTGGCCGATCCGGCGTACGCTGAGGTCTCGATACTCAGCATTGCGATGGACAATGGGTTTAATGCCAAGTCGACCTTCAATCAGGCCTTCAAAGCACGCACGGGCATGACGCCCACCCGGTATCGTACGCATTGTCGTGTACAGTCAACGGTCTGATTAACCTGACACGTACAGAATCCGGATCCTGAACGAATAAAAGTAATTTTTTCAATACATTGGTTCTCAGATTAGAAGGAGAACCAAATGTATAAAGTCATTTTTGGACTACTTGGACTCATCGTATTGAGTGGTCAGCAATCACAGGCAACGCCATCGCGAGGCACACCCGGGTATCATAACGATGCGTATCAGATCCCGGTTTTGCCCAATCAGGTGCGCGATCCGGTTGGCTATTACCATAGTAAAGAGCAGCTGTTCACGCTGGTTGAGCAGGAAAACTGGCCTGCGGTCGTTAAATTGGCCACCACGCTGACCGAAGACTACCAAAACGATGGGGTCACCTGGTATTTACTGAGCCTGGGTTATCGGCAGCAACAACGCTGGCAGGACGCCATTGCGCCCCTCAAAAAGGCATTGCAGTTGGGCGTGCGGCTGCAACGTTTGCCTAAATGGCATGATAACCCCAATGATATGATGATGACCCTGGCGGAACTCTATGGTGCGCTCAAAGACAAGCACAATGCCATGATGTGGCTGGAGCGAGCGCTCCAGGCGCGCTGGGATGATAAACCTTCGCTAACGGGCCGCGGTGTGTTTAGTCGCAAGCCGAATCCTCATTTTGCTGCATTTGCACAGGACGCCGACTTTCGCCGGTTAGTGGGAGCAGAGCCCACAGCGGAGTCGGACAGAGATGCACGCTGGCGCTATGATCTGCATTATCTGGCCGCAGAGATCCGGCGTTTACATGTATCGGCCTTCCATCGCATGAGTGAGCAGGCCTTTGCGCACAAAGTGGCGCAAATTGATAAGCGCATTCCCGCTTTGCGCGATCAGCAAATTGTGTTTGAGCTGATGCAGCTGCTCGGCATGCTGGAAAATGGCCACAACTTTATCATTCCGGCATGGGGCAAAGTGGGTAATTATCAGCAGTTGCCCGTGCAGTTTTATCTGTTTGAGGAAGGGCTGTTTATTGTGGCGGCCGACGCAGAGTATCAGCATCTTGTCGGCATGCAGGTTTTGACCATAGGCAACACACCTGCGTTACAGGCGTTGGCGAAAACGGGAGAGGTCAATCCGCGAGACAACAATATGCAGCAAGCCTGGCTGGGGCCCTACTATTTGAGTCTTGCCCCGGTATTACAAGGGCTGGGGATCATTGAACAGACCAATGAAATCGCACTGACAGTCAGAGGCCAGGATCAGCAAGCACAGCAACAGATACTGACCCCGCGAGCTATGCAGTTCAATGGCTTTCCTAAATTACCACGCCAGCATCCGCACTCAGGCCCTTACTGGTCAAAACTATTGCCTGCTCACAAGGCGCTGTATGTGAACTTTAATGCGGTGCATGAACGCCAGGATATGTCGCTGGATGTCTTTAATCAGCAACTGCGTGAGCGCTTGCTGGCCGGGCAAGCCGAACACTTTATATTGGATCTGCGCGATAACAGCGGGGGAAATGGCTTTTTGTTGCCCAGTACCATCGCCACAGCGGTGCTGTTTGAGGCGCTCAAACCAGGTGGCAAGTTGATGATCCTGGCAGGGCGTAATACTTTTTCGGCTGGCCATGATCTGCTAATGGGGATCGATAAGCTGACCAGCGCTATTGTGGTTGGCGAACCCTCAGGTACTCGGCCTAATGCCATCGGCGAAGCAGGCTGGTTTACTTTACCCTACAGTGGCCAAATAGGGGTGATCTCGTCGCAATTTCATCAACAGGGAGCAGCAGAGGACAGCCGGGTATGGGTGGCGCCTGACCTGCCAGTTGCTCTGATGGCAAAGGACTATTTTGCCGGTAAAGACGCAGTACTGGAGGCTGCGCTGACAAGCTTATCGGGTACATCACGCTGAGTTTGCGCTGTTAGCTGCACATAAGCGTCAGCCAGTAACAATGACGCCTGGCCAAAAGTTCTGAACGGTTTGGTTTTGCTGTTGATATTGACCGCCACGCTGAGCTGATGCTCAGGCACCACAATCAACATACTTTGTGATCCGCGTGATACGCCGCCGTGGTGGTAGTAGGTAAATAATGGCGTATCGCCAGGCTGGTACTCATGACGGCGCCACCCCAGTGCATAGTTTTGCGGATTCACCTTGCCGTGATTAAGGCGCTGTGGTGTCCAGAGCTGAGCACGTACATCGGTGTGTAAGTAGCTGGGGTCCAGATAACCACTGCCCAGCCGCACCAGATCGCTCGGTGTGCTGATCAAACCGCCACCGGCCAGGCGATGGCTGAGATTCACTGTGCGCCACGGAATATACTGCGTATCTTGCCCACGACGATTAAAGTAAAAGGTGGCCAGCTTGTCAGCGGTCGACTCAGCGCCACTGCGTGTCATACCCAGTGGCCTGAATATATGATGTTGCAATAAATCCAGGTACGGCCGTTGAGCATGCTGCGCCAGCACCGCGCTCAGCAGCACTGTGCCGTAACTGGAGTAATAAAAGGCGTCGCCCGGTACTGAGCGCAGCGGGCCTTCATCAAATAAGGCCACGGCATCCTGTACACGATCAAATTGATGAGTCAGGCTGAGCGAATGATAAAACCCCAGTAAGTCTTCGTTGCCTTTGTAATGAGGCAATCCGGCGCTGTGCGATGCCAGGTGGCGCGCCGTAATATCTCGCCATGCCGGATTCGGGAGCGGCGTCAGGCTGTCGCTTAGGGGAGTATCCAATTGAAAGCCCTGAGTTTGCATGAGTTTTGCCATCAATGTGGCGGTTACCGCTTTGGAGGTGCTGCCAATGCGAAACTGATGCTCTGGCGTCAGCGGTGTGCGTGTCGCAATATCGGCATAGCCCAAAGCGCCTTGCCAGATCAGCTGCCCCTGATAGGCCACGGCCGCCGAGATCCCAGGCGCATTACTGGCGGCCCGGACTGTGTTGAGTATTGCTTCGGCTTTGTTGGCGAAAATCGCATGCTCGGACGCATGATTTGCCTGATAGGGCAGCGGCCCTGCGGGCAGCGGTGTGGCTGAGGCCAGTACCGGTACTTTTTGCAGATTAAAAGCAAAAAACTGGTAAACGGGCCAGCCGAAATAGAGTAGTAGCGTAGTCAGCAGTAAGATCAGCACACTAATTAGGGATTTCATTTTCTTTCCTTAACGCAATAAGTTTATTTAACTATCTGATAAATATGCTTTTAAATCTTACTTAAAATGAAAAATGCTAGCCGAAATTAAAAATGACAGGTAAATGGTGCGATGTTGTGTGCAATGTCACGCGATTTTTTCGATAGTTTTCACCGGTTTTTCCTGGATCCTAAGTGGTTTGAGGCTGGTATGGTGCTGTATTCCTGCGTATGCTTGGATATTCATCTTGTCATTAATCCATGACTTACCAAGACTGGCCATAATTCTAACAACATAAGGACCTGGTCATGACACTCGGACAATACATCAAACAATTAAGACAACAGCAAGCATTGAGTCAGCCACAACTGGCAACGCAAATGGCGGTCGAGCAGAGTTATTTATCGAAACTGGAGAACGACCACTCCATACCGTCTAATGACGTGTTCAGAAAACTGCTGGCAGCACTTCAACTGGATCTGGACAGCTTTATGGCAGGGCTAACTGAGCAAGGAGACAGACAGAATCTCACGCAGATCCCGGATATTGAGGCCTGGTATCAGAATCTGGATAAGCACCGGCTGGCGCGCAGACGCAGTTGGCTGATAACGGCACTGGTGTGTATTTCACTGGGCTGTGCGCTGTTTTACAGTGGCTATCGGACTATTTTTCTGCCGGAGCATCAGTACGAGTACTTTTCTCATGGTGAACTGCGCGAGGGAGAGCCGCTGGATCTTTATACCCGCTGGTCGCGCTATGTCAGTGAAACTGAAATAGCAAGTCGGGAAGACTTTGACGCAATGCGGTTAATGTACCAAAAACGTCAGGCACCAGAATTGTTTTTCAGTTTTGAGTATCGCGGCAGTGCCTTTGTACAACCGGTAGAAAATGGACGCCGCTACTTTGAACTAAAGGCAGATCAAGAGCGCAGTGTGCCGCGTGCAGGCAATGCCTGGATGCAGTTTATCGGCATGGTGTTGTTCGTTGCCGGCCTGCTTGGCCTGTTTATTGAGCGACGCTATGCCCGCGCACAGTAACTGTCCGATGGACGCATGAGGTTGGGAAAAAACCGGTATTGAGCGATACTCAGGTTAACAACCGGGAGTAACGTATGACAAAACGCCTGTTTTTTGGCATTGAAGTAGATGAGCCCGGTCAGGCGCAGATTGCTGCCTGGCTGCGGACACAAGTGAGTGCCAGCAAAGCCCCAACTAAGCAGGAAAACTGGCACCTGACCTTGGCTTTCTTAGGCCAGGTTGAGGCGCAGCACGACGCAGAGTTGGTGGCGTTTGCCCGCCAATTGCAGGTTCCTGAATTTACGCTCACCTTTGCCCATACGGGCTACTGGTCGGGCAATGGGATTTTCTATTTACGCCCCGAGCCGGTGCCATCACAGCTGCGTGCGCTGGCTGAGCCGCTACGGGCTTTAGGTACTGAGCTAGGGCTGCATCGCGATCGCTTGCCTTTCTCGCCGCACATTACCTTATTTCGCGGTCACAAAACTGAGCCTGTGGTGCATGCGCCAATGACCCCGTTGATATTGTCGGTTACGCAGTTTCATCTTTATCATTCATATCGTTGTGATACCCGGGGGCTGCTCTATCAGCCTATAGAGTCTTTTCGCTTATCTGCGGCTGATTAAGGGCTTGCTTGCGGTATTCCCCCGGGGTGAGCTGATAAAACTGCTTGAAAGCGCGATTAAACGGGCCGATCGAATTGAACCCAGCCTCGTAGGCGATGCTCAGAATGGCTGTGCGGGCCTGTGTCACATCTCGCAGTTGTTTAGCGGCATACGCCAGGCGATGCTGATTAACAAACTGTGAGAAGTTGTTGAAGCCAAGCTGTTGATTGATAAGCACACGCAACTGGTGAGGCGGGATCGCCAGGCGCTCGGCAAGGGTCCCTATGGTCAGTTCTGGCTCACGATAGATGCCCTGTTCAAGCAAGGTATTCAGCGCCTGATAGGTACTTTGCCATTTTACCGGGACTGGCTGGGTGTCAGCCTGTGCATGTACCTGGCGAGAGGTGCGTGACGGACGTGACAGACAGGTCACCAACAGCAATAAACAAAACACCAGGATAGCATTCGCCAGCAAGAAGAGCGGGTCGCGCCGGATCAGGCTGGCGCTGAGCTCAAACCCGACCAGCAACAAGCAGTGTAGCAGGGCAAAGGTCGCTAAAATTAACCTCAGGTGACGGCGGTGATTGACCAGATCATCATTAAAATTAGCCAGGCAATAATACAAAGTGGCACACATCGCCAGCGCACTGAGCAAATGCATCACCGTATGCCAATGGGTATCGCTGCCGTAGAGCAGGAAGACGCTGCTACTGGCCAGCAGGGATCCGCCAAGCAACCAGCGCCCCCAGGATTTGTTCAGCCAACATGGAACGCGTTGGTTGATCAGGTACCAGGCCGATGCACAGAGCATCAGTGGCAATAGTTCGGTCCCCGCGAGAAACAGGTTACGCAGTGGATTAAAGCGCCATTCGGGCAGTGGCTGAGTGAGGAGTAAAAACAGGCTCAGGCAGAGTGCCAGTGCCGTGCTGAGGCAGCGCTCAGCCTGGTTCAACCTTGGCCAGTTAAACAGCATCAGGGCAAGCAGCAATCCGATGGCATTAAAACGGAAAAACAGATCGGCCAGCGTCACGAGCGGCACAGCTTGCTCCACAACCGGCGGAACAGCCTGGCTATCAGGTTATCGCTGCTGGCAGCTTGTATAAACAACTGCCGGGTGGCCTGATTACGTGCTTTACTCACGTGTTTACGTGCGCATTCATCCGCCGCCTGTCGCCAGTCTTCTCGTTTCAAGGCAGCCAAGAGTTTGGGCCAGCGGCTGCTGAGGTTGGGTGTACCCAGGTTATATGCCAGGTCCAGTAAAGCAAGCTGAACACTGTCCGGGAGTTGCTGATAGGCACGGATATAGCCATTTTTGGGACTAATCAGGCGCGCCAGTTCGTGCTCAAAAGCAGCGATCTGTTGCTCAAGCAGGCGCATACTCTCACTGTGTGGCAGGTGCAAAGTACAGTGTTGCGCATACCATCGGGCTGTTTTCCCTGCGGGCAGGCGTTTTAATGTGTTGTATTCTTGCTGTTTTTGCGTTCGGCTGGCGGGTTTGTTGGTGCGTTTGTCCCGTAAGCTTAGCCGGGTAAAGGCATCCTGGCAGGTCACATGAAAGCCTACACCTATGGTGGGATTACCCCGGGTATCTAAATATAAGTGGTCGATCACACCTTCAAAGTGGCAAATGTGCCTCACGGCAGGTGATGACGTGCGATGTTTAGATAAAAGACGTTTTAACAAACCCGTTAATGCTCCACTGTGGATGAATTATCACGTTGCGCGAGTGTCAGCTTACCCGCGGTGCAATCGGAAACCGGGGATACATGCGAGTCGACTGTAGAAATATAGCACTGCTCAAGCAGTGAGCAATAACAGGTATAGACCTCGACTTGTTCAGACATGCTGTCGATTTTATCCCATAAGTGGTTGTTAAAATTACTTTTTTGCATGGTGAACAGAGGCAGAGAGGCGCCATCTGCAAGCAGCGAGTGCTCGGCCCGACTGGTAACGTACCAGCCAAATTTGGCCAGCATGTTAATGTCATTGTCATCCTGCTGCGCGCTGTCGAGTGCTTCACGATACGCACTGATATTACAGCAGGCATCAAACAGGGCGATGATGGAGTCGTAGGTCTGGCCCCGGTAATGGTATTGCACCCACTTTATCAGGGCCGGGCCGGTGCCCGAGTTGAGGATGCCTACGGTGATCCTGGGTCGTTCTGACTCGAGATCAAAGTTGCTGTAGTTGAATTGCAGCCAGGGCCAGGTTTCGGCTTCCAATTGCCGCTCTGCCGCGGCCACCTGCTCCTGTGCAGCTTTCGCCTGCATATAGGTGGCGTAAAAAGAGGCCGCTGAGATCAACATGGCACACAAGGCCAGCACCGTATTCATTTTGGAGCGAGACAGCCGCAGTTGCTTACCCTGAAAAAACCGCTTGGATTTGGGGTGATGAATCTCGTCCGGCTGGTCAGGATCTGGTAAAACCGTCACGTTTTGGTCGTCATGCTGAGTGCTTGATGTGGTTTCCTGTTGTGTCATGCGGCGTGTCCTTTTCACAGTTGGTTAGGGCGCTGAGAGATGAATGGCCAGTGTTTCTCCCAGCCGCAGGCGGTTATTGTCACGCTGGTTCCAGCGCTTCAGGTCCTTGACCGATACGCCAAACTGCTTTGCGATGCGCCACAAACTGTCGCCGCGTTTGACTACATAGTCCAGTTTTTCTTCGCGTGACGGTAACAGTAACGTCTGACCAATGCGGATCATATCGCTATCGAGCTGATTAAACTGGCGCAGCTCACTGACTGACACATTATGTTGCCCGGCAATCCGGCTCAGGCTGTCGCCCCGGCGAACCACCACTTGCCGCCAGCGTGAATCTGGCAGTGCCTGAAACTCAGTGGCGGCCAGTTGCCACTCTTGCGCCCGAGCCGTGGGCACCAGCACATGACCTGGTCCGTTAAGCAGTACCGGAAAGCGTCGAAAACCGGGGTTGAGGACTTCTAATTCTGCCCAGTCATGTTGGTCGGGCAAGATCACGGCTTTTTCCAGAGCCAGTTGGGTAAAGGCGGGTTGATTGTCGATGGCCGGAAAGTGCATACGCTGTTGTTTTAGCAAGGCGGCCGCGGCCAGTAGTTTAGGCACATAATGTCGGGTTTGCTTTGGCAGGCTCAGCGAGAAAAAATCTGTGGGTTTACCTGCCTTGCGGTTGCGGGCGATGGCGGTGGCGACCCGTCCTTCACCGGTATTGTAGGCTGCAATGGCATGATACCAGTTTCCGTCAAAGCGTTTGTGCAGGTACACCAGAAAATCGAGCGCCGCCTGGGTCGACTGGAGCAGATCTTGTCGTCCGTCAAACCAGGGGTTTATGGTCACGCCATAGTGTTTTGCAATCAAAGGTGTCAATTGCCATAGCCCGGAGGCATGTTTTTCTGAGTAGGCCTGGGCGTTGAAGTCGCTTTCTATCAGCGGCATCAGGGCCAGTTCAATGGGCAGGCCGCGACGTTCAACTTCATTCACCAGATAATACAAGTACGGCCGGGCGCGATCGCTGATGGTATGCATATACTTGGGGTGTTGCAGATACCAGTTAACCCGCTTCAGCACTCTGGGGTGGGTCGAGCTGGCAAAGCTGAGTTGCATGCGAATACGCTGCCAGACGTCATCACTGGTATGGGGCGTTGGCAGTGCAGGCAAAGGCCGGTCAGGTTCAATGTGGGCCGCGGGTGTAGTGTGACCGGTCAGGTGTTCTTCCGGGGCATGCTCTGAGCGGGTAGATTGACAACCGCTGAGTAATATCAGGGTTAACAGCAGGAGAAAAATTCTGACTGACATCGGCTATTCGGCGTTATTATTGTTTGTTTTGATTGTATATAAGTTGGGAATTTTTGCCACTCTTGTTGGGCCAGGTTGATCGCTCTGCCAGAACTGTACGTAAATTGAGCTAAACTTACCTTTGTGATCAGGGCTCAGCCCTGCATCTTAATTCCGTACCGTCAGGGGGCTTTTATGTTACGTTCCGAACTAAAAAACGAGCTTGATCAGAACCATATGGATGCCGTGATCCTCAGCTATGCCGACTCTAACCATTATCTTGCCGGTGGACTGGATGCGCTGGGCAACTATCATTTACTGACTGATCGTCAGGGCAAGACCATGACCTACAACTCCCTGCGCGAAGCCGAACTGGTGCTGGCTGAATTGGGTGCTACGCAGGCAACGTTTGATATGGAAACGGCCTACGATGAAATGATCGGCAATGTCAGCGACGGCCATTGCCGATTTGTGATGCCCCTGAACAAAGAAACACTTTAGCGGTGCGCCTGCGTTGCAAAGCGCAGGGGTACGTCAATGCATCGTTTCGTGACTGAATCGCAGATGTTTGGCGTTTTCCATCAACTGGCGAAAATCGGCCTGTGCGAGCTTTAACAGGTGACGGTGGTCGCCTGATTCTATGTATACATGGGGCTGGTTTAGCAGCAGGTCGTCGTAGACCGTATCCAGGTGATACGCATCGGCAATGGGCGGTACTGCCCCTGGGCTGCAGTCAGAAAACAACCGATATACCTGGCGTTCTTTCATCAGGTGAAAGCGCCGTTTCAGGGCGTCACTGAGGCTGCTCAGGCTGATTTTGTAATTGGCTGGCAGCACAGCCATCAGACGTTTACTTTCGTGGTCTTCCAGCATCACCGCTTTGGCCAGTTGGGGTAAGGGGATCTGGCTAAGATAAGCTGAACCAAATGACGACTGACTTTCGACGTGTTCGATGACGCGATAAGGGATGAGGTGTGTGTCTAAGTAGGCACTGATACGATGAGTCATGGGACCTCCTCGTGTTTACTTACTGTGGTCATTAAGTATAGACGAGCAGGCCCGGTTAAGCAGAAAATATCCGCTCAGAGCTTTTCTGGTACGCTCAAATGCATGTTGCCACGTGCATAGTCCAGTGTAACCAGAAAATGCTTAAGCACATCGTAGCCAAGTATGCCTTTGACTCTTTTGCCTTTGATCATGCTTGAAGTGTGTGCATATTGCTTAAGGGAAGTGAGTTTATGGCCTTTTTCCGGGTAGGCAAGTTGTACGTTTGACAACACAAATGGACCGAATGTGAGTTCTTCCAGTTGGGTGGCTCGCAGCGCACTTTGCGCATTGACACCCTGCGACACCATTTGGCGGTCTTCCGGCCCGATCAAGTCCAACCCCTCGGCAAGGCGGCGACTAATCAACACGCCGCTGTTGCTGCCGGTATCCAGTAACAGCCAGACTTTTTTGCCAGCCATCTCAACCTGAACAATCGGTAAACCCGAGCCTTTGTGTGGCTGGGTTTTGATGTTTTCGTGCTTGGCGACGTTTATCACATCTCGGGTCACCATACGTATGCGGCTGTTGGGGTAGTCAATCTGAACCACAAACTGGCTGAAAAACCCCGAGCCAATCAGCAGGCTATTCTGCGCATTGCCCATGTTTATTCCTGCCAGCTGGCTCAGTTTGGTTTTGATCCCAAATATCTCCACGTCGACATTGGCATATTGCTTTCTGCGTTCAGTATCATGCACTCCCTGGATCTGGACATGGCCATGGTGCGCCAGGTTCAGTTGGTGGAAGTCGATAAAATTCTGGTTGATGGCGTTGAGCTGGGCACCGGTGTCCAGGATAGCCATGCTCTGTTTTCCAGCCACCGTCACCGGGACTTTTATGTGGCCATTGTCCAGCTCAAATGGGATCCAGGGGGTGATACTGGCCTGCGTGCATGCCGATACCAAAATGATGAGAAAAAAGCCGATGAGTCTTGTCATATAGGTGTTCTTCCTTGTATTTAACTATATTTATCAAACTCATTATGGCTGAATTTTTCTGCAACGGCCAGTGGCCGTCCCCGGCTAGAGGCGGCCACTGAGTGTCAGGCTGAATTGCGGTTGAATATTTTCATCCAGCACTTCTTTACTTGCCAGTGGCTGGCTGCGGTCCGGCGCGTAAAGTGCTCTGACATATTGATACTTTGCCTTATTCAAGGTGTTCATCTCGGCCCTGAGTGACAACCCCTGTCCAATCTGGGTCTGTACAAATGCACTGAGCTCAGTACTGGCGCGCTCTGTAAAAACTTCATCATGAAAGTATTCTCGCAGACGGGTAGGCAAAAAGGCCTCAACGCCCCAGGATAACCGAGTTTGATCGCGACGGAACCCAATGATCAACTCGTGCGGGGTCAGATCTGTAATGGGTCGCGTGCCTGTCAATGGGTCTTCATAACGCGCATCGCGCCAGGTGTAGCTCAGTTCAATGCGGCTGGCGCTGAGCAGGCGGCTGGTATTAAAGCTCCACTCGCTGTCCAGACCAAAGTAGCGGGCGCGCCCGGCGTTAGCGATGGCACCATTGCCATTGGCTTGAAGCTGATATTCGTGGATATCCTGTTGCCACTGATAAAGCGGGCTGAGCGTAAACTCAAACAGATCGGCCCGGGCATATTGCCAGGTGAGCATCAGCTCGGTGTACTGCATGGGTTTGAGCTGCTCGCTGCCATTTTGCGTACGTACAAAACCACTGCTCTGGGAAGTCTGAAACAGTCCAAAGTCCAGCTGCTCAACCTGGTGCTGGGCGCTGAAAGTCAGTTGTGAGGCTTCACTGAGGTCGTAGCCAAGTTTAAGCTGAGGCTTTAACAGGCGATGTTTTAACGTCTGCTCAGCGTGAATACCGGATTTCAGGGTTGCCTGCTCCAGCGCGAGTTTGCCCGATACTTGCCATTGCGGTGCAATTTGCCAGCTGGCGGCCAGAAACGGCTCAAACCGGGTTTCGGTGACCTTGCTGCTGAGCACGTCGCCATCGTCCTGTGTGTCGGCGGTGACTGAGTTGTAGCTGCCTTCGATACCGATACTGGGTTGCAGCGCATGGGTCGGGTTGCCATAAGCCAGTCTGAGTACCTGTTCACGCGCACGCTCACGTTGCTCAAAGGTGGTTAATGCTGGTTCCAGGTGTTGCCATTCCTGTATAGACAAGTCCGATTGCTCACGTCTGGCAAGGCCTGTGAGCTGAAGCTGCCACTCTGAGGCTGTCTCTCTTAGCCAGTCAAAACCCAGCTCGTATTCCTTCTCCGCTTCGTCGTCGGTTGTGCCATTCATGGGGGCTGGCAGCGCGGGTGTCCAGCGATAGCGGGTCAGCCAGTCGATGTGTTGTGCCGAAGCATTCAGTTGCAATGTGCCGTGTTTGAGCTGTTTACGACTGATCAGAGCGAGCTGAGCCCCCTGTTGCCGTTCAGAAAAATGCTCCTGCTGCACCTCAGGGGCCTGCTGTGGATCAGAAAACAGGGCCAGTTCACCAGACGAATAGGCATGGTTGTTCACCCATTTCACGCTCATCGTGTGCTGCCACTGAGCAAGTCGGGTTTGCATACTCAGCATGGCTTCGCTCAGCTCATGGTAGCTGTGCTGTGACTGCAATTTGGCGCGCCAGTCAAGGGTGGCACCCTGAGCTTTGGTTGTGATGTTCACCACCTGAGTGTATTCACTGAGCTGGCTGAACGGATGTTGGCCGGTATAGAGTGCCAGGCTGGCTATCTGACTGATTGGCAGCTGACGCAGCAGGGTTTCAATGGAATCGGATTTGGACAAGGGCACGGTGCCATCGATCAGCACATTGCTGCTGGCACCGCTGAGGCCACGCTCATTGTTGCCTTCGCTCAGCACGAAAGTGGGTAGCTGGTTGAGCAGATCCAGGGCATGCTGGGCATTAAACTGGGCCAGCGCAGCCTGATCAAACACTTTGTCGGCCTGCTGCTGAGCATAAACCGGTGTAAACAGGGTGCACACCAGCAGCGAGTGCAGCAGAGCTGATTTAATTGGATACATATAACGCTCCTTGAAAGTTTGTCCTATTTTAAGGGATTCAAACCAAGAGAAACAAAAGCTTAGGGGCCAGTTGTGGCTGGCAGGGATGAATGGATGTGAGGCGTTTGCTAATCCCGACGGATGTGGGACGAATGGACAGGGTGCATTTCAGACTTTTTGTGCAAACCGTGCTTTTACATCCTGTTTATAGCCTTTACTTAGCGCAACCTGAGCACCACCGCTGAGCTGAATAATGGCACTACCAGACGGTTTGTTCTGGATCCTGTCTATGGCGTACAGGTTGACTACATGAGAGCGGTGGGTGCGGATAAACTGAGGCGGCAGCTGCGCCATCAGCTCTTTGAGTGTGCCACGTTTTAGGTATTGCTGTGTGCGCGTATGGATCTCCATATAGTTACTGGCCGCCGTGACATGGGTAATGTCATCAAACGCGACAGGCGCTTTGTCTTTGCCCTGATCTGCCCACAGCACAGGATGTGCCTGGTTTTGCTCCGCAATGGTGCGAAATTGGGTGTGCCATAAAATGGTGAGGACAAACAGAACCAGCAGATGTGCCGGCGCAAAGTAGTAGAGGGTATAGGCGATGGGGTCGTCCAGCGCCACCAGATCAAACAGGGCCTGTAACAGCATGGCTATGAGGTAGGCGCCTGCCATGATTTTTAAAAATAAATGGGTGTTTACCCGGGGAGCGGGTTCAAGCTGCGCCAGTGCGCGGAAAACCAACGGAGACAACAGATACCACAGCCCCCATTCCTGCACAGCCCACCACAGCGGGTTATTGAGGCGCTCGTCTTCTGGGACCGACCAGTCGTGTAGCAAGTCTATAAAGGTCAGAAAGCCAATCACCAGCGTCCAGCCGCACAGCGAAAGTAGCCATTCTTGTCTGATCCGAGCCGACACCACATTTTCCCATATTTGATACACCCGCGTATTTTAGCATCCTGCTAACGGATGTGAAGTTAAACAAACCGGCTATCATTCAAGCTTAATAAAGTCACAGAGCGCTTTATTGACCACAGCAGCAGTCATTGCGGCCTGCGAGCCTCTAACGTTATCCCGGCCAAAGAGCCGGGAACCCCTCACAGCCTGCACAGCAGGTCGGTTTTTTATGCCCAATTCATACTCAATCCCAAACCTAAAAACCATGATTAAAATTTAACTTGTTTCGAATCGTAAGTTTCGACTATAATTTCGCAACGTTCGAAACGAAACTTATAACTAATATAAAACCACGATGACCAAACGCAATACACAACAACGCAGACATACAATTCTTGCCATGGTGAATTCTCAGGGCGAAGTCAGTGTAGAGGCATTAGCCAGTGAATTTGCCACATCAGAAGTTACGATTCGAAAGGATTTAACCGCATTGGAAAAAAGCGGCCTGTTACTGCGTCGCTACGGTGGTGCGGTGGCGCTGCCACAAGAGATAGTCGCCAAAGGCGATGATGAGCGCGATACGCTACGTAAAGTGGCAATCGCCAGAGCGGCAGCTACATTGATTAAAGACCATCACCGCATCATCATCGATAGCGGCCGCACAACGGCGGCGATGATCCCGGAGCTGGCGCAAAAGCGCGGGCTGGTGGTGATGACCAATGCCATTAATATTGCCAACCGCTTGTTGGCACTGGAAAACGAGCCAACCTTATTGATGACCGGTGGCACCTGGGACCCGCATTCGGAGTCTTTTCAGGGGCAGGTTGCCGAGCAAGTTTTGCGCTCCTATGATTTTGATACCTTGTTCATCGGTGCCGATGGCATTGATGTGGCAAGGGGCACCACCACGTTCAACGAGCTGGTGGGACTCAGCCAGGTCATGGCCGAAGCAGCCCGTGACGTGGTTGTACTGGTCGAATCTGAAAAGATCGGCCGCAGAATTCCGAATTTAGAATTGCCCTGGGATCAGGTCACGACCTTGATCACCGACAACAACCTGGCTGCTGACTTGCGCCAGGCGATCGAGGCCCGTGGCGTGCAGCTGATCTGTGCAGAGGTAGAGTGACAACACACAAAGTGCAAATAATGGAGAATTTATGTGTGGAATAGTTGGTGCGGTAGCAGAACGTCCTGTTAACCGTATTTTGATCGAAGGTTTAAAGCGTCTTGAATACCGTGGGTACGATTCAGCGGGTGTGGCATTAAGCAATGCAGGCACCCTGAATACGGTTAAGGCAGTCGGTAAAGTGGCGAACCTGGAAGCGGCTGTGGCCGAGGCAGGCGTTAGCGGTCATACGGGTATTGCGCATACACGCTGGGCAACACATGGTGGTGTAACAAAAGTAAACGCTCACCCACATATCTCTAATGAAGAGATCGCGCTGGTCCACAACGGCATCATCGAAAACCACGAGTCACTGCGCTCAGTATTAAAAGACGACGGCTATACGTTCGTGTCTGACACAGATACCGAAGTCATGGTCCACCTGATCCACCAACTGCGTCAGCAGCACACCACTTTATTGGACTCAGTCAAAGCGGCAGTGAAGCAGCTGGAAGGTGCCTACGGTACTGTGGTATTCGACAAAGCCAACGACGACGAAATCATCGTTGCCCGTTCTGGCAGCCCACTGGTGATCGGCCTGGGTCTGGGTGAAAACTTCATCGCGTCTGATCAGCTGGCCCTGCTTGCTGTGACACGTAACTTTATCTTCTTAGAAGAAGGCGATGTGGCGCGCATCACCCGCGAAACAGTGGAAATTTACGACATCAACGGCGAGCCGGTTGAGCGTGAAGTGGTTGAATCCAACATTTCTCAGGACGTGTCGGGCAAAGGCGAATACCGCCACTACATGCTCAAAGAAATCTACGAGCAGCCAATGGCCGTACGCAATACGCTGGAAGGGCGTTTAGACGGCGACAAAGTCTCAGTAGATGCATTTGGCGATCAGGCTAATCAGATCTTCAAAGACGTTAAGCACGTTCAGATCATTGCCTGTGGTACCTCTTACCACTCAGGCATGGTGGCGCGTTACTGGCTTGAGCAATACGCAGGCGTAAGCTGTAATGTCGAGATCGCCTCTGAATTCCGCTATCGTGAGTCGTTCGTACACGAAAACAGCCTACTTGTGACCATTTCTCAGTCTGGTGAAACTGCCGATACACTGGCGGCACTGCGCCTGGCGAAAGAGCAGGGTTACATGGCCTCTATGACCATCTGTAACGTGCCGGGCTCATCACTGGTACGCGAATCTGATCTGGCCTTTATGACCAAAGCCGGTGC
Source organism: Pseudoalteromonas sp. McH1-42 (assembly GCF_022347845.1). Classification (NCBI taxonomy): domain Bacteria; kingdom Pseudomonadati; phylum Pseudomonadota; class Gammaproteobacteria; order Alteromonadales; family Pseudoalteromonadaceae; genus Pseudoalteromonas; species Pseudoalteromonas sp. McH1-42. The sequence continues at coordinate 41,140 of NZ_JAKRFU010000022.1, read as the reverse complement.
CGAGATTGGGGTTGCGTCAACTAAAGCTTTCACCACGCAATTAGTGGGCTTATTGATGCTAACTGCGTCAATTGCACAGGAAAAAGGCCGCGACCAGAGCGTGATCGTGAACGCCATCAAGACCCTGCCAAACAAGCTGGAAGAGTCACTGAACATGGCCGAAGGCATCGAAGCGCTGGCAGAAGAATTCGCCGACAAGCACCATTCACTGTTCCTGGGTCGTGGTTCACAGTACCCAATTGCAATGGAAGGCGCACTTAAGCTTAAAGAAATCTCGTACATTCACGCCGAAGCCTACGCCGCAGGCGAGCTGAAGCACGGCCCACTGGCCCTGATCGACGCCGACATGCCAATCATCGTCGTCGCGCCGAACAACGAGCTGCTTGAAAAGCTGAAGTCGAACGTTGAAGAAGTCCGCGCCCGCGGCGGCATCATCTATGTCTTCGCCGACAAAGACTCGAAGTTCGCATCAGACGACACTATGCGCGTAATGAACGTGAATCACGTAGAAGACATCATCGCACCCGTTGTCTATACAATCCCGCTACAGCTGCTGTCGTACTACGTTGCCGTGATCAAAGGCACCGACGTCGACCAGCCACGCAACCTGGCCAAGTCAGTGACGGTAGAGTAAGTTGGGTTGATTGAACAATAAAGATTGATCCATACTAGAAAAGGCGCGAAAGCGCCTTTTTTGTGTTGAATAAGCAAAAAGTTCGGATTAATAGCGTCACATTTAGTACTTCCTTTTGTTACGTTTACGGTATAATCCCTCGCCCTTGTTGAAAGATAAATTTATTAGCTATACTGTTTATTAGTACAGTGTAACTAGGTCACTTTACGCGTATGCTGCTCGAGCCAGATATTAAAGCTATTGTATTAAATCACCTGAGAAACAAAGGTGTTATTAGTGCTAACTCCACAATTATAAATGAGTTTACTCTTCACAATGATGACAGAAGGGTAGATCTTGCTGTGTACGAGAAAGACCGGTTCTTTGCTATCGAGATTAAAAGTGAAGCAGACTCTTTGTCTCGTTTAAAGGGTCAAATTGATAGGTATGATGAGCTATTTGACAAAGTGATTGTTGTATCGGCTCCGAAGCATACACAAACGATATTGGAGACGCTCCCTACTAGGATTGCTGTGTGGGAAGTTAGCGCTTCAAAAATAACAATAAAGCGTAGAGGCAAAATTTCATTTGTAACAAATAAGGAAAGTCTTTCCAAGTTACTTCTTAAAAATGATTGGGACAAGCTCGCCAGAGCAATGAATCAACGTGCAGAAGGGGAAGTATTACTTCCTGACTCTTTATCAATCAAGGAGCTCAGAGTAATGGTAAGGAACTCCATACGGTCTCGCTTCTCTAATAGCTCCTCTCATTTTTGGGAAGTTACTAACCGGAGAATCATTAACCCAGAGGACTTACCTTTATTGAGCCGCTTTCTAATTGAAAGAGGCATATTGAAGTCTAATCGCCAAAGTAGGGAATTATTTTGGGAAAAGTGGTCCAAATCTACCTTTGAAGATGATTTACAAATGTATCAATCTAGGACATATCAAGTACCTAGTAACTTTGGTCAGGTTCCGGAAGAAATCTTAGCACTCCTTGAGGCTTAGTCTTCCCAATCGTCATCTGTATCAACTATCTCAAGGTTTTCCCCGTAGTGTAGCTGCCTATGTAAATGGATATTAATCCTCACAGCGGTAGCTTTCGCTGGACTATCAATACCATAGCGTTCGCCTTTTTCAGTTCTTGATATCAGCTGTGTACCCCACAAGAGTAGATTTGGCTCCCAATAATTTGAGTTTTTGATACGTTTAGCTATCGTTCTATAAATTTCGTTTTTCTCACCCTCTTGTACGTTGGAAGGATCTAAGTAATTTTGTCTGACGAATCTCCAATCATGTTCTAGAGGATAGTCTATCCTTGGAGCTGGTAAGCCGCCGCCACCTGTAATTTTTTCCGCTCTAGCACTACCTCGGTCTGAGTAGATAAGAGACACTCTATCAAGTGAATCTTTAATTTTGTTGAACAGCAAGCGTTCATATATTGGTTTTTCCCCATCTTCGAAACCTGCGAACTCGAACGGAAAAGAAGATCCACTAATAGCTATTTTAGCTGTTGGTAATTGTTCGGAAGTGTACTTGACTAGAGCCCTTATTTTATCAATAAACTTCATTATTCCATGCTGAATTTGCCCGTAATCAAAGATTATTGTCAGCTCATGTATATCTCTTTGTTTTAAAATTTCGATCACTTCGTAGCATCTATATGACTCTATCTCAGGTTGACTAAATTTGGCGACTATACCTCTCTCTAAAGATGCTAGTTTAGTGAGTTGACTGTCTAAGTGTTCTGGTGAGTGTAATTGTAAAGTTGGTATGGCATTCTTTTTGTTTATTAAATACTTGTACCAATTATCGTAACCGTTTTCCTCGTTCAAAAGAGTTTGTATTTCCCTGAATACCTCTCGGGGGAATTCACCAGTCCTTAGGAATTCTGGATGATTAAGAAAGTCTTTGTCTATATCAGCAATCCAGTATCGGTCACCGATCGACTTCTCTATTCTCTCAATCGTCTTTTCGAGTTTATGTGAGCCTACCCAACCTCTCAATTGAAAAAGAGGCAGCATCAGGTCTTTATCTTTTTCTGGAAGCTCTTGAAGTGCATTCATCTCCGAAGGACTTATATATAAAATAGGAAGGTATTGGATTTCAGAAAGGTTATTTCTAGACATTTTACGCCTTCCCCAATCTGATTTGCATTGCAGTTATCGAAACTTCAAATTCTTTAGCTAAAGTTTCGATCTTAGTTTCTATTCGTTTCCCTTCTAGAAGTTTTAGTCTCTCTTTAACCAGATTCCAAGGCATTAAAATATCAGCCCCTAGTCTGTTTGCTTGTTGCTCCAACTCATCAGACAAAACAGAACGATATAAAATGTCATCTACAATACCATCACCGATAAGATCGCGATGAATCAAAAAGTGGGCTATCTCATGTGCAAGTGTAAACCGTTGTCGCTCTTTAACATCATGCCTATTAATTCTTGTTGTTACTTGCCCATCGAGTTCTTTTATTTCCCCTGAGATACCAGCCTGGAGGGTAGCTCTTTTGACTGTTATCCCTAACTCCTTAGCAATTTTTCCGATTTTAATTGGGAGCTCGTTATGGTTATTTAAAATAATACTTACTTGGTCTGGTGTTAGTCGTGACCATTCGTTGCTATACATTCTCACCACCTGTGTTGCCTTCATTTCTTCTTTGTTCATCATCTTCCTGAAAATTGTCAGAAATACCTCTATAAGCCACGACTTCTACTGTGTGCTTAACTAGGCTATAAAACTCTGAACCATTGAAATAATCTTTAGCTATTGTTGGTAGTTCCTGCTTGGTGTGCTTAATAGAGCTGTCTTCCGCAACTTCTTTCGCGGAACTTATAGCTGCGTTCATTGCAGCTTTTTTGACTTCTCTGGCACCAAATACAGCAACAACAGCAATTATCGCACCTAATACAGTAACAATCACCGCCACAGCAGTTAGTAATACACTGTACCAAGCATTTTGAGGATGGCCATTTAGTCTTGATATATCAGCTGCATAAGTTGAGTTTTTCGCATCTATTTTGAGCAACTTGGCATGCAACTCAGCATTTTCTGATTGTAGTGCTTTGATGGTTTCATTCATCACGCTAACTTGGCTGCTTAAGTGCGAAATTTCAACACTAGTTGGACTGCTACAGGGTTGACTCTGCATTTCACTTTCAGTAACTAAATCGCAAGCATTACCAAGGAATGACATGCAGAGAAAGCAAGAAAGTACCACATTATATAATCGCATCGGCAAAATCTTTATCCTTACATTGGCACTATGCTGAACATATACTATACACTGAGTCTCTTGTCGGCAATATTCCAAATTAGCGTCATTAGCTACATCTAGCATTCAAACCAGATAAAGGGTGTGCAGTGTGGCAGCCTTTTTTGATAGTAAGTTATACGTGAAAAACTTCGTCACACATTTATGTAATAATATTTATGAATGATCTATCACCTATGCTGATTTGTGCTAGACGCAATGAGTAGAACTATCAACCTATAGAAATTGCATTGGTGACAGAAGTGCTTTTAAGTGATTGACATTTCAATTTTTCACTCCTCCCGCCCCAAAATAAAATCAATGCCTGGGCAGGTAAAGTCGTCGCCGAACATGAGGTGAAGATGATAAATCTGTTCTATGGTCATCACGGTTCTGCCGGACTCGAAGTTGCTGATGGTGGATTGGTCCACATTGAGCTTGGCGGCCAGCTGGGCTTGTGAGAGTTTATGATCTCGTCTGAGGTTGCGTAGGTTTGCCTGTAACGCTCGTAGCATGCGGTTGACCTTTTGATTCCTGATGTGTGCGTTGTTTTTCATTCCTTTCCCTTTTAGATCAACCGGTTTAATAAACGTAGCTGGTTATTTATGATTCAAGGTTATGCTACCGGAATGTGAGTCCAATAGGTTTGACAATATACTTTTATTTTTCTTATCATTAACATTTGTGGTTGTTTAGATTGGGCACCTTTGTGCTGCGCGTACGTGAGGTAGAAAACCAAGGATAGAAAATTGACTCTCGATTCAAAACATCTGGTTCAGCAGCTAAGGCTTTCTGGGCCTTACAGTGTGATACAGTTTGCAAAGAAATTGGGTGTGTCAAAACAAACGGTGTATAACTGGGAGAGTGGAAAAACAGCACCAGATTTACCACAGCTTATCAGGATGTACGTAGTTTGTGGGCTAAATCCTAGGTCGCTTTTACCTCAGAAGAAACAGCAAGGGGAGATTAAAGAAGACCCGAGAATTTCTGAATGAGGCACTTCTTTCGAAGCAGTTCACTTGTTACACTCAAAACGTTATGTAACTCAACAATTAGGGATTAATATGAAAAGTACGATTAAAAAAAAGCACTTAAAAACATTGAATGCGCATAGTTTAACTGCCGTGGCTGGGGCTAGTGGTGTTTCTGGTGGAGGCGGTCAGGTAGACCCGAAAGCTGCACCTATTGACCCTGCTTTTCTGAAAGGGTACAAAAAGTCTAACTAATTTCCTGGATTTATATGGACGTTTTATCTCAATTATCAGTAGATCATAACCATTTGATGAATATTTTCATATGGTTTGCACTTGTCTTAGCCGTGTTTGCCAGCCGCAACAGCCCTAATGTCAGATGGGTGGCGTGCAGTATACTCATTGCCAGAACGGCAGACATACTGCTGTATGGTTGGGCACTGACAACTGAGGGTTGGTTCTACCTGATTATGAGTGTGCAGGATGCGGCGCTAATCCTGTTAATTGTAAAACGTCACGCTGTGGCTTCGGTTGTGGCTGGGCTCAGGCTGGGCACGCTGAGCCAGTTTGCCAAAGATTGCCTGTCTAACTTTAAGATGACGTCGAACGAGCTGATGTACGTGCTGGTTTTATCTGCATCTGTTGTGGTTAATATTGCGGCATTGATCGAGCGGGAAATCAGACAATTCACCGAGTTTAACCCCATGTTTATCTATAATGCTTACGAACCCATCAAGCTGGTACTTACGCTATTGTCAGTTCTGGCTATTATGTCTTTGACGATAGATACGGTGCGTGGGTTTTATTCTAAAGACAAGGTGGAAGACGGTCAGCGACAGTAATTAATTTTAGTCGTTGTTTTGTGTATAATTAAATAGCAAAAAACCGCTCGGACTGTTGTAGCCACTAGAGCGGTTTTTTAGTTTTAGCTGCCTAGGTTTGTTTGCAATCAAAGCTCGTCACGTCGTTTCAGCCAATGCAGGTGTTTTCCACACTCACCCCATCAACACTCTCTATCAAAACACGCCATTGTCATTTTGAATGTCGCCACCGCTGAAAAGTGAGTATATACGCATTGACAGATCCAGGGCCTGGATTGAGTCCCAGTGTTCCACAATGCGGCCGTCTTCGATGCGCCAGGTGTCGATGATGTTCATGCCTTTCTGGTCATTGCCACGGTGATCTTTATCCAGTGTGGCGTGAGAGTGAAAAATTACGAAGTCGCCGTCTGTGTAGATGTGTTTTACGTCGTAGCTGTAATCCGGGTAGCTCTCAACAAACTCCTGTAAGAAGCCGACCAGACCGGGGATTTTATCCGGCAAGTTGCGGTTGTGTTGCACGTAGGCACTGTCGTTGTAGTGTGCCAGTACATAGTCAAAATTGTGGTCGTTCATCAGGTTTTGTACAAAGTCGGCGACCAGGCGGGCATTGCTTAATTCCTGCTCGCTCCAGTTTGGTTTTTTTAACTGATCAAACTGGATTGTAGGGGCGTCTTTGCCAGCGGCCAAAGTGACGGTGCTGACCAGTAAAAGTAATGCTGCGCTCAGGGTTTTCAACATGGGGTGCTCCTCAGTTGTAATTCAGGGTTTAAGTCTCATCTGGTAACTATGGTAATTAATAGTAACCGCCTTTGCAAGAAGGCACAAATTGCTTACCAGGGCACTTTTTGGTAACCCGTGTCCTGAAACTTGGCGGGCGGAGTGGCTTTGGGCTAGCGCACAACGTGTTCATTAGATGGCATCGTCATACGGGGTGTCACAGTTGGGCTGCTTGTGTGAGTGTTTAGTGATTTTGCTTAAAGTGTGGGCCAATGATATTCGCTCTTTTCTGGTAAAGCTTTGCTTGTTACGGATATCAGGTTCGTATGTTTAGACACTGCACCCTCACAATTTAGGTGCCGGCACCTTCACAGACATAGCAACAGAGAGCCACGTTACTGATGTTTTGCGTGTTTGTTCGGATTGCGCGTGAATTATTTGGGGGAGGATAGCCCCTCGATAAACTGAAAAAGTAGTAGGGGTATCCAGGTTTTAAGCGCTTATGTCGCCAAGACTGTTTTCTAACTTACTGAAATTATTTGAAAGAAAAAGTTCGAACGGGCCCATTCAAACGACTTTCCGACCGTTTCTTTGCATTGTATGACCTCACCTGTTCACGGTTAACAACATTCAATGCGAGGAAGACAATGCAAAACGTTCAGCACACACCTACATCCTGGGATGCCCGATTTTTTCTGATTGCCGGTGGTTTCATGTTAATCAACACCCTGTGTTTATGGGCGCGTCATTTTTCCGGATATCAGCTGTCCATTTTGTGGCCCGCGATCCCGGCGATTATCGGGCTCGCATCCAGTGTCCTGGGGTTGTATAAACTGCACCCTCGAATTGTGTCGCGAGCGCCGAAACTGACAAAGTGGGGTGCGGGGTTTGCACTGGCGGCTTTGCTGGCACTGAGTATTGGGGCCTGCTGGGTCATTGCCAGTGCAGTGCTGGGCGATGCCACCAGAGGTGTTGGCATGCAGGCGCTGATAGGTTTGTTTATGGTTGCGATGGTGGGTGCCTTTATTTGCAATGCGCTTGTCTGCCTGCGGGACCCTGCATCGCGCACGCTGGGCATGGCTTTGTCAGTCCCCGTTGTATGCTGGAGCCTGATGTTACTGGTGGGCATGTTGTATGGGGCTGAAGTGGGGTTAGCGCTGGACTTTTACACCAATGGGTTACTTGCGCTGGCGTTTGTGTGGGCCAGCCGGGTGATCCGCTCTGATACGGTGGCCGGATCTCAGGTGGCGTGAATAGACGCCGCGGGTGCTTTAACCAATACGACAGTGTAGATATTTGGGTACATATTGCGCTACTGTGGTTGTATGTTTTTAAATCTGAAAGGAGAAACAGATGAGCATACACAAATCGGTATTTGTGACTGGCGGAACAGGTAATATCGGCAGTGCCATAGTGCAGGAGTTGATAGCGCACGGTTATCAGGTCAAGGTGTTATGCAGAAATGCAACAAGCGCCGATAAAGCCGAGCAACTTGGGGCAATCGCAGTGACGGGGTCACTGACTGGGCCGCAACCCTGGCTCAGTGAGCTTACCAACTGTGATGCGTTTATCCATACCGCCTGTACCTTTGATGACAAGATGGGTGAGGTCGATGCGACGCTTATGCAGGCTGTGGCTGAGTATGCCTTAACACGCACTACGCCACTCATACTGGTCTATACCGCGGGGTGTTGGGCCTATGGTAGCCATGATACGGTGATCACCGAAACCACGCCAAAGCACTCAGTGGCCGATTTTCAGTGGATGCTGGATAACATCGCCTGGTTATCGGACAAAGAAAACATCGACTTACGCGTTGTCAGCCCGGTCAATGTGGTGTGCGAGGAAGAGCACTATTTACCGCCCATCCTGAGCTGGGAAATAGAGCGCTGTGGCCACCCTGTGTTACCGGTGGACGAAGCACAAACCTGGTCGCTGGTTGAGCGTCAGAATTTGGCAGAGTTATATCGGCTGGTACTCGAACGAGGAAGATCGGGAGAAGAATACATTGGCTCTGCGGAACATCGTGCCCCGCTGGCGCGTTTATTACGGCAACTGTCTGAGCAACCGATTGAATGTGGGCAGGCGGCGCAGTGGGCAAAGCAGTATGGTAGCTGGACAGAAGGCTATGCACTGCAACAGGTGTTCTCAAGTGATAAGGCTATGCGCGAGTTAGGCTGGCAACCCAGACCTTTTTTAAATCTGGATTAAGGCCCTGCATAGGTAAAATGACCCTGATGAGGTGCAAAAAGTGGGCTTCACATCCTCAATGGCCTTTAACCGCACTTCACTGTGTGATCGGCAGAAGCCGGTTCAGGTTTATCTGCCCCGGCTGCTACGTGGGTGTTTAAAGACTGACTTATGGCTGTCGGATCACATTGACGGACACTTCAGCACCGTGATCGACTCTGGACGGTTTAAAGGCGACAAGCAAGCTTGCAAACTGATCTAACTGGTTGAGTCTGAGCTCAGCAGTACCCTGATAGCGGTGGGACTTTAAACGTCGATTGCCTAGCTTGGTAAAGGAGCCGTCAGCTCTGATCCCAATCACGGTTGCTTTCACTGAGCGTGACAGGGCGCTGATGGCTTTCAGGTCAATCACCGCCCGAGCGTCTCTGCCCTGGGCCTCAATCGGGTTATCAATAAATACACCGGTATAATGTGTGTCCGAGATATACACGGTGTTTTGTAAATAATCGATGCCGGCGTGGGCCAGAATATCGACCAGGGCCGGGTTGTTCTCCAGGTTAACTGCGCCAAACAGATTAAAGTTTTCTTGCGAGTTATCACCGCCACCACATTGCCCTTTTTGCGCATTGCTGCCCTGCGAGGTGACGCCTAACACAGTGGCTGGACGCTGCCGAGTGGTGATTGAGGAGCCGCTATCTCCGCCGCATAACAGGCGATTTGTATAGAGGATATTGTGTCTGTATTCGTCTTCGCGAAACGCATCGCGTTCAGCACCATCACCCGCGCCAACGGTTGGACGTGCTTTTCTGAAGGTGATGTCCAGCGTACCATCTGTCTGATCGGAATCGCCATACACAGGGCTGGCACCTACCACGGTGAGTTTTTTGCCCTCTACCTGATGTCTGGTAAAGCTATATCTGGATGGCAGGAACGCAGGGACATAATCCGCAGGCGCCGCCGAGTTGAGCTGGAACACGGCAAAATCATCCTGGGCAAAAGCGATGCGCTTTTCGGCATTTTGTAACGACGGAAAAGCATATTCGGCGTGAACATGCAGCTGTGGCTGCGCATCGGCCTGACCTTTAATATCAATAAAATGCGTCTGATTACCTTCATCATCGCGGATATCTGTATTCCCGATCAACATAATTTTGTGTGTTAGCACGTCGTCGTCTTTCAGCTTAAAAAGAGTATGCAGCGTGTGCTGATCCACGCAGTGCCCGGCTGTTAATACCCAGTCCTGAGTGAGTAAAGTACCAGAGCAGCGGCTCAAAAAACGCGTTCCCACCTTAAACGTTAACCCTACTGCATAACCATACCTGACATCTGTCTCATCCAGCTCCGGGCCAATGGCCTGAATGCCAAAGTCTGGGACAGTTGTGCTGGCGAGCGGGTCGTTGTTGTGTGTATTCTGCTGGTTATGTAGGCCAGCCATGTAGTATTCGATAGACTGAGTTTGTGCGAGGGACAGTGAGGTGGTACAGAGCAGGCAAAGTGATAGCGTACGGCTAAGATAGTTCTTCATGATAGTTCCTTTAAATCCAATAAAAATGTTAACTGCTTGTTTAATTTAAACATTCATCGAGTGTTTTGAATAGCTTTGTGTGAGTCTTTTTTTACTCAATGTACTATTTCTGTGTGCGCATCAGTTTATTTTGCATCAGTAAATTGGTGTTTGTGATCGGATAAGTGGAAGGTGATCATTCTGTTTCACCTGCGTGACAACACGCTGCGTTTTGGTGAGCTGAAAAAGCGCATTCCTAAAATCACGCAAAAGATGCTGACTCAGCAATTACGGGAGCTTGAAGCCGACGGGCTGGTCTCTCGCGAGGTGTATGCAGAAGTGCCGCCCAGGGTGGAATACACCAGTACCGGATTGTCGGATGAGCTCAGACCGATCCTGGATATGCTGTGTGAATGGGGTCAGCGACAACAGCATGTGGTCCATAAAAAAGGCGACACCTAAGTGTCGCCTGACTGCTAGCTCTCAAAAATAAATCGTGGGCGCTTAGTTACAGACGCCTAAATCAGTCCAGACTTTCCAGGCATTACCCACGTTAGAGTTTTGCGCTGGGTTTTTGCCACGGTGCCACCAGTTGCTGTGGTATTTGCGACCGTTGTAGGCAACTTCATTACCTGAACGGTAAATCTTGCTGGCAGACCAGGTTTCCAGGCCGCTACAGCCAGTATTGTTGTTGCCATCAGTGACTGCGACTGACTGAGAGACAGTGTGCGTAGCACCCGCATCATCTGTCACTGTCAGTGATACCTGATAGCTGCCGGCATTGGCAAATGCGTACGTGACGTTGACACCACTTGTAGCAAATCCGTCGATATTCCAGTCATAGGCCAGGACTTGACCATCCGGGTCGCGGCTGGCGCTGGCATCAAAGCTACAACCCAGGTCGGTACAGCTTGCTGTGAAGCTGGCAACTGGCAGTTGGTTTTCTTGTGTGCCGCTACAACCGTTAGTAGCAATATAGTCAGACGCGGCTTTGGCCTGTACTAAACCGTGACCATATTCATTGTCACGACCCACCGAGCCTAAATCGATTGCCGTGGCATTCAGGGCGTTACGGATATCTACGTTGGTACAGCTTGGGTGCTGGCTCCAGACCAGGGCAGCAACACCGGCCACGTGTGGGCTTGCCATAGAGGTACCCGATTTTTCATCGTAATCCAGAATGGCTTCGAGCTGAACTTGCACTGTGGCACCCACAGAGGATTTCAGTGCCGTACCGTCTTCCTGAGACAAAGAAATGACCGGAATGGTTACCCCATGCACGCCGTCTCCCAATGTTCCGCTGAACGAGCCTGCTGCATTGTTGTAGATGATGGCTGCAACACCGCCGCCGGCTTCACAGTTGGCCGCTTTGTCTTTGAAAGAGGCACCGCCACGTTCAATTAAACAGATGCTGCGCGTCGCGGCACAGGCATTCAGGCCCTGGCCACAGTCGACGAGTTCAGCACTGACGTTACCTTCTGCAGAGTTGGTCATGCCGCCGGCTTTAACAAATACTCCGTTGGCTGTTACACCAGCCGCCACACCGGTACCACGTGGCACCGTTGACAGGATGTTGGTACCTGGCGCTGCAATTTCTACATAAGCGTTATACTGTGATGTAGCGTTTTTCACGCGGTTTTCGTCAATATTCGCCACTGACATCACGGTTTCGTAACTGGCAGGGTAACTGACTGTGCTGTCCCCCTTGTTACCGGCTGCGGCAATGATAAGCACGCCTTTGTCATACGCAGCTTGCAAACGGTCCTGGAAGTACTGGCTGGGGCTGCCACCACCTAAACTCATATTGATGACTTTTGCGCCATTTTCGACACAGTTATCAACTGCTCGGGCAATCCGAGAGGTTAAACCTTGCTTACCATCGTTATCGAAAACGCGCACGTTGTGTACGCCAATTTTATCATTCGGTAGCACGCCGACGACGCCCTGACCATTTTTCAGTGCGACTATGGTACCGGCAACGTGTGTACCGTGACCTGAGCCATCCTGATCCCAGGTCAGGCCGCCAGGCAAGTCGGTAAAACCTGTGGCGTTTTGGGGCAGATCCGGGTGGCCCAGATCGTAACCAGAGTCAATCACACAGACTTTAAACAAGTCGGCGTTGGTGTCTTGTAACAAAGGTGCCTGTACTTCGGCCAGGCCATACGGTGAGACTTCTGCGCTGGTGGTCGATGAGAAAGGCACATATTCATAATCTTCTTCAATATAGGCGTACTGGCCAGACGCTTTAAGTTGTGCGACCTGCTCTGCAGTCAGCTCCATGGTAACGACTGTGCCTTGCTCATCATCTGACAGTACTTCTGCAGCTGGCTCAGCTGCGAAGTCGTGGGCAATGGCGGCACGGGCAAAGCGACTGGTTTGCGGTGCAAAAATCGCTAAGTCACTTTGCTTAAGAATATATTGCTTGGTTTCCTGTGCGTTGACGGCGGTTGATGATAGTGCAGATAAGGCAATGGCTAACGAGGTAAGTCTAAATGTCTTGTTCATGTTGCTTCCTACTGATTTTTGTTGTTGTTGCTTGTTATGTTTGCTGCATCTAATGCAATGAGGTCTGGATTATTGTCTATTTTGTACCTCATTGAGGATCAAACTACCCCTTGATGTTTCAATTTGCAACCCATTGTTAATGCAAATTACACAAATACGTAAAAATGATGAATAATTCGAAAACTCACTCATGCTGTGGTGCTTTTCTGGGCACCTGGTTTGGCGTAGTATGAAGGGATCGGATCTACAGGAAGTAATAATAACAATGACTTATAGATTAGGCGCGGTCGCTCTTTTATTTCTAATGACCTTTTTTTCACAGCCAGTGCTGGCAACGGATTACCGAATTGCAAAAGGGATATCGGTTGGGCAGCAGCACATCAAGCTGACGATCTCGCCGGGTGAACGCACCTTTAGCGGTGAAACCACACTTGTTTATAACTTCTCTCAACCTACTGATTATATTGCTTATCATTCTCTTGGCTTGACACTGAGTCAGATTGAGCTGCGGTATCGCGACAAACGGATTGCGTTACCTGTGGTGGCACCGGATCGCTTTGATATCGTGCGTCATACATTGCCTTTTAAGCTAGAAAGCAACGCAGAGCTGACGATACGATTCTCCGGTTTGGTTGGCGGTGTAGATAGTGTGCAGGGACTGTATCAGGTGGGTGGCGATGATGGACAACCAATCTTGTTTACGCAGTTTCAGGAGATGGAAGCACGTCGGGTGTTTCCGGGGGTAGATGATCCGGGTATCAAAACCGTGTTCACTCTGAGCTTAGATATCCCGGCCGATATGCAGGCCTTACACAATACACGCCCGGTTAATACACAGCGCCACGGCGACAGGCAGCTGATCCGGTTTGCACCGACGCCGAAAATAAATACCGATGTATTGGCCCTGGCGGTCGGCGTATTTGAGGCAATCCCCCTGCGCGATGCCGGGGTTGAAACGACGGTGTATATGCCACAAAGTGAACGCCAGCATGTTCCGGCAGAGCTGGGCACACTGATCAATCAGACCATTCGATATTTGTCCGACTATCTGGATTCTCCGTTTCCCTATGACAGGCTCGATTTCTTTATCGCGCCGATTGGCACACTGGCCGGGATGGAAAATGTCAGTCTGATCGCGCTGAATAGCAATCAGCTGCCTGCGCCGGATGCCAGCCAGGGAGACTTATGTCGCTTTCGCAAGTTGATCGCCCATGAGGTAGCCCATACCTGGTTCGGTCACACTGTGACGATGCAGTGGTACGACGATTATTGGCTTAATGAGTCGTTCAGTGAGTTTTTTGCTGCCAAAGTCGTGAATCATCATTACCCCGATAATTCAGCCTGTACGTATACGCCTCAGGTCAGGGCGTTTGGTGATGACAATCAAAGTGCCCCGGCGCTGAAGCGTCTGGTACAAACCCGCGCTGACAACGAAGGAACAGGCGCGCTTTATTATACCAAGGGGCGTGCGCTGCTGAACATGGTACAAAATCATGCCGGTGAGGCACGAATGAAACAGGCAATGCGTAAGTATGTGCGTACGTATCAGGGCGGGCATGCAACAACCGAAGATTTCACGCGTCTGTTTCCTAATTCATTGCGCGTAGACGAGATTGTTCAGAGCTATCTGACTCAGTCAGGTTACCCATTGTTGAGCGTCAATAAACATGCGGAACAGTTAGTCCTGTCGCAGCGGAGTTTTCAGGGAGAGGCGGGAAAACACTGGACTATTCCAATCGAAGTACACAGCTGGGACGGCGATAAAGTCTCGCAGCACAAGTTGGTCCTGTCTGAGCCATCTATGTCTTTAAAGGGGATTAATCCGGCTGCGGCGATCCTGGTTGACCCTGCGGGCGTTGGGTATTTTCGTAGTCATGATCAGTCTGGTAATGCGCTGTTCCCGCTGATTCAGCGCACCATGGCCAACCGGCTGGCGGATATGGATAACCGCGAGGCGTTGACCAAAGCGGGCTTGCTGAGCTATGTCCAGTACATCCACGGGCTGACTCAGTTGCTGCGCACACAACCTGCTGATAGCCTGGAGGCCAGCAAAGCGCTGGAGGTAATCAGTGATGCTTTTGTGGCGCAGATCCCAGCCAGTTTACAGTCGCAGTTTACGGACTTTTTACAGCAGCATTTGCCTTCGCACACCACATGGCAGGCACGACTTGAGCAGGACAGCGGGGGTGACTGGCTGTTGCTCTATGGGGTGTATCTTAAATCGCCCGAAGCGATTCATTTTGCCCGGCAATACATGCAGCGCACACCACTTGCTGAACTTAAGCACCGTGTGAGTGTATTGCGTGTTGTGGCTGCAAACAGCACAGATAAGGAGTACCGGGGCTTGTTGAGGTTGTTTGACACTGAATCCCGGGCAGTGCAGGAAGACTTGCTTAATGCACTCGGATATGTGGCAGGTGCAAATCAGGTTACTCTGTTTTATGATTTTCTACTCAGTGATAAAACGCGCAGTTTTGTGATTGACTATCGCTTTCAGTTTCCGCTCTTTCAGCCAGCACTTAGAGCGGTAGCTGCTGACTATATACAGCGACACAAAGCACGCATTCAGGCGCGTATTGTGGATGATCAGTTACAGTGGTTTCCTTACAATTTTATCACCGGGTGCTCAGAGCAAGACAGTGCGCTGGTGACACGTACCTTTACCAGCTGGCTTGATATTCCGGGCCTTGAAGGTAAACGAGATATAGTACAAGCCCACATCAACCGCTGTCACAAGGACACTCGCCGTGCACGTGAGGAACTTGCCCAACTACAGGCAAACTAGCTAGGGCTGGTTAGCCTTGAAAAAAACGGGCCCTTTTGATGGGCCCGTTTTTTAACTATGGGTCGTTTTGCATCGGCCTATCAGTAATCCTGATATAGCTCGATAATTGGCTGATCTCTATCTGCCTGGCAGGTTGGCAGAGAGAAGACCAAAGCGCGGTCTTGGAGATGAGCGGTTCTGAGTAGGTTGTACGTCACGCTCCCAGCCGGTGTCAGGAGGTCCAGTGTCCAGAACTGACCGTTTTCTGTGCGTTTACAGGTATCGCCTTTAATGCGTATCCGAACCAGGGAAGAGATGGTATTGAGCTCTGCGATTTTGCCCGTCAGGAGTCTTGCATCCGGGTCGTGCAGTACTTGATTGCTCCAGCCACTACAAATGGTATCGCTAAAACATGCTTTAACCCTGTATGCGCTCAGCCCGGTCATCTTGCTTGCGTCATAGTGAGTCTGTGCGCCTGACAGAGGAATATTTTGCCAGTTCAGTACCTCGCCATTGGTGCAGCCTTGCGTGCAGTCAGCGACTTCCAGCAAGTAGTGGCTGATCTGTGCAACGTCTGTCCATTGCAGATTGCCATTTTCCACACTCAATGTGAGCCTCAGAGGCTCCGCGTTTGCCACCAGTTCTGAACTTTCCAGGATGCTACAGATAGCCCCATTGGTTTTCTTATCGCAGGCCTGAACAGAGAAAATGTACTCGCCAGCGTCGGTGAACTGATACTGGAAACGCGATTGTTGGGTGCGTGAGTCGAATTCCCCCAGCATGGTTAGCTGTTGCTGACCTGGTGGTTTGACATACAGCGTGTAACTGACATGTTCCTGGAAAAACTCATGGATCTGCCATTGCAGTGTGACCGTTTGGTGTGTAAAGACGCGTTCCGGCAGTGGTTCAAAGGTGACCATGGGCAGGTGGCTGTCTGTGAGCTGAAAAGCGACTTCAGACAATTGGCCACATTGCCCTGATAAGGTACAAGGCTGCACTTCGACTTTGATGGTACCGCGTCGAAAGTTAGGTCCCCGTTCGAGTGACGTGCCGGTATAATTATCCTGCCACAGGAAACGCTGTTCGGGCTCCCCGGCATACTGACTGGGTTTGGTAATGTAAACATCATAGACCATATCTTGCTGGTAAACGGATGGCTTTTTCCACGATAGGGTGACCGATTCTCCATAAACGATGTCGCTGGCGGACACCGTTAGATCCTCTACTGTGAGCAAGGCGGCATTGTCACTGACCACGACTGAGGTGGCAGTGCTGCGCTGTTTACTGCACACGGTGCTGTAGTTGGTCAGGCAGGTTTGCAGATAAAAGGTATAGGTGCCTTTTTGCGTCAGACCGGTGCCCGGGGTGTACAGACTGATGGATTGGCTGCCGGGAGAAGTCATCCACAGTTTGGCAGTGATGGGCTCTTTAAAAAACTCTGGCATTTGCCAGTTGAAAGACACCGACTCGTTCAGATAATACTCGGGCTTTTCACTGGTAAATTGTATTGCGTCAGGCAGGGTGGTGCCATCAAGTGTGTACTGTGTTGTCGTGACTTCACCACAGTTGCCATCTGGCAGGCAAGGATGTACTTCCACACCAATCTGACCACGGCGGTAATTCGGACCTCGTACTACCTGAGTATCAGTGAGGGCACGCTGCCACAAAAACCGCTGATCTGGTTGGCCAGGCTCCGAGCTGGGCTTGGTAATATATACATCATAGGTAAGGGCTTCTGTATAGCCATTGGGCTTGTCCCAGGAGATAGTGACAGAATCACCGTAGTTGATGTTGGCTTTATCAACCCTGAGGTTCGCAACTTTGATCGGTTTGACCGTTGCTGTGACAGGGTGACTGAGATAGTCATTACATATTGTGGGTGCCTTCTGATCACAGTACTGAAGATAAAAAGTATACTGGCCCGGGGCATGCAAAGGTGCATTGGCTTGGTATTCTTGCAGCGCAGTGTGTTCTGGTGCTCTGACCCATAATTGAGTGGTCACGGCTTCTTGAAAAAACTCAGGGAACTGCCAGTTAAAGTCAAACCCCTTTCCGGCAAACACGGTATTTTGTTTAACGGTAAACTGTGTCGCTGCAGGCAGCGTGTTACCGCTGAGGGTATAAGACACGGAACGGCTCAAACCGCATTGTTCTGCCAGGCATGGCACGACTTCTACTTTAATGGTGCCACGACGATAATTGGGGCCCCTTGTTAATGTAAGAGACGGGTGGTTATCACGCCATAGGAAGCGGATATCTGCTTCACCTGGGTTCGGACTGGGCTTAGTCACATAGACATCAAATACCAGCCCACTGTTTTCATCGTAGCCTGCCGGGCGTTGCCACGATAGTGCGACATGCTCACCGTAAGTGATATCAGATTTATTGACGGCCAACTGCGCGACCGCGGCTTGGGTGATCACAGGCGTCGCCCGCACAGTCAACGCAGTGAGTGATTTATTGTTACATTCACCATAGGTGTTACACATTTCAAGGTAAAAAGTACTGCTTCCCACTTCATTGAGTGTATGAGTAAAGCTTTGTACGGTCGCCGCCAGTGGGCCTGCTATTTTACGCGTCGTTCCTTGCGAATGTTGGTAGAGCGTATAACTGACCGTGTCTTTGTAATAGGGGTGGAGCGACCAGTTGAAAGTGACTTGTTCTCCCTGACGAATGACAGACTTATTTCGGGTAAATGTGGGTTGTGGTAGCGTGCCGCCTACCGTGAAACTGACTTCACGTAATGGGCCACATTGATTGAGCACGTTGCACGGCACTATACCCACTTTGGTTGCACCCCGACGGTAAATCTCATTACGTGTCAATTCAGTCGCTCTGAAATTATCATGCCAAAGAAAATGCTCATCTGGCAGCCCGGGTTGTGCGCCTGGCTTAGTGATATAGACATCGTAGTAAGTCGTATCACTGATGTTGCCGGGTTTACGCCAACTGACCTTAACGGAATCACCATAATTTAGTTGCGTCTTGCTGGCAGACAGCCCGGTAACCGCATCTGGTACCGGGGGCGGTGATAGCACTGAGAGGCTGTGTACAGAGGAGTAGCTGCACTGGTTCCAAGAATCACAGGCTTGGATCTGGAAATAATGAGTCCCTGCCAGATTGATCCCTGAGCGGAGGAAATTGGGGGTCGAAACGTCTCGAAATACAAACCAGTTTCCGCCTGGCTTTTTAGTGCGTAAGCGATAATAAAGTGAACCTGAATAGCTGCTCGGCGGTTGCCATTGCAGCATCACACTGCCGCCAGTGTATATTTGTGAGGTGGATAAAGAGAACCCCCGCACTGCACTCGGCCCAGGCGGAGGCGGTTCACTGACCGTGACGGATGCCGACCCTGATGCGCTGCATCCACTGGCATCACACGCCTCGACGTAAAAAGTATGGGTGCCGTTTTTATTGATATAACGGTTAAAGGAGGTGCTGGTGTAACCCCCCCTGAATTTCAGCCAGGTATCGCCAGGCTTGAGTACCCATAGATTAAAATACTGTGTGCCGCTGGGACGACTCCAGGACAGTGTTACTGTGTTCCCCCGGTACATACTGTATGTACTGAGGCTAAAGCTTGGGCTGCTGATAGCAAGCGATTGAAAACTGGTAGCGAGTGTAAGCCACAAGAGTAAGCGTGTTAAAACTTTCATATGCGTGTCTTATTTTTATAGTTCGATCGACCGAGATGAGCCAACTACTTGTAATAAAGGCTCTTGATGGGGATCAATTGGCATGAAAGGCATAGCACAATAAAAGGCAATGGGATAAACCATCTGTTTCTTATTTTTTATAGGGTGCTATGCCTTGGTGAATCAAAAATCTTGATAGAGGTAATTTATTTTCTGGTTTTTTGTCGGGTCACAGGAAGGGTAGCCGATCTTTATCGTTTTGGATGTGTTTGCGGCAGCCAGTAGCATAGATACGTTCACCCCTGCAGTGGCATCTGCGAGTTCAAAATACCAGTAGGTATTACCGGCATTGGCACTTTGCTTACACTCATCGCCTTTGAGACGGAAGAATACTTTACCGCCACTTGGATAGATACGTTCAACTTGACCGACGCCTTTTGCTGCGAAAGCTGCTGGCGCGAGCGGTAGCAATAAAGATAATGTGAGAATGGAAATGAGCTTCATGATTTATTTGGTCCTTTTATAAAAACAATATTATTCTGCATGCACTAATTAAATTCAACACTTGATGTAAATATGTTGCTACTTTGTTTTTAGGTGATGCTCTATCGATTATTTTCAATAATCGCCAAATTCCTTATTCTCTATAGTTAGGTCAGCCATTGTATGTAGTCATAACAGGGCTTTTAGTGCGAAGAAGATGCCCATACTCGCCAATACAACGAGCAGGGTGTTTTTCACCAGCAGGCTTAACATGATGGTCAGCATTCCCCCCAGCAAAAAAGGATTAGCAAGATCATGCGTATTGAATGTCACTTCGCCAAATACAATGGGTGCCGCCATCGCGGTCAAAATACAGGGGGCGGTATAACTTAAAAACCGTTGGACTCTCAGATCGAGTTTGACGGGTAGCTTTTCCATAAAAAAGGCATAACGCATAAAGAAGGTGATCAGTGCCATTAAAAATATCAGATCGTAGCTCATGGTTTGCCCCTAGCTGGTTTCTTTGTCTAAACGGTAGCCCACCACCATGCCGAATAGTGCAGACAGCAGCAGGCCGTTAGGCACATCGAATTTGTGAAGCAGCACGGCGCTACAGGCCGATACCAGTACTGCGATGAGCACCGGCGATGATTTAATGTTAGGCACTACCATGGCAATAAAGGTAGCTGCAATGGCAAATTCGAGTCCTAGGCTGTCGAGGTCAGGAATACTGGTGCCAGCCACAATGCCAGCCAGTGTGGACAGGTTCCAGATAACATAGAAAGTGGCACCAGAGATCAGCGCATAATCCAACGGGAAATGACCTAGCTCGTTATGCTTATTTTCAGTGACCGCGAACATTTCATCAGTGAGCAAAAAGGCCATCAGAATTTTATGATGTAGCGGCAAACCTAGCGCGTCATGGCGAAAGGTGGCCGAGTACAGCAAATGGCGTGAGCTGATCACCGCGGTACTCCCCAAAGTGGCGGCGATCCCGCCACCGACACCCACCAGAGTCAGGGCAGAAAGTTGCGCTGCACCAGCAAAGACCAGCAAGGACATCAACTGGGACTGTAACGGGCTCAGGCCAACCTGAATGGCCATTGAGCCGCATAAAACTCCCCAAGGGATCACGGCAATAGATAGGGGAAGAATGTCAAAAAATGCGGCCAGTTTAATGGATCTGACTGATGGTGTTTGCGCCGTGTTCATTGTATTTATTTAACCTGTGAGTGGGTTGGCAACCGACGTAGATGACGGCCTCAAATGAACGGCCTGACACCTTTCGAAGGCTGATAGTATTTGTTCTTTTAACGTACGAATGTACCTTGAGCAGAACCTTCGGGCAATCATTCAATCGTCAATATGTAACCAGGTGATTGCCAATATCGAATTGCACTTGCCGACATCACTTGAGCAAAGGGGCTGACAGAGTACACCTGAAAAGCGGTGTTAATTGCAAACGCGTGTCTGATTTTAATCCAAATGGGTGTCAACCGACTGATTTGGGAAGCACTAGGGTGTAGCAACAGCCTTGTCCGGCCTCACTGCTACATTCTATGGTGCCCTTGAGCTTTTGCGTCACGATATTAAAGACGATGTGCATACCCAGCCCGGTGCCGCCGCTGCTGCGTCGGGTGGTGTAAAACGGTTCAAAGACTTTATCCCGCGTTTCTTCGCTCATGCCTGCGCCATCATCAGATACCGTCCAGGTGAGCTGTTGCGGTTGGTCGTTCACTGTAATACAGATAGTACCAGGCTGTTTTCCATCATCGAATCCATGTTTAATGGCGTTGTCGACCAGGTTTGTGAGGATCTGGGCAATGGCACCCGGGTAAGTAGACAAGCGGGCCTCTGCCGGAAAGTCGGTTTTCACTGTGACCTGGGTGTGCTTCCACTTTGGGTGCAAACTGGTCAGCACATCGTTGAGATAATCCGGTAGGTTGATGATGCTGAGCTCTTCTATGGATTGGTCAACAGCCACCTGTTTAAAGTTTTTCACTAGCTGTGCTGCACGATTTAGGTTTGATTCCAGCAACTGCAGGCTTTCTTTTAGTGTGGCAAGAAACTGCTCCAGGTTGTCTTTGCTGAGTCGTGCGTCAGCCAGTTTTTGCTCGCATTCTGCCAGCGCTTTGCTGGCATAAGAGCCAGCCGTAATGCCAATCCCAAGCGGCGTATTAATTTCATGGGCAACGCCGGAAACCAGACGGCCCAGTCCCGCCATTTTTTCCTGCTGTACCAGTTGTTGCTGCGTGACTTTGAGCTCTTCGTGGGCCGTTTGCAGCTGGTTGAAGGTACTCTCAAGCTGGGCCACTGCGTCGGCGTTTGCCAGGGCAATAGCGGTGTAATTGGCGATCGTACGCAGCATTTGCACATCATTGTCGCTAAAAGCACATGGCTGAAAGCTCTGCACGGTCAGACAGCCAATGGTCCGGGTATCAATAATCAGAGGCAGGTAAACCAGCGACTCACTTTCGGCGCCGCTAACCGGCGCTGCAATGTGGTTAACAAACTGCGTCAGCTCACTGATCTGATTGACCCTGAGCTCTTTTTGGTGGGTGACGCACCACACAGCAGGGCGCTGGGTGTCGGACAAAGCATATTCAAATTCAGGTAGCTTTTGCCCTTTTTCAATCGCCAGTCGACAGGATATGCGCTGATTCTCGGTGTCCAGGATCCCGACCACAAAGACGTCTGCGCCCATCAACTCATTAACGTGTTTATAGACACGTTCTAGTACCGAGGAAAGATCTAAAGTAGAGGTGATGTCTTTGCCTATGGTGCCCAGCATGGTGATATTTTCAGTGCGGGACTGAACCAGATTATCCAACACAACTTGTTGCTGTTTGAGTTCTTTTATTCGCCATAAATACGCCCGGTATAACAAAGAGGTGATCAGCAGCAGTAGCCCCAGGCGAAACCACCAGGTCTCATACCAGGTCGGTAACTGAGTAATGGCCAGGCTTATTTGATGCTGACTCCATTGACCTTTGCGGTTGCTCCCCTTAATCCTGAGCTGGTAGTCGCCAGGTGGTAACTGTGAATAGGTGATATGGCGTTTGCTGGCGTCCACCTGGATCCAGTTGTCGTCATAACCTATGAGCTGATAGGCATAGCGATTGCTGTGTGGTGCCGTATAGTCCAGTGCCGCAAACTCGACGGAAAAGCTGCGGGTATTGGGTTGCAGGGTCAGTTGGTTGGTGTTGGTTACGGGGTGATTATTGACCGCCAGTTCACTGATCACCAGGGGGGGATGATACTCCCAGGAAGTCCAAAGTTCAGGGCGTAATAAGAGGATCCCTTTCGTACCGCCGAACAGCAAAGTACCATTACGCAGCTTAGTATAAGAGCCGGTCCACATGGTTCCGGTATCCCAGTCATCGGCGGCGCTTAAGTCTGCATAACTGCGATTTACGGGATCTATCCAGCCATAACCGTTCCACAGACGCCCCTGATCATCTTCCAGCAGATTGCCCGCTGTACCGGTTGGTCTGCCAACTAATTGATCCAAAGATTCGAACTGGGCGTGCTGACCGTCAAAGTGGACCAGTTTGTCGAGCCCGTGGGGCGTGGCAACCAGCAGGTGCCCTTGACTATCAATCAGCAGACTATTGATATAGTTGTCTGACAAGGTCTCTGTAGTACCGGTCTGGGCACTGATCTCCGTGACACTGTGCGCGGCTAAATCGAGTACAAACAGGCCATTGCGGGTCCCTACCCACAGATAATTTGGGGCCGCGTAGGTCATGCTCAGCACTGATTTTCCTGACAAAATGGTGTAATCACTGAAGTGATTTAAGGTTTGGATCTGGCGCGTATTAATATCCATGAGAGCCAGCCCTTCGCCAGTACCGACCCAGAGTTGGCCACCTGGGGTTTCCTGCAAGGTGACAACCTGATAGCCGGGCAGGCCATCAGCTTTACTGAAGCGTGTGAAATGCTGAGTATCAGGATCAAAATGGTACAACCCGGTGTTTGCCGAGCCGACCCAGATATGACCATCAAAGGTTTGGCGGATCGTTCGGGCGTAGCCATCGTCCAGTTTGGTTGGATCCGATGGATCGGGACGGTGGCCGGCTACCACGCCGATCTGCGGATCTATGATGTCGATCCCCGTTTGAGCGTTGCCAACCCATATCAAGCCGTTACTGAGTTCGGCAAAACTGCGCACATCGACATGACTTAGCGAATGAGGGTAGGTGAGCCGTCGGACAAAGGTTCTGAACGCGCCATTGTGCGGGTTGTGGCGATTGAGTCCATTGCCCCAGGTGCCTGCCCAGATAAGTCCGGACGCGTCAACGAGCAGGGCACCCATAGAGTCAAGGTTAATACTGTAGGGATTCAGGGGATCATGACGAATATGGCGCTTTACCGCGCCAGTTGTGGCATCCACCACGGTGATACCGCCGCCGGACGTGCTTAACCAGATCTCCTGATCATTAGGCTGTGCAATGCCGTTGACCCAGTGATAACTGAGGCTGGAAGGATCATCCGGGCGATGCGTGATCCGCTTGACCTCGTCAGCGCCGGGTACGAAAAACGCCGCGCCATGATCTGTGGTACCAATCCAGATGGATCGATCAGTCGCCTGAAACAACCGAAATACATTTTGATGATTAAAGGCTGACAGGGTTGTGCCAGCCAGTGGTTGCTGCCAGTCCACATTCTGAGTTGCCCGTAAAGCAGGCAAGGTGATACGGCATAAACCGCTTTTGCTGCCCAGCCACAAGGTATCTGTGTCTGTTAGCAAGACTGAGCGGAGCCTGGGTTGTTGCAGTGGTATATCACAGCCCTCAACACGTAGCCGTGTTACCTGGCCTGTTTGTGTCTGGATATGCGCCAGCCCATTGTCTGTGGCAACATACAGATTACCCTGATCATCACCTGTCAGTGAGCGCACTGTGTTGTTAGGCAGGCTATCTGGCGCGGAGCGGTGATGTGCGAAGCGACTGAATTGGCCACGTTTGGGGTCGTAGACAGACACGCCATCAGAGAAGGTACCGACCCAGATCCGACCGTCCCGCGCTGTCCATAACGTACGTACAAAATTGCCCGACAGGCTCGTCTGGTTTTGCGGATCATGTTTAAAAGTCACAAACCGGTAGCCATCGTGACGGATCAGGCCAAATTGAGTCCCGACCCAGATAAATCCATCCCGGTCCTGAGCCAGCGCGGTGACCACCCCATTGGGGATTTGCTCATTGTCACCTATGGTCTGAAAAATCAGTTCACCGGTGTCGAAAAACGGTGTGTTTACCCTGGTTGTTTGCGTCTGGGCTATGTTCGTCTGAGAGACTGGAGCGGCGGCCCAACTCTGACTGGAAATCAGGTAAGTACATGACAATAAAGTAATCAGAATTGCACGCCATACACGCCTTAATGTTGTCACTGCCAACCCTCCGGTATCAGTGCGTTGAGGTGATACCAATACATCCATAACCAGTATAGATGACCTGCCATGACTGGAGAGTGGTTATTCTGGTTTAGTCTGCTTAATGGCTTCAAGGTAACGACTTTCCACAAAACTTTTCTCTTTACTCAGGTGCTTCAGTTTTTGCCGGGTTTGTTCAAGCTCGGTTTTCAGGGCGGCCACTTCTGCACTGCTGCCGTCCCCTTCGTGTTCTACGGAGAGTTGATCTATCAACTGATTCTGCTCCTCGATCTGACGTTTGTATTGGTTGAGCAATGTCTGAGTTTGCTGATCGCTCATGGTATTGGCGGAGGTACTGGCTTTGGTTTGCTTCAGTTGCTCCAGCTCTTCTTGTAATTGCGTATTGGCCTGGCGCAAGGTATCAGTAGACTGGAACTGATGCTCCAGTTTGGAGCTGACGTGCTGGAGCTTTTTGTCACTGTTGTCTAGCTCGCCTTTGAGGCGTTTAATGAGTTTATGAGAGCGGATCAGCTTTTTATTTAACTCATTGATGGAGCCTTGTTCTTCTTTGGTGATGTGATCAGCGGTGGAGGCCCGGATCTGTGACAATTGATTTTCCAGCGTCATTTGCACCTGCAAAAGTTCAGAAATGGTCTGGCTATGTTGCTGAGAAAACTGGCTGGCACGGGCCACGGCCTCACGGCACTGTGCAAGTAGTTCGTCGTTGGCGGGTGCCCCCTGTTTGTGGCTCAAAAAAGTCCCGGCAAAATGACGAAACTCTCTTAAAATCAACAACAAAATATAGAACCAGGCCGCCAGGATCAAAAGCCCCACATTCAGTGCTACGTACTGGTAAACTTCGAGAGGAACCATGAGCTGAGATACGCCGCTTTTGTTTATCAATAAGATAAGTTTAGTTTTCGTTCAAAATTCTGCCTATACTGAAGAAGAATAATTGCGTTAGGGTAAAGAGTGAAAGTCCTGATCGTTGACGACAGCCATGCGACCTGTGAGATCATCCGCCGGGCCTTGCAACAGTTTGAGTACCGCAAGCTGCTTTTGCAGTGTGCCAGTCGCGTCGATGATGCATTGGCACAGATAACTAGCTGGCAGCCCCAAATCATTTTGACCGACTGGCACATGCCGGATAAAACCGGCATAGAGTTGCTGGAGTTGGTGCGTGTCAGCCACCCTGATCTCCCTGTGGCGATGATCTCCACCGTCGATGATACGGCGCAAATTGACTATGCAACGTCCTTGGGCTGTGCTTTTTTCCTGTCAAAACCTTTCAGTGATGATGCGCTGCGTAGCGCCATTATGCCTCTGGTGCTGGAGCAGGAAGCCAACGAAGTGATTGCTGAGGATGAAGCTGTGCCGCTCAGAGAAGAGCTGGCTTTGCCGAAAACTGATTTACTTGAACGGCTGATGCAGAAAAATATCAGTGGCTCACTGGTGTTGAAACCCATCAAAGCGCAGCAACTGGATGAAAGCAAAGTACCATGTATGATGGTGGTGTATGCTGAACGGGGCAGTCAGAAACCCCGG
The DNA here is from genome assembly GCF_022347845.1 of Pseudoalteromonas sp. McH1-42. Lineage (NCBI taxonomy): Bacteria > Pseudomonadati > Pseudomonadota > Gammaproteobacteria > Alteromonadales > Pseudoalteromonadaceae > Pseudoalteromonas > Pseudoalteromonas sp. McH1-42. The sequence goes on along the minus strand of NZ_JAKRFU010000022.1, from coordinate 14,775 downwards.
GTGATTGGAGTGTTAGATATTTATGCGGCGTGTGTGTTAGCCAGCAGTCTGCAAGTGATCCCACAAGAAGAAGCGCACAAAGCCATTCATTTAAATCAGGTGAATCCGGAAATTATGGCGGCGTGCAAAGAGGCGCTGGCTAAAACGGCGTATGCATTCGTCGACAAACAAAGCAAAATGAGTTTGTTTGTCAGAAGCTGCTCTTTCCTAACTAAAACTCACCCTAAACTGGAACGCCTATATCAGTATCCACTCGACAGTCGAATTGATTTAAGCTGTGAGCGAGAGGGCATGGCACAAGGTAAGATGTTGATTGTTGGGGTGTGATACCCTTTCACCTTCCCTTAAGGATACATTGACTCTGTGCGTCGATCCGATATGATGTGGTCGGAATTGACGGAAAAACACCCAGGAGGACAATGATGATAGTAACCAAACCGACCGGGCAGACTGGCCTCAATTAATTTAGTCTAGCCAGCACTTCTTTTCGCCCGGTATCTACCGGGGCACTCAGCCCCTTTGTCAATTATTAACATCATTGTTAAGGGGTCGTCATGACCAATTTTCAGATACTCGCCAGCTTAGGCTGGACACCCTTTTTTCAACAACAACTTACACTTGAAGAGTGGAGTAATGCCTGTCCTGTGCGGGTAGTCTCGGTACACCGAACCCGTATTTCAGTGCAAAGCGACACCGAGAGCTATTCTCTGTCGGTAACACCTGCCATGGATACTCTTGCCGTTGGTGACTGGATACTGGTGGATAATCAGCAGCGATATATCCGCTTGCTGGAGCGACAAAGTTGTTTCAGACGCAAGGCGCCAGGGGCACACAGAGAGTGGCAGTTAATCTCGGCAAATGTCGATACAGCCTTTATTTTGTGCTCACTGAATGAAGATTTTAATCTGAACCGACTGGAACGCTACCTGGCACTGGTGCACAGTTCGGACGTACAAGCCGTCATTCTGCTGACTAAGGCCGATCAGGTTGACCATACGGATAAGGCACTCATTATGGTGCGCGAGCTTGATGCCAGCCTGGATGTGCTGGCACTGAATACGCAAGCGTCCGACTGTGCTGAACGTTTGTCTCCCTGGCTCACCAAAGGCCAGACGGTCGTATTGCTGGGGTCATCGGGCGTCGGCAAGTCAACGCTCACAAATACGCTGATGAAGGTACACCATCAACAAACTGGCAGGATCCGTGAGGACGACGGAAAAGGACGGCATACAACGACGCACCGGGAGTTGGTTACCTTGCCATCAGGTGCTTTGTTGCTCGATACGCCGGGGATGCGGGAGTTGCAACTGGGTGGTTGCGATACGGGGATCAGCTCGGCATTTGCTGATATAGAACTGCTTAGTGAGCAATGCCGGTTTAATGATTGTCAGCACGATCAGGAGCCCGGGTGTGCAGTGCATCGCGCGATTGAATCCGGCGAGTTGAGTCAAAGGCGGTTGAATAACTACCTTAAGTTGAACCGAGAAAATGCCTTTAATACTTCCACCATGGCGCAAAGGCGTGCCAAAGAAAAATCGTTTGGCAAAATGGTTAAGCAAATAGTCAAAGACAGGGAGCGGTTTAAAGAGTGTTAGTATATGCGTCAGGTCATGCCCAGCGCATAGCCTGACGTTTTTTAATTTAATACAGCCACTTAAATATCTATCCCAAAGGAGTACTATGTTATGGCAAATAGAAAACGAAAGCGCTGTCTTAAAGGGCTGTGTGTCGCAGTTGTTATGAGCGGTTTGAGCGCGGGATGTGCAACGTCTGACGAGCCAGTTGAAGGCTCTGCTTTGCTGCATCGTTATGTAGATAACCAAAATGGCATCGATGGGCTGGATAATGTTCGACGGCTGTTATTTGATGACACTGACAAGGTGTTGTATGCAGTCAGCGCGGATGATGATGCATTGACTGCATATCGTGTCGGCGATGATCACTCTTTGACTATGCTGGATATGATGTCAGGTGAACGCGCAGGAGGTATGCTCATCGGTGCATCGGATATGACGTTTGTGGGAGCTGACAGGGATATTCAGGTTGTTAGCTTTTACAGTGGTGCCGTTGCACAGTTTCGGTTGGGCCATAATGATACATTGACTTTGCAGTCAGGTTTATCTGACCGAATTGATATCCAGCGCGTGTTCAGACAGGGTAAGCCCATTTCAACACAAGAGGATAGACTGGCTCTGTTAGGGCCATATGCCATTGTTGGTGATGCCGCTGGTATCAGTTATGTGGCGGCTAATGTGTCGCAGGCATTGGTGCAACTGAGTTCCGCACAGGGACAGTTGAGCACACGTCAGACAATTCGGGCCAATGACGTCAATGCACTGGGTGGCGCAGTGTCGGTCGCGCAATCTGATAGCGGCCAGAAAGTCGCCGTGGCGGGCATGCAGGCAAATCAAATTGCGCTGTTTGAGGCATCAGACTCACAGCCGCTTAAGTTGCAGCAAACCTTATCTATCGGGCACCAAAGAGCGTTAATCGAGCCGGTATTTGTGACTTTTGTACCAGGGACCGAGCGTTTGTTAGTGGCGGATAAGCAAAGTGTATTTGCCTATTATCCGGATCTACAGGGCAATTATACATCCTCTACAGAGCTGAAGGTGTCAGATAACCAAAAGCTGAGCGCTGTATCACGTTTGGCTTTTGATCCTGCGGGGCAATGTATGTTGGCTATGTCGGAGTCTGCGGATCAGGTTTATATTTTTAAACGCCACGGTGATACCCATTGGCTGCATGTGTCACAACTCGATATTGGCGGTGGACAGGCTCCCACCTCTGCGGCGTTTATCTCCCAGGATAAGGTTGCTATCAGTTTTGCCAAGAGTGACGCGATCCAAATTTATACAAATGTCTGTGGCCAATGAGCTAATAAACTGCGTTCGAAAAGCACATTTGAGTTAATGCACGCGGGGCTATTAAAAGCAAAATGGTCAGATCATGGAAGAGGCACAAATGTGGATCATTTATGCGAGTAACTGGCCTTTCGTGTATTGAATTGCGAAAATAGAAATTATTAGTCATATTTGTAATGAGTTTTTACCTGAGTTGCTATGAGTTTGTCAGGTTTTAGTTGAACTTCATTTCTTTTCCCTGTTAGTCTAATACGTTGTGACGATTTGAAATTTTAGAATACTCTTATTTATTGGAATAATGCCTTGCCTGAGGTGTCCTAGTAGGGCCTGAGCGTCTCTCCTGTGCGCTGGGTTTGGCCGTCTAATCGTCCATCAATAACTGGAAATTTTGACCACTTTGATGGGATGCCATGTCTTCGTTAATGGATATTAAACTGACAAAACTCGGAGCGTTTGTTCTGGATCTGAGCGATCAGGTTTTATATCGCGATGCCAGCGAGGTTGCTATTGAACCTAAGGTCATGGCGCTTTTGCTGTATTTGTATGAAAACAAAGACAGATACGTAAGCATTGAAGAGTTGCACCAGCAAGTATGGTCTGATCGCGTGGTATCGGATACGGCAGTACGTAGTGCTGTTAAAAAGCTCAGATTGATTCTGGGTGATACTGATATTGCGAACGCCCGCTATGTAAAGTCAGTATCAAAGCGCGGCTACAAGTTAATCTGCGAAATTGAGCCAGTCGATGCGCTTGAGGCCGCAGCCCACCCCACAAAAGAAGCCAACGTTGCAACACTGCCTGCTGAGGGCCTTGATAGTGGCACAGTTGGTGCGTCAAACGACGTGTCGGAAGCGCTTATCAATACGACAGACAAGCAACCACCCAGATTAGAGAAATCATCAGGTCTTGCTTATAAGCTGTTGATGTTTTTGGTTATATTTCTGTCTGCGATAATCGGGTGGACGAAATATGATGTCATCACTAAGTATGTGCTGGACAGCCAGTTGGCAAACGTCAGCGATCTTGATCCGCTAACGGGGTTTAATGGCGAAAAACATGACTTATCGGTGTCTCTAGATGGTCGATATGTTGCTTTTTCTGGTCGCACTTCTATCGAGGAAGACCGGCAGGTATATTTGCTTGACCGACAAAATAACAAGATCAGACAGCTCACATATCATGCCAATAATGCTGCGCGCGTGCAGTTTGCTCAGAATGATAAAGTTATAATATACAGTGACCTAAGTGGTGGGAAAACGTCTGTTCAGTTGTTACCGTTGACCTTGTCTGAACCTGAGTCAGGGAGGGTCACCCTGATAGAAGGGGTGGTTGCGGTAGGGGACCCTTCCCGTGGCCGTCATGCATCAGAGCTGCTATTGCCAATGTTAGTGGATCTGGAAAGTGAAATGACCCTATACGCGCTTGACCTGCATACACGAGAGTACTTGCGTATGCTGGCCCCCAGTGATGCAAGTGAAATATTGTATGATGTAAGCTTGTCACCAGATAAACAGAAGCTGGCTTTGATAAAAAAGATCAAAGGCCAGTTCCACATCTTGTTATTTGATTTAGCAACAAAAGAAGAAACCCTGATCTACAGCACTAAGCATAAGTTGTACGGCGTTGAGTGGAAAAACAATACGTCTTTGCTGGTTATGGCCGCAGGTGCGTTTTTCCAGGTTGACACCCTGACCGGAGAGCAAATCAGGTTGATCGAAGACGGCGATGTTGTGTTGCGCAGTTTTGATACCCATGATGGGGCAGATGTTGTATTGCTACAAAAAGAGTTTAGCCGGGCGAAGCGCCTGTATATAGAACATCAATTGGTTCCACAATTAGAAGTCCAGCAGATCATCAATACCGCGCCTCAGGTTGTCGCTATGCTGTATGATGAACTGTCAGATGAACATCGATGGGTGATGCACTTAAAAGACGGGATCACAACCATTGGCAGGATGACAATGAGCAACAGAGAGATGGATTCTTATTACAGCTCTGATGAAAATGTCGAATTACTGGATGTATCGTATCAGGCTGGTGGGATTTTGTTTAAGGAAGGTCCCAAGCTGGCATTTTACTCGTTTGAACACCGTCAGGTTAGTTATATTACCTCATCTATGGAGACCAGCAGCGATGCTGCGTTCAGTGCAGACGGCAGTGCTATTTATTACGGGGTCAATGTAGCGGGTGAGTGGGAAATACAAAGCTATGATATAGGCTCTAAAATCAGTAGCCTGCTGTTATCCGGTTATCGCTCTATCCGCCCTGCAGGGACTGGCTATATCGTCGCTGAGCCCATTGATGCACAGCTTTTCTATCTACCTACCCTTACTGGCCCGGCTAGGGCATTGAATCATCCAATTGACTTTAGATATATTAGCCGTTGGTACGTCCGGGGTGAGCATATTATCTGGACGGCATTTGATGAACGTAATACTTATCTGCACAAACTTAACTGGCAGACGGATTCGCATCTCGTTTATGAAGAGCGCTTTTTCGCTCTTTACCCCACCATAGCGGCAGATATAAGTGGAGATAAAGTCCTGTCACTGTCAGTGCAATTAAATGATACCTCTATTGCAACAATTAAAATAGATCACTAAGATGATACCTGAAAAGGGGCCGAGTGTTTGGGTTACGCACCCTCGCTCTATTCTCCTTGTTCACTCTACTTAATAAAAAACAAAAGGATCATTAGTGTGAAAAAAACAATCTGTATAGCCATTATCTCTCTTTTCTCCGTTGTTGGGTCATTTTCTACGTATGCAGACGAAAAAGGTCCACAAAACCCTATCTGGGTTTGTGGAATTCTAGACTGTGATAAGCCACATGAAAAATTTTTGCGCTAACTCAATATTCAATTAGTCCAGCAACGTCTTTAAAATTCTAAAAATAAGCCATTGATATAATGGCTTATTTTTTTAGTTATAAAAAATAGATGTAACAGTTGTTTAGAAAATTGCGATAAATTTCTATAGTTGGTTCCGAGTTAACGACAACCGGACAGGGACTGATGAAAGGTTGTAACTTAGTCGGCAATCTGTGTAGTTTGTTAGCACTATCAAGGATTGAAAGTGAGATGCCGACAATGCTTTTTTCCAAGGATTGGAAGAAGTAAGTATCAAACTCTGTTGTATTTAAACTGCAGTGTTTGGCGTTAGCTTAGGATGTATCGCTAAATTGTCTTGTTGTCTTTTAGGGTACATATGTTGCACCTTATGCAACATGTAGGTGAAATAATAACAATAATATAGAAATCCGGACCAACACAGGGAGAGCAACAGGAATAGTGTTGGAAGCACAGAGTGACTACCTACCACTCGCATTGTCAGTGCTCTGGATTGTTACAAGGATTGACTGATGAAGATCAAGGAGTGATTGCCAGTGATGCAGCGGTCCTACTGCCGTTGTATTGCTGGTTAGATTCATCAATAGCATTAACAGGTGTTGCTTGCTGTAAAAGGAAGATCGTATTCCAAATTAAATAATAACAACGATAACAATGTCACCATTAAATATGGGGCTGTTAAACAACATGTCGTCACAGCTAGTTGCCAATACCCACCAATATTGGTTTTTGTTTTTCAGCCCTGTTTTTTCCCATAGCCGGGGATCTGCTCGTGCGTCACTTCATCAATTTGGTCAGGCTTTAGGAACTGATGCGCATATTTCAAATAGACTTTCGAATCAACAAAGACGTCAAATAAGTCTGGGTCAATGTGGTCGCCTAGTTTCATTTTCCCCATGATGAACAAACATTCACTGAGCTTTTTCGCATCTTTATAGGGGCGATCTGCCGCCGTGAGCGCTTCAAAAATATCGGCAATGGCCATGATCCTGGCGGGGATCGACATTTGCTCACGTGTTAACCCTCTAGGGTATCCAGTGCCGTCCATCTTTTCATGATGACCGCCGGCAAATTCAGGCACACGGCGCAAGTGTTTTGGGAAGGGGAGCGCTTCAAGCATTTCCAGTGTGATGTCCATATGGCGATTGATGATCCTACGTTCCTCGGCAGTTAACGTGCCGCGTGCAATGCTCAGATTATAGACTTCGTTCTCAGTTAATAGGGGCTGTATTTCTGAGCCTATCCGCACTGACGCTTGTTCGGCGATGTCTTTTACGCGTTGCTGATCTTCGTCGCGCATGAATTCTCCACCGATATTGGCATGTCGTAAAAATTGGCGATCTTGCTCCAATTGGGTGAGTTTTTCCTCTAACTCCACTCTAAGGTGATTGACCTGAGCTTGGTCACCATCCCGCTCAAAACGGAAAATACGTTTTGTATAGTCGAGTTCAAGATCGCGCTTTGCCAGTTCAATTTTGGTATCTACCAGCGCGATTCTGTCGTTTACCGATTCAAGTTTGGTGGCTTTATCCATGACATATTCAGGAATGGCGATTTTCCCACAATCATGCAGCCAGCCTGCTAATGACAGCTCGGCCCGATCGGCTTCCGTCATGGAGAAATCGGCCATGGGGCCTGATGTGGCGTCATGTACTGCTTCGGCAATCATCATGGTGAGTTCTGGCACGCGTCGACAGTGGCCGCCGGTGTAAGGCGATTTTTCGTCTATGGCTTTTGCAATCAGGCGGGTAAATGCCTGAAACAAGGTTTCCATGCCATCGATAAGCTGACGGTTGGTCAATGCCACAGCGGCTAGCGCCCCAATGGAACAAATCATGTCGGTTTGCTGTTTAGAAAAAGGGACTATCTCACCCTTGCTGTGCGGGTTGATCAGTTGCAGCACTCCGTTAAGCTCTTGCTCATGATTAAGTAATGGGATGGTGAGCACGGATTGCGTGTGATAACCCGTTTTAGCATCCATCGCTCGTGCTGCGGACAGATCGTATTCCTGGCATTCGTATACGTCGTCTATTTTGATCATTTCCCGCTTTGCCGCAGCCAGCGCGACTAAGGCACTTTCGTTACATTGTCCATTGTCCAGATAGATAGGGATCGGAGGAAAGGGGATTGGCTGATTGGAGGTACCGCCCATGTGCAGATCCAAAGGCCCATTGATCAGTGTGGCAAATTGCAGCTGCATGTCTTCCGTGACGGAATATATGGTACCGCCATCAGTTGCACTGAGTTCCATCGCCGAAAGCAGGATGTTTTCCAGGAGTCGACTTGTATCGTGCTCCGATGCCAGCTCAATGGCCAATTTGAGTAGATGTTGCAGCGCGACCTGTGAGCCTGCCTGCTCAAACTTATTTGCAATGTTTCGAATATGCTGTTCCATAACTCACCTGCTATTTCGATGTATGGGTGTAGCTGCCATCCCACTGCTCACCGGGCGGGTTAGCCTGTAAGACCAAGATCCGCTCACTAAGTAGCGTATAGATTTTTCGCTCTGGTGAGCGTTCTTTAAGTTTAGTAAATGCTGCCTGAGCCTGCTGCCATTGTTGTGATAAATAAAGTGACCAGGCTTGTTCATGGGCGTCCAGCTCTTCGCGTATGGCTGGGGTTAACGCCTCATGACTGCAAATCGGTTCATATACCGTGACGGCCTGGTTTTTGCCTTTGACTTTCACTTTGTCAATTGGGCGGCATACCAGGCCTGAGCATTGTGCATACGTCGTTTCATTGATGAGAATGCCCACACCATAGTATTTCGTCAGACCTTCAAGCCGGGAGCCCAAATTCACGGCATCGCCAAGTACCGTGTAGGCGCGACGATATTCGGACCCCATATCTCCCACATTCATATCGCCGGTATTGAGCCCAATACCAATTTTAAACGGGGGCAACGATTGTTGGCGCATAGGTTCTTGCAGCGCATCAACCTGATCTTGCATCGCCATGGCACAGCGCACCGCCAGTTCAGGGTGCGCCTCAACAGGCAAGGGAGCATTCCAAAACGCCATCACCATGTCGCCCACATATTTGTCTATGGTGCCCTGGTGCTCGAAGATGATCCGTGTAATGGGCGAGAAATACTGATTGAGATAAGACTTGAGCCGACCTGCATCCAGGGATTCAGAGATAGTGGTAAAGGAGCGAATATCAGCAAACAACACGGTGATATCACGTTTTTCCCCTTCCATAGACACACTGTCTGGGTTGTCTAACATCGCCTGAATATGGGCCGGCGGGACATATTGATCGAAAATTGATTTTATCTGAAGTCGCTCTTTGTGCTCCCTGACAAACCCCAGGCTGCCCAGGATCATGGCCTGGCTAATCAACATAGCCAGCACTGCCACTTGAGGTAAATCCAGTCGGAGCTTGACCCATAAATAAGCACTCAGTGTGATAAATAATCCGCTCACACAGAGGGTAAAGACTGCAATGCCCAATACTTCGAGGCGGGGTAAAAGAAAGACGCACAGGAGGCCCAGTAACAGCAATAGCATGATCACCGCCCCATCCATCCAGTTGGGTCTGCTCGGTAATAGCTCTGGAAAAACCAAGCCCTCTAATACGTTAGCGTGGACTTCCACTCCGGGATACTGAACACCCACAGGCGTCGTTCTTAGATCGGCATGACCAACCGCGGACGTACCGACAAAGATAATGGCCTGATCGAACAGCCCGGGGTCTATCTGGCCGTTCAGGACATCGGCGGCGGAGACATACGGAAAGCTGAAGGCGGGGCCTCGGTAAGGGACATTGACCCGGCCATAGTCGTCTGTTGGAATAAGTGCTGTACCCAGGCGTATTCCCTCAACGCTGTGCCCGGTACCAAAGGGTTTAGTGACTACCTCGACTTGCTCGGCCATGGTGTAGAGTCGCGCGGCTTCCAGTGCTAATGCAGGATAGAGCTGACCCTGATGCTTGGCCAGCAGCATCGAGTTACGAATAAAGCCATCGCTGTCTGGGGCACTGTTAATAAAGCCACTTCCCGGGCTGTTTTGTTGTAATTCGGAGACATTGGCAACATGCCCGGCAAAATTGGGAACGGGCAACGCAGCAGCAGGAATGGCGCTGAAAAAAATGGTCTCTGGTAACGTGCCAACGAGAATGTCAGGCTGATGCTCGAACAACAGGCCAAGTACAGTGTCAGTTTCCTGTAAGCGGCTGGCAAAGGCTTTGTCGGCATCTATGGTTGGGGCCAGAGCGTGTAACGTATGAGAGACATTGGCAGAGGTTTGCGTATCAAGGTGGCTGAGCACTTGCCGTGCCGGGTTCAGTTCCGGTTCTGAAAATAAGATGTCGTAGGCAATGACGGCTACGCCCGCATCAGCCAGCTGAGATTGTAATCGTGCCATCACATGGCGGCTCCACGGGAAGCGACCGACTTGTTTGAGACTTGGTTCATCGATATCGACAATCACAATAGGTAAGAAAGAGCGCGAGTGCAAAGACAGGGTCGATTTCAAACGCAGGTCGTAGCCTAGCCCTTCAAGGCGCTTTAAGGCGTCGCCATAGGGCGAGGCCGGGGATAGTGTGAGCAATTGTAAGGCGATAAACAGGATGATAAGGCAGAGGCCACAGAGCCATTGCTGATAGTATTTACGCCATAATCGCGGGAGGCTCATGGCAGTGTTAGTCCCTCGCGAGCCAGAATGGTTTTGAAAGGCCGGTTCTGGCGCTGAATGTCTGCGGCTATCTGATCCAGCGCTGCATCGCTGCGGTCCGGATCATGGCTGATCAGCACAAGGTGCTTCACAGCCCCTTGTTCGGCCAGGAGCAGCGCATCTTTGATCAGTGAGTGGCCCCAGCCGTGCTTGAGTGGATAATCATCCGGTACAAACTGGCCATCGTGGATCAGGTAGTCTGCGTCTTTAACAAAATCAACCCACTGTTGAAATGAGGTGACAGGCAGACCAGGCGGGTTCAGCTCATTGTCAGTGGCGTAGACCACCTCGATACCGTCTGCGGCAATTCGGTAGGCACTGCCACCACCCGGGTGGTTCATTGCGCAGCGGCGAATGTCAAAGTCTTCATACTGCCAGTGGTCCTTCACTTGTGGCGTTACCTGAATATCGGCAGCTAAGGTGTTATGTGGCACGGGAAAATAGCTCCCCTGCATTTGCTTTAAAATGGCGTCAGGAGCATGCTCTTCTGTGACACCCGGTACAATGGTGATCTGGCGTTTTGCAATGTACGCGGGAATGAAAAACGGAAAACCCTGAATATGGTCCCAGTGGTTGTGGCTCAGTAAGATGTAAAAAGGTTGGCGGGTATGCATCACCTCCTGGCCTAGTATTCTAAGCCCGGTCCCCGCATCCAGGATCATACGCTTACCAGCATCGCTTTCAAGGGTTACACACACTGTGTTACCGCCGTAGTGGACGGTTGTTGGCCCCGGTGTGGGGGTGGACCCCCGCACACCATAAAACTTTATTTTCATACCTAACCCTTTGGTGACTGATTACTTAATTCGTCACTGTTGAACGACCTGGCCGGCTTGTAAACTCACCCTCGCGGGAGAAGACTGTTGCAGGACAAAGGTAAACTCCGTACTGCTGTTATGCTGTATGACGGTTTTCAGCTCACCGCTGACTGCGCTACTGAATAGCTGTGTGCCATCTTCATCAAAACTGGTATCCCAACTTCCCGGTGATTCACTCAGTAATAGCTGACCGACATACAGGGATTTAGAGCTGCTTGCCTGGGCGAACAACAATAATTTACCGTTGCTTTCGATCCAGGCCTGGTTGATCAGCACAGCTTCACCGGATATTTGTTCAAACATCAGCACCCCTCCATCCGCAAAGCTGGTATCCAGTGCGCCTGAACTGGTCACCCGAACGATAAAGTTCTTAGTGCCTGCATGGCCAAAGACAATAAAGCCCTGGCTGGCATCCACCACTGAGCCCTTCATGGTGATGTCGTCACCCACACTCAGGCCGATATCGAGTAACGCCAGGCCGTCTGTGCCGAAGCTGGTATCGGGGACGCCTGCTTCATTGGCTTTGGCCAGCAGCAGTTGAGGTGCCGTCGGCCCCGGTTGACTTTGGCCAACGCCGACCAGGCTACTTCCTACAGTATGGATCATAGATACTTTATGTGCATTGGGGCTGCAACTGTAACCACTCGGAATGGGGTAATCAAAGTGAGCAGGTAAGCTTCCAGAGCTGGGGATGACAAAGGCTATACTGTGCACATAACAACTGGCTGTTGCCTGACCCAGGGCCAGAATATTCCCACTTGGCAGCGTTGTTAACTGAGTTAGCTCTAATGCGGTAGACTCTGCTTGATACTCGCTGGCGAGCAAGCTCAGCACACCGTTGTTGGCAAAGCCGCTATCCAGAGCTCCTAAGTTACTGAACTTATTCAGTGTTGCCATGGCTTGCTCATCCCCCGCTGATACCGATACGTTGCCAGAGGCACTAAGTAAAACGTCGCCTGTGCTGTTTTCCTTAATGGCACCCACGGTGGCGCTGGACATCGGTCCTAAAGTTGTAGCGGGCACAGTGGATACCAAGCCCAGATTGGCAAAGGTATTCGTCCGTTGGCCCACACTATCGAGTTTTAGTACGTACGGCACGGTTTGTGGTGTCGTTTGCCAGGTTGCTGCCTGGCCTCCGAGTAATAGATGTCCTAAGGAGGCGCTAAAGGTCGATACTTGTCCGGCGACAAAGGACTCGTCTCGACGGCCGACACTGACAGTGCGTTGACCAAAAGAGCCAAAGTTCGGGTTCAATTCGGCTGCTGTGGTTATTTCACCAAGCCAGAGCTCTGATAGGTAGTTGTTACCCAGATGATTGAATTTCTGACCACTGAACAACAACCCACCCTGGGTTTCCAGGAAATCGAATATCTTGAGCCCGGTACCATGATACAGGCTGTAGCCATTGCTGCCAGGGAGCCAGTTGGTATCTACATCACCATTGAGGCCAACCTTGATTACCTGAACTGCCTGATCACTACTAAAGAAACTGCGCTGAATGGCCAGATAGTAAGTATCGCTATCCGCTGCGATCCCTATGCCGGTTGCAGCATAACCAGAGATATCATTGTCTGAGTCTGTGGGGAGTTCACTGAGCAGATAGACGCGTTTACCTGTGCCAGCAAAGGCCGTGTCCAGCACGCCATCCATGCTCAATTGCAGTAAGTACGCAGAGCGTTCTTCGCCAAATTCGTCCAGTGTTGTCAGCCCGGTAACCAATAGGGTATTACTGTCTTTAATCTGCACATGACGGGCAGTGTCATTGAACTTGGTGCCGTCTGCGCCTTCGGGCACTGTGGTGATATTGATTTGTAGCAGACCGTTGTTCTGGAAGCTGCTATCCGGAGCCAGCGTGCTTTGTGTGAGGCGCATTAACATCACATCCTCACCCGTTTCGGTTGACGTAATTTCGCCGTACACCAGATAGTCTCCAGAAGGCAAAGTGACCATACCTCGTGCATTCTTGGTGGGCGTTTCTGCCAGCGATTGGGTTGTGGTGACCTCGCCCTGAGCTGTGATCCTGGACAGCGTCACTGTACCTGTTGTTGCGGTGCTGGTGGCTCTGATATTACTCACAACGGTGAGGGTTTCATTGTCTTCCAGCGCAATAGCAACGGGGGTAACAAACACGTTGCTGCCTAAAGGTAAGATCATATAGCCATTGTTGTTGGCATAGCTGGTATCCAATGATCCATCGCCGAGCAGACGGAATAAGAGTAGTTGTTGTGAGCTTAAGAAATTGACGTAACCTGCCACATAAATACGCCCCTGTTCATCAACAGCCGCTACTTTTGCCCAGACATCCTGTGGAATGCTCTCAATCTCGATGCCGAAGCTACTTTGGAAGTTGCCTGCCTCCGCAAAGCTATTATCAGGGCGGCCATCACTGAGTTGCTTGCTGACGTAAGCACGGTGAATATTGCGGCTGGCGGCGTCATTGAAATGACCAACAGCGCCAACGCTGATCAGTTTGCCATCGCTAAGCAGAATGGTTTCGCCGGGGTTGTGGAATTCCAGGCTGGCATTGAGCGCCACCGTTAAGTTGCCGTCATTACCAAATGTACTTCGCTTAGTGGCAACATAGCTCGGCGCAGCTTGTGTAACGGAGATGGTGATCTCGCTTTGTGCACATAGCTGAGGTGTACCAGAGTCACAGACTGTGACGGTCAGGGTATAGGTTTGCTCTCCATTGCTGGCCAGCTGTTCGGCGTCTGCAACGGTGACCTTACCATCCGCATCGACCGAGAAAATTGTCGCGTTGTTGCCTGATAGCTGATAGGTGAGGGAGTCGCCATCTGGGTCGGAGGCACTGATCTGCAGCACCTGCGTTCCATTGCTGATATCCGTCTCTATTTCTGCCGAACCGGGCTCTACAGTGGGTGCGTAGTTTTTGTCGTTCACGGTGATGGTGACCGTCGCGACGTTGGAAATTTCGGCCAGGTCGTTGCTCACCACGTAACCAAAACTATCACTGCCGACGAAGTTAAACTGGGGAACGTAAAGGGCTGTGCCATTGGCTGAATCTATTGAGACACTGCCGTGGGAGGGTCCAATCACAACCATTACGCTATTGACCAGTAGATCACGCCCTTTGGCCTGATCATTGTTCAGGATGGCGATGCCTACACCCTCATTTTTATCGACTTGTACACTGTCATCGACTGCCACCGGGGTTGTATTCGGCGCTGTGATAGTAATGGTCACTGTGGCAGTGTTGGAGACTGCTCCCTGGTTGTCTTGCACTCGATAGGTGAAGCTGTCCTCTCCCTCCGAGGTGCCAGTATGGGTATAGGTGATAGCCCCGCTGCTGCTTACTTCTGTGGTGCCCATTTGCGCACTTTGTACTATCTCGACGGTGCCGGTTTGCAGTGTGCCGTCGGCATCACTGTCATTGTCCAACACTGTGATAGTGACAGACTGGGCGACTTCGACAGAGGCGCTGTCATTCACCGCAACCGGTGGCTGATTGAGCCGTTCAACCGTAATGGTGACGGTTGCAGTATTGGAAAGACTCCCTTCATTGTCTTGCACTTGATACGTAAAAGAATCACTGCCTGAGAAGCCGCTTTGCG
>NZ_JAKRFU010000021.1:0-159872 GCF_022347845.1 Pseudoalteromonas sp. McH1-42 | reverse complement strand
CAAGCTCCAAATAAAAGAAAGCCCGATTCGAAAGAGTCGGGCTTTTTTGCGTCTGGAGTAGTTTAAAGAAGCTGTAGATAGAATAGCATCGCCTATTCACCCATGAAGCTGGGTTGGATAGTAAAACTTGTACTGAACAACCTTTGGACACACTTCCTTGTGGAGGGCTCCCGGCTCGGCGTCCATGCCTCGCGTTCATTGCGCTGCGAAGCGGTGCTTCGGTCGCAATTCACCCATGAACCTCATCGACATTCGTACTTCCATGTACGTCAAACCCGTTTCAGCAATGCAGCGGGTTTTTTGCTTTGTGCGATTTAAAAAGCGCCGATGAGCTGTAGCTGTAGATAGAATAGCATCGCCTATTCATCCATGAAGCTTGGTTGGATGGTGCATGCAGTACTTAGCAACCTTTGGGGACACTTCCTTGTGGAGGGCTCCTTTTTGCGCTGTAAATAGGTCTGCGTTCTCTACAATAGCTCATTTCACCTTGCGCAAAGGCCGCGCTAAAGCACGACTTTGCAGGATAGCTGCGAAGCGGTACTTCGGTCACAATTCACCCATGTGAAAGTAGGACATTGCCAAGCTCCTAATTAGAGGTCGACGAAAGACATTCGTACCTCCTTGTACATCAGAGCCCGATTCGAAAGGGTCGGGCTTTTTTGCTATGTGCGATTTAAAAAGTTATATAACTTCCCAGTCACAAAGCCCATACCACCGTTATCCGGCACTTGATGCGGAAACTGCTCACAGGCCACGCGGAGAGTATAAATGGCAAATCACTGCCAAGCGACTAATTAAGTTATTTTCGCCCTGTGCGTCTATGTAACCACATATCCAGACGAAGCGCGCTGAAGCTTTCTTCAGGTTAAAGTAATACAGAGAAAATGGTTTAACTGCTAACAGGTCAAACAGTAAATTTGAAATGCACTACGGCCTGGCGATCATAGCAAGACACTTCGTTAAATTATTTTAAACAAGACGATCAAGCATGCATTATCGGGGAAGCGCACAAGTGTAGTATTATCGATATCCACCCGGATGAGTTTTCACACTTGTGCATGTTTCGCCTGAGGATGTTTCTGGATGTCCAATGGCAGCGAGCGGTTAAATACAGTAGTAAGTCATGCATGGCAGCATAGAAGTGGGCGTGCAATTCTCACTGTCACAGAAATGACTGGGAGGTGGCAAAGCACCACAGATCTGAGGTGTTACAAGTTCTGGTACTGTTTTTAAGTCTGCAGATAAGCTTTTGACCTGCTTTTTATTGAGTTTCAGCTTCATCGTTTTTTCCTTGCAAAGATTAATCATCGAGGTGATTGAAAAATGTACAGTTGGTTTTCGCTTTTGGCAATGCTTTTTATCATTACGCCTGACATTCATTATAAGCAAGGCCGGTGATATCGATGATTCTCCACATACTCAATACAGCTCCCAGCGCCCCTTCAGAATTGCACTCTATTGGCCTTCGCTGGGTAATAACAGCGTAAGACCGTAATATCGATTATGAAACCGCTATCATAACGACTCTTTACTCTCCTGAGGTTAAATGGCTGGGCACATTGAGGGGCAATAATACGTCGCTTTTTAAGATGAGAGGATATGGCAATTAGTATTTCTGGCTGGTTTAAAGTGTAAATAAACCTGATAACCAGTTGCTCAATGATCAAATCCAGCTCACATCACCAGCTGCGCTGGTGATCTTTAATTGCAGTATAAAGGCTAAAAAGGGGCCTGATGCATTGGCTTATAGGTTTTTGGGTATAGCGCAATGCCTGGTTTTTGGCGTTCAGGGGCTGTACTCTCTTCAATCGTAAATCATACCACTTTCCCTCACGGTGTCATATATCACAACAAGTCGAAGCCACATTTATCCTCTAGGATTTGGCTCCAAGGAAGATTAAAAGCTATTTGATTAATATAAAGAAATTAGCCAGTGCTGTGGTTTAGTCTCTTACTAGATACCTTGTAATGGTGATATCGGCAATGCGGCAATTTTCCGCCACATAAATATTGGCCTCATTCTTGCTTTTATCTCATCAAGTCAATTTTTTGGAGTCGGGTTATGGCAATTAGTTTTGATAAAGCGTTGGGGGTTCATCCTCACACTATGCTGATCCGCTCTCAGCGTGCTGAAATTTTAGCAAGTAACATAGCCAATGCAGATACCCCTGGATATAAAGCTAAGGATATCGACTTTGGCCAGGCTTTTAAAGCGGCAAAATCGGCACAGCTAAGCGGCAATAAGATGGTCAGAACCAATGAGAATCATCTTAGTGGTGGGACTCAGCTGAACAATGGTGTTGAACTATATCGCACGCCAAATCAAGCAGATACAGGCGATGGTAACTCAGTGGATATACAAGTGGAACGAAACTTGTATGTACAAAACGCATTAGAGTACCAAGCTAGTTTGAATTTTTTATCTGGTAAATTTAAAGGGCTGAAGAAAGCCCTGAGTGGTCAAGGTGGCTAATCATGAGTTTATATAATGTTTTTGATATAGCGGGTTCAGGCATGAGCGCCCAGAACGTCCGTTTGAACACGACCGCCAGTAATATTTCCAATGCAAATAGCATCAGTTCTAGTCAGGATAAGGTGTATAGAGCTAGGCACCCAGTTTTCGCCGCGGAGTTAAACAAGGCTGCGGCAGCTCACCCGAATACCATGGGGTCTTCGGTTGGAGTGAAAGTACTGGGGATCGTAGAAAGCGATAAACCACTGCAGGTTGAGTACAACCCCAACCATCCAAGTGCTGACAAAGACGGGTACATCTATAAGCCAAATGTGAATGTGGTTGAAGAGATGACAAACATGATCTCTGCATCGCGTTCGTACCAAACGAATGTTCAGGTAGCGGATGCCGCTAAGCAGATGCTTAGCAAAACCTTGCAACTTGGTCAGCGCTAAGTGGGAGTATAGCCAATGAGTAACGAAGTCAATTCAGCAACCTCGACCTATGTCGATTCATTGCGTTGGCCTGACAAGCAGGTTCCGACAGAAAAGAATGATGAGTTGAAGCAGGAGGATTTCTTTGCGTTATTGACTCAGCAGTTGTCTTATCAGGACCCGAGCAAACCGGCTGATAATGATCAGATGATTGCACAAATGACAAACTTCACCATGGCCGAGGGTATCTCTGACCTAAACACGAAGTTTGAATCATTGGCTGATTCTATGACCTCGAATTCTGCTTTGCAGGCGTCGACTTTGATCGGCAAGAAAGCGCTACTGGAATCAGACACAATTGAGCACGGCCCGGACATGCAGTCGCGGGGTTCTATTATTGTGACCGAGCCTGTAGAAAAACTGACGGTCAGTATTCTTAATGATAAAAACGAGCTGGTAAGAACCATAGATCTTAAAGATCAAAATGCTGGTGCAGTTCGCTTTGACTGGGATGGTAAAAACACTGATGGTGACATGTTACCGCCTGGAGATTACACAATAAAGGCTGAGGGCTCTGTAAACGGTAAGTTTACAGCCTTGCCTACAGCGACTTTCAGAAATATTGAAAGCGTCAATGTCAATGGTGCAAGCGGCATCGTTATCAACACTAAAGCGGGTGCCGTGCGGCTTACTGACGTCGCGGAATTAGCCTAATTAAAAAGATTTAACCTTAATCGCAAGAGGTGAGAGTATGAGTTTCAATATTGCATTAACTGGTTTAGCTGCGGCTCAGAAAGACCTGGATACCACAGCTAACAATATCGCTAACGTTAATACGACGGGCTTTAAAGAATCGCGTGCTGAATTTGCATCTGTGTATGCATCTTCCGTATTTAGCGCTGGTAAGACAAAAAATGGTGATGGTGTGCAAACCACTATGGTTGCGCAGCAGTTTCACCAAGGTTCTTTGAACTTTACGCAGAACTCGCTGGACCTGGCGATTACAGGTGAAGGTTACTTTGCAATGAGTGAAGAGCTGGGAGCTCAGGACTTCACTTACTCTCGTGCAGGGGCCTTTAAACTTAACAAAGACAACTTTATCGTTGATGCTCAGGGTAATTTTTTACAGGGTTTCCCTGTTGACCCAAGTACCGGTGACACGACCTCAATCAGTTTAAGTACATCATCAGCACTGCAAATCCCAGATGCTTCTGGTTCACCACGCGCAACCACCAGTGTGTATTCATCTTTCAACCTGGACTCACGTGCTTCAGCGCCAACGTTGGCATTTGACCCAACAGAAAGTGCAACTTACAACAGTTCTACTTCAACAACGATTTACGATAGCTTGGGTGAACCGCATATTCTTCAGCTTTATTTTGTAAAAGAAGATCCTGCAACCAACCCCAATGAATGGCAAGTGTATGCAACGCTTAATGGTACACAGTTTAATACATCGGGAGCAAGTGGCGCACCACTTGAGCCGATAACTGAGTTTCAGTTTGACCAAAATGGTTTGCCATCCACGACAGGTAACCCGCAAGTTGCGAACACAGGCACAACTTTTAACTCGTTTGCAATCCCAGCGGGTGCAGGTGCTGGTTTATCAACTTTGCTTACAAACGGCGCAACATTCCCAAGTAACGTGGAACTGAATTGGCGCGATGAAGCAAACACCTCAAACAAACTACCTACACAGTTCGCCAGCCGTTTTGAGGTTAAAGCGCTTGAACAAGACGGCGCTACAACGGGCCGATTGGCGGGGATTGATATCGGCGGTGACGGTAAAATTGTCGCATCTTACAGTAATGGTGACTCAACCTATTTGGGTCAGGTTGCCATGGTGCGTTTTTCTAACTCTCAGGGGTTGCAGCAAGTGGGCAATACCGGATGGAAAAAGAGTTTAACATCAGGTGAGCCTATTGCGGGAGAGCCTGGTTCAGGAACACTGGGTTCAATCAACTCCTCAGCATTGGAGCAGTCCAATGTTAACTTAACAAACGAGCTGGTAGACCTGATCAGTGCGCAGCGAAACTTCCAGGCAAACTCGCGGGCACTGGAAGTCAACTCAACACTTCAGCAGAATATCCTGCAGATCCGATAATCAAATCCAATCACCTCTTGAGGCCGCATTTAGCGGCCTTTTCATTTTCTTGACGATCATCTTGGCATCTATATTGCTTTATTCAGTATAGATTGAACAATTTTTAGGTCGTTCCCATGGATAAAATGCTGTATGTCGCTATGTCAGGCGCCAAACAAAACCTGGTTGGTGTCGGGCTGAAGGCAAATAACCTGGCTAACGCCAATACTACCGGGTTTAAGGCTGACTTTGCACAGGCCCGTTCAATGCAGGCATTTGGCGAAGGGCTACCGACACGCGTGTTTGCGATGCAGGAGCGCCCAGGCACTATGATGACAGGTGGTGCCATTACTGAAACCGGCCGGGATCTGGACATTGCGGTAGATGAGAAATCCTGGATAAGTGTTGTAGATGCCGCAGGCGATGAGGCTTATACGAAAGTTGGCACACTGAACATCACGGCAGATGGTGCACTGGTTACCAGTCATGGTCGTCAAATAATTGGCGAAGGTGGGCCCATTATATTGCCTTTGCCAGTAGAGAAGGTGGTGTTCAGTGATGATGGCTCAATTCAGGTGCGCCCCCAGGGGGCACCTGCCAACTTTTTAGAAGTGGTCGACCGGTTAAAGATTATTAGCGCAGACAATAGCAAACTTGAAAAAGGCAATGATGGTTTGTTCAGACCAAAAGAGGAGTTGCTCGAAGACGGCGTATGTGGGTTTTGTGAAATTTCACCTACCGCCAAAGTCATGAGTGGCTATTTAGAAATGTCCAACGTGAACCCGGTTCACGAGATGGTAGACATGGTAAACCTTCAGCGCCAGTTTGAAATGCAGATGAAACTGATGAAAACAGCTGAAGAAATTGATGAGCGACACACTTCGCTCCTGCGTATCGTTTAAGAGAGTGAGGTATAGATTATGAACCCAGCATTATGGATCAGTAAAACCGGCCTAGATGCCCAGCAAACTGATATTTCGGTGATTTCGAATAACCTGGCGAATGCCAGTACTGTGGGCTATAAGAAAAGCCGCGCAATATTTGAAGACTTACTCTATCAGAATATTAACCAACCAGGCGGTCGTTCTTCTCAGGATACCGAGCTTCCATCAGGCTTGATGCTTGGCGCGGGCGCCAAGGTGGTGGCCAACCAGAAGAACTTTTCGCAAGGTAACATGCTGAGCACTGAAAACTCATTGGACTGGATGGTTCAGGGACCGGGTTTTTTCGAAATTCAGATGCCTGACGGCACCATTGCATACACGCGAAATGGCCAGTTTACCACTGATGAAGAAGGTAGGATCGTGACCTCTGGTGCAGGCTTTCCGGTGCAACCTGAAATGAATGTTCCGGACAATGCCAATTCCATCACCATTTCTCAGGATGGTGAGGTTTCTGTCAGTATTCAGGGTGAAGCTGCCAATACGGTTATCGGCCAGCTGGTAATAAGCGATTTCATTAACCCATCTGGTCTTGAACCGATTGGTCAAAACCTCTACACCGAAACTGCTGTCAGCGGTGCGCCAGTTCAGGGGAACCCGGGTGTTGAAGGACTTGGCTCTATTGTGCAGGGGGCGCTGGAAACTTCGAACGTTAATGTTACCGAAGAGCTGGTCAATTTGATTGAAACACAACGGGTTTACGAGATGAACTCGAAAGTAATCAAGTCAGTTGATGAGATGCTTAGCTACATTAATCAGCAGCTTTAAAAGATTGGGGGTAGTATGGACAAGTTACGTACACTAGGCCTGTTTGCGGCAGGCTGTATAGCACTTAGTGGTTGTACAACAACGCAAAATAAAGATGTTAAACGGGACGATCCTTACTACGCGCCCATGTATCCGGAAGCTGAAGCTGCGCCAGTCGTGCCAACAGGTTCGTTGTTCAACGCTTACGCCAACGATCTGTACTCAGATAAAAAGGCGCTTCGAACCGGGGATATCATTACGGTGGTGTTACGAGAGTCAACTCAGGCTTCAAAAGCGGCCAATTCTAAACTGGACAAAGATAGTGAAGTGAATGTTGATCCTATTCTGGGTTTAGGCGGCGCTGCGGTCAACTGGGGAAGTAAAAGTATTCAGTTGGATGCAGGCTCAAATTCTTCATTTCAGGGGGATGCGCAGGCCAACCAGTCGAATAGTCTTATTGGTAATATCTCGGTCAATGTGATGCGGGTGTTGCCAAATGGAAACCTGGTGATAAGAGGCGAGAAATGGCTGACACTGAATACCGGTGAAGAGTTTATCCGTCTCGAGGGGTTAGTCAGACCACAGGATGTCAACGCTGATAATACAGTGGAGTCAAACCGTATTGCCAATGCACGTATTCAGTACTCAGGTAAAGGTGATACGCAGGAAGTGCAAAGTGCAGGTTGGCTGACTAAGTTCTTTATGAGCGCCATAATGCCATTTTGAGGAAGCAAACTATGAAATTATTTAATGTGCTCGTGCTAACGATGGCACTTATCGGCAGCCAGTTTGCGCAAGCAGAGCGTATCAAAGACGTGACCATGGTTGAGGGAGTTCGTTCAAACCAACTGGTTGGTTATGGTTTGGTAGTGGGCTTACCCGGTACAGGGGAGCAAACTCGCTTTACAGAGCAAAGCTTCAAGGGCATGTTAAACAGCTTTGGTATTACTATGCCTGCCAACCTAAAGCCGAAGATCAAAAATGTGGCAGCCGTAGCCGTTCACGCAGAGTTACCAGCCTTTGTGAAGCCCGGTCAAACTATTGACGTCACGGTGTCATCTATTGGTAGTGCGGGCAGTTTGCGTGGCGGGACTTTACTGCAAACGTTTCTTAAAGGTGTAGATGGTAATGTCTATGCGATTGCTCAGGGCAGTATGATCGTGGGTGGTCTGGGTGCTGAAGGGCTAGATGGCAGCCGGGTTGTGATCAACACGCCAACAGTTGGTCGTATTCCAAATGGTGGTACAGTTGAACGTGCTGTCAGGAGCCCGTTTACCCAGGGAGATCATATTACCTTCAACCTGAATCGCCCCGACTTCACAACCGCGAAGCGTCTGGCTGATACAATCAATAATCTGGTCGGCCCACAAAGCGCACAAGCAATGGATGCCGCATCCGTGCGAGTCATTGCACCTCGCGACCCTTCTCAACGCGTTGCTTACCTGTCGACTCTTGAAAACCTGGAGTTCACACCAGCGGATACCTCAGCCAAGATTATTGTTAATTCACGTACTGGTACCATAGTGATTGGCAAAGAAGTGAAACTGCAGCCTGCGGCAATAACACATGGCGGATTGACAGTGACCATTGCGGAACAAATGAATGTGTCTCAGCCGCAGCCTTTGACAGAGGGTGATACTGTGGTTACGCGTCAAAGCATTGTCGATGTTGACCAGGACGATTCGCGGGCGTTTGTATTTGACCCCGGTTCAAGCCTGGATGATTTGGTCCGTGCAATTAATGCAGTGGGTGCTGCCCCTGGCGATCTGATGGCGATACTGGAGGCATTGAAAGAAGCCGGTGCAATACATGGTCAATTAGTCGTCATTTAATGCTCCTTTTATAATCAATTAGTTAGCCCCATTTTATGGGGCTTTTTTTTGGCTCAATAATTGCATTGTAATTGGTTATGTATATTGATGTGATTTCGAGCAATGAATACTGATCCGACTCGCAACCAAAGTTTCTATGACTTAACTGATCTGAACTCGTTAAGACAGGACGCACTGAAAAGTACCGGAGACGCTAATGCCTCTGAAGAAGCGTTGCGCAAAGCGGCTCAGCAGTTCGAGTCCATTTTCACTCAGATGATGTTGTCCAGTATGCGAAAGGCCAATGAGGTTCTGGAGGATAAAGATAGTCCGTTTAATTCCAGCAGCGTCAAATTTTATCGTGACATGCATGATCAGCAAATGTCTATGCAGCTCTCCAGCGAAGGGAGCTTGGGTCTCGCAGATCTGATTGTGCAGCAATTATCGCCTAACCGGGATGGATATATGCCCAGCTCAGTATTGCGTACCGGTGCGGAGCTACAAAGCGACCGGATCGCCAATGGTGAAGCTGCACAGGTGAAAGCTGAGCAACAGCCTGAGGTGATGGAAAGTGCATCTAAAGATGTGCAATTCGATGATCCAGAGTCCTTCGTTAGCCAGCTCTGGGAGCATGCTAAGTCAGCAGCTGCCAAGATTGGTTTGAATCCAGCTGTCATGGTTGCTCAGGCTGCACTGGAAACAGGTTGGGGCAAGCACATCATTGCCCGCCAGGACGGTGAAAGCAGTTTAAACCTGTTTAACATAAAAGCCGATAAGCGTTGGCAGGGTGACAGCGCCAGTAAAATGACGCTGGAATTTGAGCAAGGTTTACCAGTGAAAAAGCAAGCGAGCTTCAGAGCGTATGATTCGCTGAAAGATAGCATCAATGATTATGTCGATTTCCTGCAGTCCAATCCTCGTTACCAAGAGGCTTTAACTAAGACAGATAATCCGGACCAATACCTGGATGCGCTGCAACAGGCAGGGTATGCAACCGATCCAGATTATGCAGAAAAAATTAAACGTGTGTTGGACAGAGGAGAATTTCAGTCCATGTTGTCAGCGTCAGTGCATCAGGGAGTAAATTAAGATGTCATTTAATCTTATGAATATTGGTACTTCAGGGGTCAGGGCCAGCTCTGAATTACTCCAGACGACCAGTAAAAACATCGCAAACCTGAATACCAAAGGTTATGTTCGCGAGCGGACTGAACACACCACTATGGTCAACAACCAGGTGGGACGTGGTGAAACCGTGCGCCTACTCAATGAGTTTGCTCAGAAGCAGCTTAATCGTGATCTTTCGAGTGAGGCTTACTACGAACAGTTTGTGACGGAAGCCACTCGGGTTGATACCTTGTTTGGTGAAGAGTCTAATAATCTGAACCAGAGCATCAACTCGTTGTTCAATAATATGCAGGAAGCGATGAATTTACCCTCCTCAACGGTTGCGCGCTCCCTGTTTTTGACGGATGCACAGAACTTAATTGATCAGATGGATCGATTATCAGGCATTGTGTTTGATCAGAGTAATATCGTAAATGAGCAATTATCGATTTATTCAGATGAAGCCAATAACCTGATCCAGAAGATCAGTGATATGAATACCCAGGTTGCGGCGCTCAATGGTAACAACAGCGATGGCAGCGGTAGCTCCTTGCTGAATCAACGAGATCAGGCCATCAGAGATTTGGCTGAACTGGTAGACATTGAGACCTTAGATGGCAGAAATGGTGAAAAACTCGTTTTTCTCGGCTCCGGGCAGTCTCTGGTGATGGAAAATGGCAGTTTTAATCTCTTCTCAATGGATGGCGACCCCGATCCGAACCACAAAACGTTGACGCTGGATGTGACTGATGGTGCCGCTGTGGCGTTAGAGGTGGATCATGTCAGTCTTAGAGGAAAGATTGGCGGCCTGATGGCATTTCGTGACGATATTTTGGTGCCAGCACAGACTCAGCTTGGTCAAATCGGACTATCACTTGCCGATGCTTTTAACCAGCAAAACCAGCTGGGTATGGACCTGGATGGTAATCTTGGCGGTAACATATTCACGCTACCAACGGTCGGCGGATATCCGTATGAAAGCAATACCAGTACCGCGCAGTTAACGGCTACGGTTGAGCCCGGTAAAGGTAAAGAAGTCCCGGCGACGGATTTCAGAGTCACTTATACCGCAGCAAACACCGTCGAAATTGCAGCGGTAGACAGTAAGGGCAATGTTCAGGGAACTCCCGTAACTGCAAACGTGATTGGCGGGGTGATAGATTCAAACTCCGTTGCGGCAGGTGTCGACATGTTTGGTTTGCAAATGAACCTGACAGGGACCGCTAATGTTGGTGACAGCTTCCTAGTTAAGCTTAACTCGGGAACTGCGGGGAATTTACAACTTGCAACTGATAGACCTGAAAGTTTAGCACTGGCTTCACCAATACGGACGGAGACTGCGGCCAGTAATGTGAGTACGGCAAACATTTCTGTAGGCTCTGTCACCAACACAGATCCTGCTACGAGTAACTTTACAGCGGCACCACCGAGCCTGACTAATGGCACAATCACACTGACCAAAACGGCAAACGCCAATGAATATCAGATCGTTGATGGCAATGGTACCAATACCTTTACTATTACACCGCCCGCTGAAAACTTACTTGCCCAGGCGGGGGGCGCGTATGCCAGCTATGGCTTCGATTTTAATATTGAAGGGACGCCGGCGACGGGTGACACATTTACCATTGAGTTTAATACCGGTGGTTTTGATGATAACCGTAATGGTCTCGAGCTTAGTAAGTTACAAAGTGCAGAGCTGGTGCGTCAGAATGTGGTGACCACCGCAACTGCAGATAATTTGAAGACGTTCAATGAAGCGTATGCCGGCCTGGTGACGGAAATAGGTGTTGTGGCCAATCAGGCCAAAACCAATGGTGCGGCCTATGAAGCGTTGGCAGCCCAATCTGAAGCCTGGTATGAGTCTATGGCGGGCGTGAATTTAGACGAAGAAGCAGCAAATTTGCTTCGTTTTCAACAATCTTACTCAGCAGCTGCACAAGTACTTACCGCAGCAAGAACTGTGTTTGATACCCTATTAAGTGCGGCGAGGTAATTATGCGTTTATCTCAAAATATGATGTATCAGAATAACCTGAACTCAATACTCGATAGCCAGCAAGATGTGAATAAAGCAATGCAGCAGGTTAATACGCAAAAACGTGTATTAACTGCATCAGATGATCCTTCTGCAATGGCACGGGCTTTGTTATACACCGATAGGATCCAAACCAATGAGCAATATACAAAAAATCTGACTATGCTCAAAGGCCGTTTGGATACGCAAGAAGGTGTTCTGGATAATATCAAAGATTCTTTGACTCGTGCTCTGACGCTAACGGTCCAGGCAGGTAACGGTTCTTTGGTGGATGTAGACAGAGCATCGTTGTCTGAAGAGCTAAGTGCTATACAAACCGCGGTGCATGACCTGATGAATGCGAAAACGGAAGATGGCCGATACATTTTTTCCGGTTATCAGGATAATACTGAAGCCTATTCGTACAACAGTACACAACAGCGTTATCAATACAACGGTGATCAGGGGCAGCATAAAATTAAGGTTGCCGAAGGGGTTGAAATTAAATCCAGTGATAACGGGTTTGATGTTTTTGAGAGCGTACCAACACGGCTCAATGTGGCCTCCAATACAGCGACTGTGTCGGGGGGGGTCGTGAGCTCGGATGTGTATGTAACCAAACAAGGACCATTTGACCAATTTCATAAAGCCAATTATAACCCGGACCCAACAGCGCCAGCTGGCTCGAATACATTTAGTCTGGTACTTACAGCGGGAACACCTAATACCTATTCCTTACAGCAAGGTGCAACGGTATTGGCAACGGGTAGCTATGAAGAAAATCACATCGAGGTTGAAGGCATGGAGTTCAGCTTTACGGGGAATGCGCCCGCGCAGATTGACTTTGATCTTGAAGCGCCGGAGCGAGATAACGTACTCAATATGTTGGATGACCTGGTTACGGCATTGAATGACACGACACTCAGTGAAAAAGATTATCGTCAGGTACTGGCTGATTCGATGATTGGTATAGATAACGCAAAAAACCGCGTTTCACAGACTCAATCTGGTCTGGGGGGCAGGCTCAACACCGCAACGCGTATCACCGATGCGAATGCTGACCTGGATATTAACAATAAGATTGCAAAAGCAGAACTGGTTGAGCTGGATATGGCCGAAGCCATTACCGATCTGACCAAACATGAAACCGCACTTCAGGCATCGCAGGCCACCTTTGGCCGGTTGTCTAATCTATCTCTACTCGACTACATCAGGTAATCCGTCCTGGAAGCGGCTTTTAGGGGTTATCCCTGCCGCTTCCATTTTTCCTCTCTTTTACTCAATTTAGATTCTAACCTACTCACTTTTATAAACTTTGTTGCAGTGCATCAGATTTATCTGTGAAGTTTAGGGTGGCAATTTATTTCCCACTTTATGCCACTTTATAAATTAAAAATCTTTAATAAACAAACGGATGAGATTTTTTTCGAAAAATTTCTAAAGTATTTTTGCCGCTGCCCGATAACTTAAGTAACCAAGCCGGAGAGTGAAAACAAACCTCGAAGGCTATGAGAGAAAGTTTTAGAAGTTTGAGAGTGGGCACTTACAGAGTAAGCACTCAAAGAGTAAGCACTCAGATTATAGTGGGAGAATCACCATGGCACTTTATGTAAATACTAACGTAAGTTCATTGAATGCTCAAAGACAATTAAACAATTCAGGCAACTCGCTGGATGTTTCCTTCAAGCGTTTATCATCGGGCTTTCGTATCAACAGCGCTGCTGACGATGCAGCAGGTCTACAAATATCTGACCGTTTGACCTCACAAATCAACGGTTTAAACCAAGGTAACCGAAACGCAAACGACGGTATCTCGCTAGCGCAAACCGCTGAAGGTGCGATGGACGAAGTTACCTCAATGTTCCAGCGTATTCGTACCCTGGCACAACAAGCATCAAACGGTTCAAATACAGACGAAGACCGTTTGGCAATCCAGGAAGAAATCCGTTCACTGTCTTCTGAGGTGAACCGGGTAGCAGCAGATACAACTTTCGGTGGCCAAAACCTACTAGATGGTTCTTACTCTGCAAACTTCCAGGTTGGTGCTGACGCAGTACAAACCATTGGTTTCAGTATGCAAAATGTTGCCGGTACAACTAACGATATGCAGGCAAACGGTGGCTTCACACTATCTGGTATCGCAGGTATTGCAAGTGGCGTAACCGGTGTTGCACTGAGTGCGACAACAGAAACCATCAGTACAAACATTGGTACTGAAGCAGACGCGAAGGTTTTCTCTAACGTATTCACTGAAACAGGTATTTCGGTATCTTCTCAGGCAAATGCGCAGGCAGTATTAGCTGGTATGGACAACCTGATTGCGGTTGTTGATAAGAAACGTGCAGAGCTAGGTGCGGTACAAAACCGCTTTCAGTCTACAATTCGTAACCAGTCTAACATTTCTGAAAACCTGTCAGCTGCGAAATCACGTATCAAAGATACTGACTTTGCTCAGGAAACTGCAAGCTTGACTAAAATGCAGATTCTGCAACAGGCGAGCCAGACAATCCTGAGTCAGGCTAACCAGCGTCCTCAGGCTGCACTAAGTCTACTGGGATAAGATAGGTAGGAAAACAGGTGCCCGGACTTGATGGGGTATTAGCCAGGGCACCCAATTGGATGATAAAGCGGAGGAGCTTAAATCCAATTACAGTTCATCAAAACAATGAACACGTTAATATTAGCACTTTCCGTGCCAATATTATGAAAAAATATTGACACCCACTCTCAAACTTCAAAAAAGAGGCTGCCAGGCCTCTTTTTCTTTATACTTATTATTTAGATACATGGGTTGGCTTGGTGATAACCCCCCCTGAAAAGCTCTTCCTTATAGGCATCAAGCGGATGTCAGCTCTATAAACAGTATAGTTCAGTTCACCATATTGCGATTCCAAGACACGATATTCACCTTGTCAAAATTTATTGGCACACACCTTGCTTTATTCATTCCAGAAGAAATTAAGTTTGTACAAGCGGCATTGGATTGCCCCTTCACTGAGCTCCGGCCAGTGATAACAATTGCCTCCTTGTACACCAATGAACAGCTCAATGCTGAGCATTTGTATAGAGAGAGTGAATCATGGCTTTATTTGTAAATACCAATGTCAGTTCCATTAATGCGCAACGACAACTACAAAATTCCGGTGTTGAGCTGGATACGTCCTTCAAACGCCTATCTTCAGGTCTGCGGATCAACAGTGCGGCAGACGATGCAGCAGGTCTGCAAATCTCAGACCGACTACAATCGCAGATCCTGGGTCTTAACCAGGGTAACCGAAATGCTAACGATGGTATTTCACTTGCCCAGACAGCGGAAGGGGCAATGGATGAAATTACCTCTATGTTCCAGCGGATCCGGACCTTGTCACAACAAGCAGCGAACGGCTCGAACACGGATGAAGATCGCCTGGCAATTCAGGAAGAAATTCGTCAGCTGGCGGCAGAAGTAAACCGGGTTGCCAGTGATACCACGTTTGGTGGTCAAAACTTACTAGACGGCTCTTACTCAGCTAATTTCCAGGTTGGTGCTGATGCGGTGCAAACCATTGGCTTTAGTATGCAGTATGTGGGAGCCACCACTAACTCTATGGCTGATAATGGTGGTTTTACCCTGTCGGGTGTGGCGGGTGTTGCCAGTGGAGTGTCGGGCGCTGCGCTGAGTGCGACGACAGCAACCATCAGTACAAATATCGGTACTGAAGCGGATGCCAAAGTGTTTTCAAACGTCTACACTGCTTCAGGTATTTCTGTTTCGTCACAGGCTAATGCCCAGGCTGTTATGGCAGGCATGGATGCGCTGATTGCGGTTGTGGATAAAAAGCGGGCTGAACTGGGTGCGGTACAAAACCGATTCCAGTCTACAATCCGAAACCAGGCCAATATTTCAGAGAACCTGGCTGCTGCAAAATCCCGGATCAAAGATGCGGACTTTGCGATGGAAACAGCTAAACTAACTAAAAACCAGATCCTACAGCAGGCCAGCCAGACTATACTAGGTCAGGCGAACCAGCGTCCACAGGCGGCTCTGAGCCTGTTACAGGGTTAATAACACAAAAAAAATAAAATAATTTGCAAATAAGGCTAAAGCTTTCGCTTTATCAGTCGATAGCGGATTTAGAGAACTATAAATCTAGGACTCTAAATCATCGCTGCTGGCAGGGTAGGGGTATCCCGTCTCAGCGAGTTATATTGATAAAGCGGAGGCTATTATGGCTTTATATGTAAATACCAATGTGAGTTCATTGAACGCACAGCGGCAATTAAATAAATCCTCAGGAGCGTTAGATACATCTTTCCAACGCCTATCATCGGGTTTGCGCATTAACAGTGCAAAGGACGATGCTGCAGGTATGCAAATCACCAACCGTCTGAACGGTCAAATCAATGGTCTGAATCAAGGTATCCGAAACGCGAACGATGGTATCTCACTGGCGCAAACCGCAGAAGGTGCGCTGGACGAAACCACTCAGATGTTCCAACGGATCAGAACACTTGCGCAACAGGCATCTAACGGTTCAAACACCGATGAAGACAGACTGGCACTGCAAGAAGAAATTCGCTCTCTTTCACAGGAAGTAAACCGCGTTGCAGCTGACACCACCTTTGGTGGTCAGAACCTGCTTGACGGTACATACGACGCGAACTTCCAGGTAGGTGCCGACGCGGTACAAACCATCGGCTTCAGTATGCAAAACGTTGCCGCTACAACCAACGATCTGCAAACCAACGGCGGGTTTACCCTGTCTGGTATTGCGGGAATTGCCAGCGGCGTAACCGGAGTGGCGCTGAGTACCACCACAGAAACCATCAGTACGACGGTAGGCGCAGCGGCAGATGCTAAAGTGTTCTCCGATGTGTTCACTGAGACGGGTATTTCAGTGTCTTCGCAGGCCAATGCACAGGCTGTACTGGCTGGTATGGACAATCTGATTGCGGTTGTGGATAAAAAACGTGCAGAACTGGGTGCGGTTCAAAACCGATTCCAGTCAACCATTCGTAACCAGTCGAATGTTGCCGAAAACCTGACCGCTGCACGTTCTCGTATTCAGGACACCGACTTTGCTGCAGAAACGGCGAGTTTGACCAAGATGCAGATCCTGCAACAGGCAAGTAGTTCAATCCTGAGTCAGGCTAACCAGCGTCCTCAGGTCGCCCTGTCGCTCTTAGGCTAATAATAGTGTAACGTCAAGTTTGCATGAGAAATCGCGAAACTTGGCGTATACTTACAGTTAGACTAGAGATTGGAGGTGTATTGTGAAAGAGATTCAGGCAACATTAGGGCTTGGTTCGAATAATGCGGTGCTCACTCCTGGTCAAATTAAGCCTGAGGAAAGTGCAGAGACGCTCCGGGCTGTGGAGAAGTTAACCAAGTTGGTTGATAACCCCTCAGTGCGGGCTCAGGACAAGCAAAAGGAAGAAGCTGACCCTGATGCACAGGACAAATTATTCGCCCAGGTGAAATCTGATCTGGCAAAGCTGAATGACTTTATACCGGTCACGGCAACTAATTTGTCGTTTGAGTTTGATGATAAAGGCAATCCGCCTTTCATCAGAGTCATCGACAAAGGCAATGATGAAGTGATCCGGGAAATTCCCTCAGAGGAATTTCGCGAAGTTGCTAAGGCTTTGGAGGAATTTGCCGATAAAGTATCAGGAAAAGGTTTGCTGTTTGACAGGACAGCATAAATGAAAGTGAATTGGAGGTAGCAAATGCCACTTATAACGTCTGCAGGCGTCGGCTCAGGTCTGGACTTGGAGAGTATTATTAAAGCATCGGTTGATGCCGAGAATATTCCCAAGATGCAGGCCTTCGTCAAGAAAGAAGAGTCTTTGAAAGTAGAGCTCTCTGCCTTGGGCGAGGTTAAGTCTGCTATCTCCAAACTCAATGACACAGTTAAAAAGCTAGCTGACCCTGAAAACTTCGGTAAAAGGGTCGCTAATATCACACAGCCAACATCTGGTGACATCATCAGTGTGACGCCGACGTCAGAAATTTCAGTTGGTAACTTTGATATTGCCGTCAAACAATTGGCACAGGGGAGCCGTGCCGTTTCGGCAGATGGTGCTTACACGTCAATTGACGATGTTGTGAGTGCCACCGGAGGTACGTTAACGTTTGGCGCCGGGGCCGATAATAATTTCACGCTGGATGTGACAGCGGGTATGACGCTGGGTGAATTACGAGATGCGATAAACGCGTCTGAAACAAACTTTGGCGTGACAGCCAACATAGTAAACACCGGTACTGCAGCAGGGTCAAAGTTGATATTGACATCCAATGTCAGTGGTACAGGCAATGACCTTACCGTGACGAATGACAATGCAGAGCTGGATAAAGTATCGATTGGTACCACTGGCGGGATGACCATTGCCACAGACGATGCTGCGCGTAACTCAATCATCACGGTTGATGGTTTGGAAATTCAAAGTGATACCAACACCTTTAAAGACGCGGTTCAGGACATGACTATCAAGGCGTTGGCGAAAAGTGAAGGGAATGATACCGATGGCTATGACACAGCAAGTTTGAATGTTGACTACGACAGAGACTCAGTGAATACGCTGATTGATGAGTTTATCTCGAACTATAACAACCTGATTGGTAACATCGGTTTTCAGACTCGGATTGGTAAACCGCTAAACGGCGATTCATCGATGCGGACACTCAGTGATCAATTGATTACCACCTTATCCACCAACCTAACGAATGCGGGTCCATTTGAGACCATTTTCGATATTGGTTTAGGGGTAGACAATGATGGTTACCTTGAAAAATCGTCTTTAGTACGTAGTCTTAATGATGCAATGGATAGTAACTTCGATGATATTGGCACAGCGTTTGCAGGAGATAATGGTGTCGCCAAGCAGCTAGAGTCGTTGCTTGACAATTATGCAAGTTCGAGCGGTTTGATTAAAGATCGAGAAGATGGTCTGAATGGCCAACTCAGCGATTTAGAAGACGATGTGGAGAATCATGAGTTTCGCATGGCGTCTTTAGAAGAGAGATTACGAAAGCAGTATGCTGGGCTGGATGTGTTGATTGCCCAGATGCAGCAAACGCAATCTTATTTGGGCGCTCAGCTCGCGAATTTGCCAGGGTTCACCAAGTCTAAGTAAGGAGCCATTATGTACAACGCAAGAGTTAAAAATTATCAGAAAGAAGCACTGAAAACACGTGTGGCCGGTGCTGATCGTTACGAAATTATTCAAATGCTAATGGCTGGCGCAGTGGAGAAAATGGTACTTGCTAAAGTATCAATTGAAAAGCGTCACCTGGAAGCAAAAGCGGAGC
This sequence comes from Pseudoalteromonas sp. McH1-42, assembly GCF_022347845.1. Classification (NCBI taxonomy): domain Bacteria; kingdom Pseudomonadati; phylum Pseudomonadota; class Gammaproteobacteria; order Alteromonadales; family Pseudoalteromonadaceae; genus Pseudoalteromonas; species Pseudoalteromonas sp. McH1-42. The sequence continues at coordinate 140,990 of NZ_JAKRFU010000021.1, read as the reverse complement.
ATATTTCAAAAGCCTCTGCGATTTTAGAAGCACTTCGTGGCTGCCTGGATTTTGAAGTAGGCGGAGAAGTGACCGAGAATTTATATGCTTTGTATTCTTACATGATAGACCGGCTACTGGATGCCAGCCTTCAGAATGATCCGGCGATCATTGACGAAGTGTCAAATCTGTTAAAGGAAATTAAATCAGCCTGGGATGCTATCCCTGTCGACGTTCGTCAGCAGACATTGAATGACAATGGCGCTGATGCTAATGTCGGTTAACTTTGCGGATATAGAAGCATCTTTAGAAGCGGTAGATGCGGCTTGCCAGGCCGGCGAGCTTGAGGAGGCGCAGCGCCTTTTTAAACAGTTTGACGAACAACTCCGCTCAACATTAACAAACGATATGCTAGCTGAATCAGAAACAATTCAGCAGGCAGCGTTGACGCTTTTTAACCATATCCAGACACTCACCGCCACACTACAGCAAAATAAAACGACAGTCGCAAAAGAGCTGTCGCAGTTTGTTGGTAACCAAAAAAAGATCAAAGCGTATAAAAGTACTTAATACGACATTGGCTGATGTATGAACAAAGACCCCATATCACAACAACTAGAGTCCCTCAGTGAAAAACTCTCAGAAACAACAGCGCACCAGGCTCGCGAGGCGAAATTCGCAGAAGAGGCCAATGTGCGTTTTAGCAAAAACCTGCAGAGTTTTGAGAAATACTATCCAGACATTGCAAAGGCAATTAATAACCACAGTGTTCGCGACGAGTTTTGCCTCCATGTGACCACATCCGGACATGGCAACTTTGTCCCGAAGACCAGTAGTGCCCCCATCTATTCTCAGTCGCCGATAGAACAAACCACAGAGCAAGTGGAGAGGCAGCTTCGTAAGCCCGTTTTGAGTTTGACCGATTACACGGGATATGGTCAAAATCAGGAAGATGAGCGCTTACACGTTCGCTACATGACGGAACTGACTAAACTGATGATTGACATTCGTGAGCGAGCAGAACCCCCGCTCAGTAAAATGCCTGATCATTTTCCAAGTGCTATTATCTTCGGCATTGGCCTAGGCTATCATGTCCCGCTCTTGCTAGAGCGAACTCAGTTCGATTACATTTTTCTGATCGAACCTGATTTTGAACAGTTTTTTGCTAGCCTGTTTTGCACTGACTGGTTTCAAGTTATCGCTGATATAGATGAGCAGGGCGGGTGTTTATTCTTCCATTTAGGGGTGGATCATAGTCTATTTATTCAGGACATAGAAAAGATAGCTGAAGATGTGGGAGCGTTTGCCCTGGTGCGAAGTTTTTGTTATCAACACACGCCCGGGAATGAACTTAATACGCTGATTAAGCAATGGGTTAAAGATTATTTTCGATTCCAGTTCGGGCATGGTTTTTATAATGACGCCGTGACAGGACTGGCGCATGGCATCCATCATATTCGTAATAAGGCGGCCTGGTTAACAAAGGCAGCGCAAGGTCTGGATAAAGACACTCCAATATTCATTATCGGGAATGGGCCATCACTAGACGAAGCCGAAGCCTTTATTAAGCGTAATCACAAAAAAGCCATTATCATTGCTGCTGGGACCTCTATCGCGACTTTGCATAAAAAAGGGATCCCGGTTGATTTTCATGTACTGGTTGAACGGCCTTACTCCAACTATAAGATTTTTGGAGAAATAGTCCCTCCGGAAGTATACGAAAATACCAATCTTATTGGTCTTAGTACGCTGTACCCTGACACAAATCATAGATATAAATGGTCGGGCATTGCTGCAAAAGGGGCTGAAGCAGGGACTTCTCTATTGGATATCCTAGCATTACAGCACCTATCACAGACCTTACCGAAAATTCCATATTGTAACCCAGTCGTTGCCAACGCGGCGTTATCGTTTGTGCTATATCTTGGGTTTCGTAATGTGTATCTATTTGGTGTCGATAATGGCAAGGCGCCAGGTGGTGCACATCACAGTAAAGACAGTATATATCGGGCGCGAAATGAAGATACTGAGGATGAGGGACATTGTCACCTCGAGATTGAGGGACACACTTTACCTGCCAACTTCGGTGGCCATGTACTGTCAAATGATCTGTTCATGATTGCCCATGCTCAGTTAGAAAAATTGCTTAGATATTATGACGTGACGACATGCCTTAATGTCGGCAGTGGCGCGAAAATTGACAAAGCAATGGCAGTGCATGCAGAAGATCTACTCGATATTGAAGGTGACTATGATACTGAGAGGCTGGTGGAGCAAATAAAAGCTGAGTGTTTTAGCACTTTCCCACTCGATGATGTCAGTGAAGAGGCGATTGCTCTGGAGGGGCTTAAAGAGCTAACTGAGCATATTTGCAGTATTGCCAGTGAGCCTGTGACCAGTCGTCGCGAAGCAGCCGATCAGCTTAGACGTCAAGCTCGCTATTTAAACGCTTACAAACAGTCGAAATGGGGCCACTTGTTTCATGTGATCAAAGGGTCGTTATTATACTACCATTGCCCACTGATAACTTTGTTGTATACCTATGAAGATGAAGCTTTCAGCCTCGAACAGTATCAACGGTTAAATCAGTTATGGATGAGTTATATCAAAGAAATCTATACACATTTTTGTGAACATTACACTGAGAAGTGTGATCTGGGACTGGAGTAGCCGTAGTGTCGTATCAAGAAACAGAAGCGTTTTATAATGACCTTTATGATGAGCTGTTTCCTATCCTCAGGTCGATCACGGGTCCCGGGCTGAGGCAAAGTTACGATATTTTTGGCAGATACCTGCCGTTGGAACGCTTGTCTATTCCTTCAGGCACGGCCTTATTTGACTGGCAGGTTCCTCAGGAGTGGCATTGTGATGAAGCGTATCTGTTAGGACCGGATGGTGAGCGTGTAGCGGATATGCACAGGCTCAACCTGGAGGTGGTTAATTACTCAGAGCCTGTGGATGTCACACTGTCTCTGGAGGAACTGCAATCTCACTTATATAGTTTGCCCGAGCTGCCAGAAGCGGTGCCGTATGTGACCAGTTATTATAAAAAGCGCTGGGGCTTTTGCCTCAGTCAGTCACGTCGCGAGCAGTTGAAGCCTGGTCAGTACCGAGCGGTGATCAAGAGCCGTTTTGTTGATGGGCACTTAGATCTCGCGCAAACGGTACTTGGAGGGCAATCTGAGCAAGAAGTGTTGCTTAGCTCTTACCTGTGTCACCCCTCAATGGCGAATAATGAACTGAGTGGGCCACTGGTGCTATTAGGCTTGTATCATAGAATAAAACAGTGGCCTAATCGTCGCTATACTTATCGCTTTATGCTGCACCCGGAAACCATTGGGAGCCTGGGTGTGCTGCATCTAATGCAGGAGCATTTTCGTCAGCATTTGGTGTCTGGGCTTGTACTGAACTGCTTAGGGGGCAACCCAAAGGAGCTGGTGTTTAAACATAGCCGTAATGACAATGGGCTGCTGGATAAACTGCTGTATCACTTGAGTGAGCAAGGCCATGGCCACAGCAACATCCCTTTTAGTCCGCTCAGTGGTTCTGATGAGCGTCAGTATAATGCGCCCGGATTTCAGTTTCCGGTGTGTTGTGTTAGCCGAAGCTTTCATACAGGTTATAAGGAATATCACACATCGCTAGATAACAAAGATTATATGGGGATAAAACCACTACTGGATAGCATTGATAAACTTGAAAAGATTTTCCTGGCGTTTGAGCAAAGTGCACGCTTTGAAAATACCCACCCCTATGGCGAGCCTAACCTAGGCAGTCGGGGGTTGTATCCGACGTTGAGCTTTTTTAGTGAAGAGCGAACTCGTCAGCTGGATGAACTGAATCACATTAAGATGTTGCTGTGTTACAGCGATGGGCAACATGACACCATAGACATCGCAGGTAAGTACAATCAATCTGTCACGGAATTTGCAGGTGCAATCAGTAAGCTGGAGGCGCATGGGTTGTTAAAAATGTTGCCACCCCAGAGTCAGTTGGAGGCGTAGTTATGGCGAGTAATCAGGCCGTTGTAGTTGGCGGCGGTATTTGTGGCATGGTTGCGGCTGTGCTTTTAAAACAACGTTTTGAACAGGTGGTACTGATTGAACAGGCCGACACTGTGGGCGGTTTATTTTGCTCTGTTAAAGATAGCTCTGGCGCTGCTTATGATATGGGCTCACACATTCCCAACGCAACAGGTGTTGCGGAGCTGGATGACATTTTGTTTGCTGATGCAAACACTGACAGCTGGCATAAAATTGCCAGGTTGTGCTCAGGGAACTACTTTGAAGGTAGCTGGGACTTAAACAGTCCATTTCCGGATGCATCTAAACTCCCACAAGATATCTACCAGAAAGGTTGTGGAGAGCTTATCAATCATACCGACTTGCCAGAGTCAGGCTTGATTTATGAGTATTGTGCCAATTCACTGGGTATTGTTTTTACAGAAAGCATTGTTGTGCCGATATTACGCAAACTGTATGGGCAGGATGCACCTCTGAAGAGCCTTACCATGGCTGCGGGGTTATTTGGTTTTACCCGAATTTTGGCGTTGCCAGCTGATGTGGCCGCAACCCTTAAGCAGTTACCGGCTTTTGATGCTAAGCTGGGATATCAACGGGAATCTGATTTTCAGCAGCGCAAAGAACAGGATAACCTGAGTGAGGTAACTTACTATTACCCTACGACTGGGGAGGGGATTGGTTACTGGGTCACGCAGTTGCAAAAGCGTGTAGAGCAGGCCGGTGTTGAAATCATCACATCAGAGCGTGTTGCAAAGATAGTTCACCAGAGCAATAAGGTGACGAGTCTGACTTTGGCGAATAGTGAGCGTACTTTAGCATGCGATTTTCTATTCTGGAGTGCGCCTCCTTTTATCGCGCTGGGCGCGATGGGTCTGACACCTGCCAGAGGCCAGGTGACTTTGCGTACCGCGCTTATTTTCCATCTCAACTTTGACCTGCCTTTGTTGGACAACAAGTCGCATTATTTGTGGGTTTGGGATGCGAATAGCGCCATTTTTCGGCTGACTTTGTATCCTAATCTAACCGGGCAAAATCAACATCATCATTTATCCGCAGAAATACTATGCAGTCCTGACGAGGTGGAGTCCTTTTCAGAATCTGAGATCATCGAACAGCTTAAATCGATGGGCATTGTCGATCCGCAAGCGCAATGTGTCAGCGGGCAGACTCAGGTGATTAATAACACTTTTCCCGTACCAACCACAGAGTTCCAGGCTGTCAATCAACAGAACTACGAGACCCTGACAGGGTGCGTTGATAATGTTGTTGTATCGGGTCGTTTTAGTGGTAAATGCTGGCGTCAGGCTGAGGTGCTGGTTGAGGCTTACGAGTCAATTATCCGGGCAACCGACGCAAATTAAACGTCGGTTTTGTCCAGTCGGATGTGAAAATACGGTTCGACATTGCCGCCAAAGCTCAACTTAAACCAGCCCCGCTGGGGACTGTTAATACCTTCTAAGTCTAGCTTTGACACGCCTTTTTGGGCGAGCAGTGGAAAAGCTTGCCACAACACGGCTGTGCCCGTGTGACTGTCCCTCAGTTCCGGGTGATTTGCTCCATAAAAATAATAGGCTGTATCCCCGTGGAGTAAGTAGGTCGCAAAGCTACCTATTTCCTGGTTACTGGTGCGCGCCTCATACATACAGAGCAGGCCCTGTTGTGCCAGACTTTTGATTCTCACCGCGAGCTCATCCAATCGAACTGGGCTAATTTCAATGCCCTGACGAGCCATGGTGAGTCCGTAATAATGAGCAAATAAAGTAAAGTCCTGAGACTCACTGAGCGTAACCTGCTTCTTGAAACCGTAACGGATCTCCTGTCGTCTTGATACCGAGCTATTGCTATAGTTGTCGGAGTGCTCAAGTGCTGATAAAGGCGCGGTAAACTCGTCTAACTCAAGCACGGACGTATAGCGGGGCGTTACGGCATATTTAGGGCCATCGTTGTGGTAGTTAACCCATAAAAAAGCGCGAATGTCCTGGATGGCTGGGTGTAGCTTCAGGGTCACCTGAGCATAGCGGTCGGCAAGGTACTCAGCAATATACTCTTGTGCGGCAAATAATTCCGAATGACGCTGAGCGCGATTCAGGTGAGCGATATTGCGATGCATAATCCCGTCATGGATCACATCATGATGACCGATGGCACGTTGTTCATGCTCATCTACGATAAGCAGCACCGCGGCAATTTTCTCTTTGCCCTTACAACAGTAATAAGCGTGATACTTAACGTCCAGCAAAGCGAGAAACTGGCTGTGAACAAACGGGGTGCCATGGGGGGAAGTTGCAATGAAGCTGTCCCAATTTTGGTCCAGCTCACATGGTTCGAGACTAAACTTATTCTTCATGAGCGGGCTTTTTTAGTACCATACTCCATGCCGCATGGACGCCATCGCTGCCATACTCACTAGATTGAGAGTGGCTGAGGGAGACTATCTCAAATTTTGATACGAGCTGGTGGATAAGCTCAGCATCGAAAAAGTTGACATTGCCGACCCCTGCAAACGGCCCCCAGGTGTAACCTGTTTTGGTGTACTGGTCGATTGATTCCGGTGCTTTTGCATAGTCTGAGTGCTCAGTACTAAACCAGTCTGTGATTAACAACACGCCACCAGGTTTGAGGGTGTCGTATGCCTGGTCCAGATAGCGCTGAATGCTACTGACAGGGTTGTGCACGGATGCCCCTCGATCGACAATTAAATCGAATTGTGCCTCAAAGGGCCAAGGTTGCGTAAAGTCTCCGGCATATAAGTTGTTGGCGATGTCTGTGAAGCGGTTTTTCAGTTCATTGATGATGAAGTCACTGCCATCAATGCCATATACGGTTGGACAATAAGACAGAAAAAACGGAAAGTTTGCACCTGCGCCACATCCAACTTCCAGGATCGTGAATGTTTCATCGCCATCTCTCAGGCGTGTGTTACGCAAAGCACCACTGACAATCTCACTCCATGGCCATACGGACATATGTTGATTGTTGCGATACAGTTGGTCCCAGTTTTGACAAAATGACATATATAAATCCTTCGAAATAACTATGCTGTTTTTAAGCAAGGTTTGAGCCAGTGTAGTTATTTAATTAGCGTAATCGGCTTACTAAGCTCTGTGCCTGAATGTAACTTTCAGGGGTGCCAATATCAATGTAATGGTCGTCAACAAGCCAGCCTTGCAGCTTGCCGATCATATTCGGCACAATATCCACACTCAACTCATAATGATGATTGGGTGTTAAGTGAGTAAAGTACTTGTCGTATACTTTTGGACTAAAAATAAAAAGGGCACCACTGGCGAGGTTTCCTGGTGGATTTGCGACTTTCTCATGAAACTCCCGAACAACCTGATGTTGATCCAGTTTCACAATCCCACAGCTTTGTGGCGTTTGAGTTTCAAAGAGCAACAGCGTTGCATCTGTGTGTGCCTGACGTTGTTGGTGTGCCTGGAGCATAGCCTGAAGCGAGCTGAGGCAGTAATTATCCGCATGAATAACTAAACACGTTTCATCACGCCAGAACGCGCTATTACGCCTCAAGGTACCGGCTGTACCAAGCAAATCAGGTTCATAACTCAGTGTAATACGCGCTTTATGAGGGTGGGTTGCGACAAAAGCTTCAACCTGCTCACTAAAATAATGGGTATTGATGAGGATGTCGCTTACCCCCAGATGAACCAGTTTATCTATCCAAAGGCCCAGCAATGGCTGTTCATTAATGGGAACCAGACATTTTGGTGTTGAGTCGGTGAGCGGTTTTAGGCGCGTACCTAATCCTGCTGCGAGTAAGATGGCTTTCATTTTAACTGAACGAGTCCTTGACGGCTTTTTCTAGTATGCTAGATGACAGAGGCGTATTACCAAGTGATGCAACCTGACAGGCTGCTGCCAGGCTACCAAGGTAACAGGCTTGCCATATGTTGGCACCCGCAACCAGCGCCAGCGAGCTTGCCGCAAGCAAGCAATCACCAGCACCTGCTGGGTCAACGGCGTTGGGGTTGAGTGCGGGTAAGCGATCATTTTCCCATTTTTGCACAGGCAGGTCGGGTTTATGCACCAGTATGCCTTCCTCGGCCAGGGTTATCACCAAATTTTGGCTCTGTGTCTTTTCGATGAGCTTTTGCGCCAGAATCACCAGGCCATCATCGGTATTATTCAGTGCTACGCGCACTTCTCGTTCGGTCGGGGTTAACAAGTCCATCCCACAGTAGCGTGAAATGTCACCCACCTGAGAAGAGGTCTGGCTATCCGCAACCATACGAATGTTACGAAGCTGACATGCGGCACTTAAACGCTCTACCAGAGGTTGAGGTAATACGCCATAATTGAAGTCGGAAAAGACCAGCAGATCTGTGGTATCGAGCTTTTTCTCGATGGCGCTGTAGATTTGTTCCTGTAATTCTCGTGCAATCTTATGCTGTCTGACCTGATTAACGCGTAACAGCGTTTTGTTGCCAGCCCGGTACCTGGTTTTAAGCGGAGTCGGACGGCTTGGATCGGTAAAGAACAGCGGCTCAACCTGGTACTCTGAGATATTCTCAGTGGCGTAGGAGGCCGTATTATCTTCGCCCAGTACAGAGGCCAGTGTCACACTTTTGGCTCCCAGTGCTTTGATGTGTCCTGCTGTGATAGCAGCGCCACCAAGAAACCTGTCTTTACGATTTGGGGTCATTACAATCGTTGGGTCTTCCTGCGATAACCCAACCGCTGTTCCTTGTACATACTCATCTACGATGACTTCGCCAATTACCAGTACACGTAAGGCACGCATGTTGTTAAACAGACTGACTAAATCCGCTTGTGTTATTTCATGACGTTGTGCAAATTGCTTGGCTTCCTGGTAGTCAAAGTTTCGCCCCACTGAGGTGGTGCGGCGAATGTAATGGTCGGCATTGGTCTCGAACTCACCAGAGCCGAAAACCAGCTTTCCCCCATATTCTTGCAATGCACTTAACTCGGCGTTGTGACGGGTTTCAAACTCTTTTCCCTTGACGACAATGGCAGGTCGATGTTGCTGTACAACCTGTTCGGGTGTCTGATCAGTCAAAAAGGCTTCGTTAACACATTCAAGTGATTGCACAATTTCTAAACGGTGCTTTTCCTTAACGCGGCTTTTTACGGTCATCGCTGAATCGGTATTGATTGCGACAATGAGCTCATCACCACAGTCTCGGGCAAAGTTGAGTAGTCTGATATGGCCCGGGTGCAGCACATCAAAATTGCCCTGTACTAATACACGTTTTGGCTTTGGTATCATTTTTTCCATTGCGCTATACCGGATGCTATACAGGTGTGTACAGATGTAAAATCGAACTCGGAGAAGAGAGTGGAGTTTACCATTGTTGTATTCAGCGGGCGCTTTGCGTTGGGGTCCAGTTCGGCAAAACGGATTGGGCACAGCACAGTGTCACTTTGTAATGCATTTGCCATCATCTCAGCCAAATCATAGCGGCTATATGATTGTGGATTACAAAAGTTATAGAACCCTTTGGCGTTTTGCTCTACTAGCAAGTTAAAGGCGCTGACAATATCCATGATATCGGTAGGGTTGAAAATCAAGTCCGTGGCAGCTCTTACAGGGTCGCCGGAGCTTATTTGGCCTGCGATATCATTGAGAATAGTACCATCTGCGCCCGGGTTGCCTATGATTTTTGCCAGCCTTATGACACAGGCCTGACCGTCAGTGAGTGACATGAGAGCATTTTCTACGTGGCGTTTTTGCTTGCCATATTCCGATACTGCTGGCGCTAAGCTGTCATCAGAGTAATACCCCGTATCACCAGTGAAAACGTTATCTGTCGAAACAAAGATAATCGGGATCTGCTGTTGATGGAGTTCCTTGATTAAGGCAAGTGTCGCTTCCACATTCACCTGAGCTGCTTTTTCCGGCGCTGCGTTAATTGCACCAATGTTGGTGAGTGAAGCACAAATAATGGCAATGTACTGGCATGAAGTATCCAGCGTTAGATCGGCCAGTGTATTATCCTGGAGCCGAAACTGTTGCATACCTGGTTGTGGGTTGTGTGCGTAAGTGCCAATCGAATTCGGTCGTGTTGCAACGAAGTGGCGATATAAGTGGCTACCCAGCAGCCCACTGGCACCAAATATAATCGGTGTTAATTGCTGATCTTCTGCCATATTTCCTCTGCAAGTTGAATGTCGGAAAGTGCTTCACTTGCAGCGATAGGGCTGCTAAGGTTCTGCTGTCTCAGTGCCTCAAGGAACGCCTGAGCTTGCGTTTTAAATGCCCAGGACCAGGGAGCCTGATACTGTGTTTTTTCCGCGATCTCACCGTTGCGTTGCAGTTCCACCTGTGCCGGCACATTTCGCAGTAGCGCCGGCGGCAAAGAAACCTGCAACTGACCATGTTCAAACACAAATGTGCACTGTTCCTGCCAGTCTTTCTGATCTACTTCACCCGTATGCAAAGTGACAAGCTGGCGATCAGTACGCATTACACACACATGGGCTTTTGCCGACAAAAAGTTAAAGTACTCTACATCCATGTCACAGTTTAGAAAATACCTGAGTAAATTCAACAGGTGAGAGTGAACGTTGACATAACGCGCGAACAGGGGACGATGCTCACTATTGAGCCACTCAGGTGCAAAGTCAGCCTCATCGGGCATTTGCGGGCGTGCCTGCTGTGAGTGAATATAACCACCGGCTTTGCAATAACTGTCGCCCATATAGCAGTGCGCGTTGACCTGCAGTAATTCACCTAGTTCTTTACTGTCGATCAGCTGAGAAAAGAGGGCTTTCGCTTTGATAACGCCTGCATCAAATCTTTTCATGTAACCCACGCAGTAAACGAGCTGACGGGCCTTAGCTAGCTCGACCAATGCACTTGCATCTTTGCTGTTACCTGCCATGGGTTTCTCACTGAATACATGTTTTCCGGCAAGCAAGCAATCTTTGACGACTTGTACGGTGTGAGCACGTGCTGTTACCACAATAACGGCATCGATGTCATCGTCCTCAAGCAGTGCATGATGATCGGCATAGGTCTTATTAAAACCAAATTTGCTGGCAACTTGTGTCAACAGCTCTGGACGTAGATCCGCGATACCATACAGCTCACAGTCGTCGAGCTGCGCATAGTTTTCAATGTGCGCGACCTGTCCTATGAAGCCGGCACCAATGAAGCCCAGTTTTATTTTAGCTGATGAAGTCTGCATAGTTCTCTTTCGTGATCAGTACAACTTGCGGTGTTAAGGTTAAAAACGCACCACCTTGTTCAAGATAATCCAGGTGTTTTTTGACAATGGCTTTGGCATGGATCCAGGCTAATATGACTGTCAATGTCGGCATTGTGTCCATTAACTTTGCCGTTGGCTCAACCAGAATACTGTCTCCCGGTGTATAACGTCCCACCTTTTGTGAATGATCGTCGTAGATTTCTGTGATATCCGCACCAATGTCATATTGCGTTAGCAGCATGGGGCCGCTACGCGCTGCACCATAAGCCGCAATGACACCTGGCTGGCGTTCGGCGATTAGGGCTTTGGCTTGCTCCTTCATGGCGTCAAAACGTGCAACGAATGCATTCATTGTGGTCATACTGTGCAAGTCGCTGGCGTCTTCTTGCTCAATCATCTGTGCAACTGATGGCTGAATCGGGCGAGGACCTGATTTATGCTGCGCAAATCCTATGATGGAGCCTCCCTGAATCGAGACATGTTCGACGTGGATCACTTCCAGCCCTTCCGTCGCGAGGAAATTAATCATAGGTTTGAGAGAGTGATTACACAAATGTTCATGAAAGATGGTACCAATGAGCATCTTGTCTATGATGTCTTTGAGGTAGGATACTTCAAATACAAATAAACCATCATCCGCCAGGGTTGTTGCAATACCTTTGAGTAGATCTCGCATTTCATCGGCATGTGCAAATACGTTAAATGCCGTCACCAAAGAGGCCTGACCGTGTTGTGCAACGATTTTTTGTCCGTTTTCGGCTGTCATTAAATCCGCGATAGTTTCGATACCGTTGCGGGTCGCCTGAGCGGCAATATCGCTGGCAGGATCAATCCCCAACACTTTGAAGCCTTTTTCTTTAAAGCACTTTAGGAAGGTGCCGTCATTACTGCCTACATCCAGCACAAAGGGCTGCGGAAGTGGCCCATACTTATTGAGGATCAGCTCTGACACGTCTTTAAAGTGATCAATGATCCCCTGAGTCTGGCCTGAATGGTAGGTATAATCAGCCCACAGGTATTCCGGGTCGACTACATCAAGGATTTGCACGTGACCACATTCATTACAAATGTACAAATCAACGGGTAATGCAGGTGCAGAGGCGTCAGTTTTGTTTTGTGCATACTTTTCTGCAAGCGGCGTCGGCTTAAAGGGAATAGCAACCTGAACATCCTTGCTAAGGCAGAGACGACAGTTATCGCGCAGTTGAGTTAATTGTTGAGTGATTTTATTCATGTACAGTACTCTTTGATTTAGGCGTGGCGAAAGTAGCGATCAACTTTAGTGATCGCAGCCACAATCATGCTAACGTGCGACGCGTCATAGTTTTCATTAACGTATAGATTAAATGAGGTATCCCGGGCATGAGTCGCATTGGGGGTTGTGACCGGTTGCTGTTTAAAATGTTCATGTGACCAGTGCCAATCCGCAACAAGGAATTTGTAGTCCGGATTCATCGGTACTCCCTCGGCAACCAGAGCCTGACAGTACTCAAATTTATCGACATTTAACCTTGAAGTATCGATTTTCACCTGGATGAAAAACGGAGAAGGGTCACCTTGCCAGGCAGTAATACTGCAAATATCAGAATGACTGTTTATTGCCTCTCGTAATTGCGTCATGGCACGGGTTCTATCTGTGATGGTTTGGTTCAGGCGTTGTAAAGAGGCCAGCGTCACCGCACAGCTGAAATCATTCGTGTTCCAGTTTAAAGCAGGGAATAAGTGCTGTGCCGGATTACGCTCGACATATTCATCAGACCATAGCGGTTTGCCACGGTCAGAATGTGCAAGTGCACTATGGTATAAATCCTGGTCGCGACAAAATACCAGACCTCCGCTGCCAGGCGAAGCGATATTTTTTCGGTACATAGTGGATGTGGCCATAATGTCACCAAAGGTACCGACTAGCTGGCCATTTAACCTGGCCCCGGGCGCTTGCGCACAGTCTTCCAGTACTTTAATGCCCCGAGCACGCGCTTCTGCCACAATAACTTCAGTGTCAGCAACAGGCAGACCGCCACAATGTACTAGCATGATACAACGTGTATTTTCTGTTAGCTCTTTTTCGATTTGTGGCCAGCTGGTATTGAAGCTATCTGGCGCAGCATCTGCGACAACCGGCACCAAATTCTGCATGATAATTGAATTGAGAGGGCCTGCGTCAGTCACCGGTGAAATAATGACTTCACTGCCTGCAGGCAGTTCAAGTGCTGCCAATGCAACATAGACGGACGCAGTGCCAGTCGCTACCGCGACGCTGTAGCCGCCACCCATATAGTCAGAGAAGGCGCTGCACAATTGGGTCTCAAACGGGCCCCGGTAACAGGGGTCTTCATCTCGCTCCCGATAATAGTCAAGCACCGCCAGGACAGCTTGCTCTTCACCTGGACCAAAGGCTTTCCTCGCAGGAAAGGGGGCGCTAATAGCGGGGCTTCCACCGTACAAAGCCAGTTCATTGAGGTTATGACTCACAATTTTACCTCTCTTCGTTCGTCAAGTGCGCGATCCGCGGCTTCCAGAATTTCAATGACCCTGACGCCCTCAGAAAAATCTGTCAGGCTGTTGTCGCCTGTGCGTACTTTGTTGACAAAGTGGGCCAGAGATTTTGCCAGGGGCAATGTCGGATCGACCGCGATTTCTTTATTATTTTCTTTTAGTGGCACGGCACCTCGGTCAACGAATTCGAACTGCTGATTTGTCGCAGAGACTGTTAGCATGCGCGTTTTGTTGATCATACCGTTGCCAGCCTGGATGGTCGCTTGTGCGCCATTTTCGAAGCGGATAGTGACAGTAACCAGCTCCCTTTGCGTCTGGTCTTGCAGCTCAGGCGCTATGTTATCGTAACAGGCTGATATACTTATCGGCCGAGACGCGACAAGTTTAAGGCTGGCAGCAATAAAGTGTGGGGAGTACTCCCAAAGCGGGCGCATAATCGCACGGCGAGGATAGGCTGCACCTATCTTGCCGCTGACAGAAGTGACCGGCGAGTTCAGACGTGCCGCAATCTCAACCACGGCCGGATTATACAAATCTATGTGGTCAATATGCACAATGCTCTGATGGCGTGTCGCCAACGACAAAACTGTGTGCGCATCCTGTGCAGACAAGGCGAGCGGCTTCTCCATAAATAGTGGGATACCCAGGGGCAACAGCAACTGCGCTAGCGGCAGATTAAGGTGCGGTGGCAGTGCTGCGACGACACAATCGAATTCATCACTGTGGGTTACCAGCTCATCCCAGCTGGCCAATATCTTAGTCTGCTCCGGGAGCAGGGGGGCAACTTCACTATTACTGGTAACAACATGGGAAAGTTGGACATCAGACACTTCATTACGCAGTGTTTTGACGATTGCTTTTCCCCAGCTGCCAATCCCAACAACAGCCACTCTAACGGTTTTAAACTCGGAACTCATTTAACTCTCTGATAAATTTATCCACGGCAGCACTATCTTCCGGAGCAGGTGAAAAAGGCGCTGTCTGGCTTGTATAGTCGGGGACCCATGGGCCTGTCAGTACTTCATGATAAATAACGTAGTCGCTCCTGGGTACCACGGTATGATAACAAGGGCTGGTAACTTTATGAAAGAACACTTTATTTTCATCTGAAGCATGTATCGGTGCAAGGGCTGTTTTACCAATGATGTTTCCCGCATCGTCGAACGTAAATACGTCCATCTGCCCCTCAATCATGTGATAGGACTCTACGACCCCGGTAGGGTGACGATGAGGAGGAAAGTAACTCATTCCATGCAGGCAGATGATCATCTCCTGAATGGCTGCTTCATGGCTCTCATGAAGACAGTATCTGAAGCGACCATTGTGCGCGTTGGCTGCTAGCGTTTTTAGTTCCGTCAGGTGCTTTGTTGTGAGTTGTATAATGGGGGCCTGAATGTACTGAGCACCGGCGCTGGTCGCAGAGTGTGGCTGTTTCATAGTGTATTTTGCATATATGAGTGGCAGGGCAGCGTTGCCAGTGGTGAGCGTTCGAACTCAGCCCGGACAACCTCAGACAGGGCGTGCACTTTGAGCAACGTTATTGGCGTGTCGCCGAATAGGGCGACTGTTAACGCGTTCATGTTATGCAGTGCGTTACCAAATTGATGAAAGTCCCTGACGCTACGTGTGTGGCGATGCACGTTGTACTCAACTACCTCTTCGTTAGTTTGTATCAGTCGATAATGCTCTGTCTTACTTTGCAAAAACGCATCAAAGTTAAAGTGTTCTTCAAAGTAATGTATATAGGTGCAGCTTTCAAGCGCTACCCCAATCAGCAAAATATATGCGTCGTCTTTTAGTTTTGAGTTTTCTATCAAGCCATAAGGGCTTGAATCGGAGCAGGGTCCCGGGTTGAGGTGGTGTCCCTGCGTTAAATACTCTGCATCAGGTCCGGCAATTGCAACCGAATGGGTTGGGTGTAAACTTCTGTGGGTCGCAAATTGTGTTCTGAATAGCTCTGACAATATACCCGTATGTGACGGGGTTGCTTTAACGTCGAAGCAGTTTTGTGCTTGCGTGACGGTGCGCCAGGTCATCGTTGGCATAATGACGTTGCCCTGATGTACGTAATTAAGCAAGAACTCACACAACGAAGCAGCCTGAACACCTTGTTTACTCAAGCCACTGAATGCACTGTGTACCATGAGTGTACTTGTGGATTTGACTCCCATAGGTTGCAATAAAGTTGTCATTAACCACTGATCAAACTTCATAGGTGTTGCACTCCAACATCTGGCATTGGTGATTAAAGGCTTGCTGTATCGACTCGAATGTTTCGACTTCAAAGGGGATTTGGTGAAGCCCATTTTGTGCAAAAAACTGTTCTTCTCCGATTTTGAATCCTGCCGTTTCCAGCGTATTTCTGGCCGTTGCAAAGTGATTATCATCAATCGGTGAGTAACGTATTGAGGAACACCCTTTTAAAAAGTAATAGGCAAAACTGGGGCCACCAGACGAGCTCAGGTTGATGTAAGCTGCATCGTACAAAGCGATACGCAATGCAAAGCTGATTGTTGCTGCAGGTACTTCAAAAGCCAACTGACTCAGTGGCGTTGCATTAAGACATTCAGAGGTGTCTCTTAGCAACACCGGAAAGTAGGTGTCAGTATCGAGCGATTGCAGGAATTCTATCCAGGGGCCTACAGGGGTATTTCGCTCGGGGTGTGTTGGCGTGTTTCTTAAGGTGAGGGTGACCAGTTTTTTATTTTGTGCATGACAATGATCCAGCAGTGTTTGGACCATACTCGCCGCTGCGGGTTGCACCTTTAACTCTGGCATTGGGATCCCATTGTTATAATATTCTTCAAGCTTGAGCAAGCCATGGGCTACACCTGCTTGAGTGGTCAGAATATCCTCGGGAAATAGGTTTAATTTACCCGCCATTGTAGGTGTAAGATCTGCTCGATTGATAATGTCACTGCAGCCAATATACGAAGGCAGGCTCTCAAAAATGGGCTTGACGATATTGGCGATACGCCAACTTCTGTCGTCCTCTGTGTAGTTGGCATCGAAAGATAACTTATTGCCGCCGGGATTAGCGGAAAGCATATAAAAGTGAATATATTTGAGCTTTCGTTTAATCCTTTCTGCCTCGGCGACGGCGGCAAAGCTCAGCGCATCGTAACAGGGCAGGTTCACCTTCATATCATACACGACATGTAGTGTTTGCTCTGTGCCTCCGGACTTTCGAATGGTGTCTTCACAGCTTAATACTTTACAGTGAGTAATATTATAAAAATAGATTGCTGAGAGTGAAAACCCATGCTCTACCAGAGCATTGGCAATGTCGTCCACAAACATAGAGCAAATGATGATCTGAATGCCCGGGGTGTTGTACTGTGCACTGAGCTCTTCGAGGCTAAGGATAGGCTTGTTGTGATAAGTGCCACCACCCTGAGTGGTTGCAAAAATAGCATCCGGGTGGGACTGTAGTAACGTGTTAGTTACGCTATTGATGCCATACAGGACAACCTGTAGAGAGTTCATAATCAAATGCCTTAAATAAATGCGTTGTAGTGATTGTGTTTATAGCGGAACTGCATACAGCACCGTTTCTACCAGACCGCCATCATGTTGCCTTAAATAAAACTGGTAGCGGCCTGGCGCGATGTCTTCGACCTGCTTTTGTAATGAAAAAATATGTTCAGGCTGGTGGTAAACGGAAATGGCCAGCAGCGGCAAGTTACGCTGTATAGTTTGTGTGGCGCCTTCCAAAGCAAAGGGCTCGAATGCTTCGATGTTCATTTTTATCATGCTTGGCGCGAAGTGAGTTAGTTCACTGTCTAACGTAGTGATATCAATGCTTAATTCGCCTGTTTCTGAGAACAGTGAAGCCCTGTCTTTATTTGCAGAGAAGCCCAGTTTAGTCACGCTGTTGCCGACGCCCTTATTGACACACTCAACAAAGCCAAAGTGGGCCATATTTTCGCTCAGCCGTGCAAATGTGGCGGGGTCGGGTTCAAAGGCATATGCGCCTTTCACTATGTCTGGATAGCGATTGATGTGCAAGGCAACACTGTCGCCGTCGAAAGAACCACAATCTACATAGTGGCTGGCAAAACGAGACAGATCGATCCCCGTTGGCAGATACAACTCCCAATCAATGTGGGGGTCCATGACACTGGGGTCGCCATGCAGGCGATAATCCAGGCAAGAAGCCAGCACGCCAAGAGATAAATCATCAGCCAGTTTGCCTTGCAACGCTTTGAGTGCTGATACATTGTTCAGCAGGGTTTCGAGCATGTTTTCATGGAAAAAGTGCGGCTCGAAGGTTTGTGGGTAAAGCAACTGAAGATGCATAAAGGTGTTCACTGAGCTGGCATGCATCTCTTTACAGGTGTTGTAGGCTTTACAGGTTCTGTGTGTTGCCAGGATCACGTGGCGCGATTCGATGTTGCTTTTACAAAATGGCTGAACCCGATGCTGCTCATGCGCCAGCTGGCCTATCTTTGCCTGGTTCATATCTACAATCTGGACATCTTGTGCATTGAGTGACTGAAAGATACTCAGTAATCGGACCCCTTCATCAGCCGCACCTACGATAGTGACAGGCTGAGAGAGGAGTTCATCAAGTGTGACATTCTGCGCTCTGAGTGTTTCACGCAGTGTGTCGCTATGCTTACCATCAAGCTCACATAGTAAGGATTCTAAATATTTCGTATTGTCCATAGTAATCTATTTCTTCCACGTATTTAATCTGTCCAGGCGATTATAAAAAGTAAACTCGGCAGACTTACGTATCAGGAGGTTACCTTCCGTTCGCTCTTCATATTGGCTCGAAGCCCAACGGTCGCAATTTTTGCAAAACGGCACTTTGTCCCAGTCGCCATTCTCATGGTGTCTGCGAATTTCATTGAGCTTCTCGCCTTGCCAGACGTTTTTAACGCCTTCCTGGACCGCATTACCGACCACCACATCTTTAAACCCATCAAGACAGCAAATTGAGACATCTCCGTTCGTGTGGATTGTCATTGTTTCGTATAGTTCAGCACAGGGAATGCGTTTACTTTGGTCTATTTCTATATTCGGAAATTTACCTTCCTCAAATACTTCCCCAATTCTCACGAAGTCAACGATCTGGGTCCACTTTTCAATGAACTCTGCTTCTTCATGCAGATTCTCAGCTTGCTTTGTAAACGACACCCCGATCCTGGGTGAAGGCGCATCTCCACGAATAGCCAATAGCTGCTTAACATGCTGTTCAATTTTTTCCAGTTTCTCGACACCACGAATTTTGCTGAGCGTTTCATTTGTCGTAGAGTCGACACTGACCGTAATGCTATCAACGTCGATTTCAACCAGGTTAGCGGCCATTTTCTTATTGAGCAGCAGGCCATTTGAGTTCATTGATATTTTGAAACCCCTACGTTTCATGCTGTTAAGGTGCATCAAAATATCACGGCCCATGAGGGGCTCACTCCACAGTCCGGGTCCTATTGTTTCTGTATGACCCTCAATTTCATCGAGAATTTGCTTGGCGTCCGTTACCTTCATATTTTTCTTGATGATTTCCAGCACTTTTGGATCGTCTGTGTTGCCATGAACGACACACATGGGGCACTTTAAGTTACAGTCTGAACTCAAATCCATCAGTACTCTGTTGGGGTAGGGTTTCAGTGGTAGCTTATACTTGCTCATCTTTACCTCCGACACGGATCACGATTAAATCTCTATCAACGCGCGTATGATTTTTTTGTTGTGTAAGTCGTCCAGTGCAGTATTGACGTCCTCTAGCGGGTATGTGCGCGTTATCAGGTCATCCAGCTCAAGCTTTCCTTCGTTATACAGCGCAATAAATTTGGGAATATCGACATCCGGTCTGCTGGCACCGCCCCAACTACCACGAATAGATTTCCCTCGATGGAATGCGTGCGGCTCCAGTGAAATCTTCTCATCATCACGTGGATGAGAAGCGAAAATACACTGCCCGCCACCATCTTTGACCGATTCAAATGCTTGCTCGATTGTGCGAGTTTGGCCAGATGCTTCGATACTGTACTCGACTCCCTGGCCATCGGTAAGCGACTGAATCGCCGCGACGGGGTCTTGCTCCAGCGCATTAATGGTATGTGTTGCACCAAGCTTCTTCGCCATCGCGAGTTTTTCTTCCGTTACATCAACGGCAATTAGCATACGAGGCTGACCCAGCTTTGCAGCGATCAACGCGCTCATACCTATCCCGCCGAGACCAAAAACGGCCAGAGTACTGTTTGGCAGGGGCTGCAGTTCATTAAAGACTAAGCCTAATCCGGTCGGCAAGGCACAGCCCAGCAGTACAGCCAGCTTTTCCGGGAAGTCGTCAGGTAAGGTCACCAGCCGGTTTTCGGCAACTATGGTTTTTTCGCATAGCGTGGTCGCGCTGCCTGAGTTAATCAGGTAATCCTCATGAGGATACTTCCCACCAGGTGCATCCAGCCCGTCACCTTTGATCCAGCCTATAACGACCTTATCGCCGGGCGATACTTTAGTGACACCTTCACCTATGGTTTCGACAATGCCGACTCCTTCATGGCCGAGCAAGTGGGGCAAATATTTGTCTTCACCTCTGCCACCTTGCACTTCCATTAGCTGTGAATGACACAGTCCGCTGTACAAGAGTTTCACTTGCACTTGCCCTCGCGTCAGCGCGGGCATTTGAATGCCGTTGATGATTTCCAGAGGTTCACCGGTATTGAATAAAACAGCGGCTTTCATGACTTCCCCTTATTGGCAATTTTTTTAAAATAGTAATAGTTACTGATTGGCTTGTGTGCCTCGAAGTCTGGGACATCCGGGAAGGCATATTCGAGCAGTTCATAATCTGTGGAAACAAGCTCAAAGCCAAAATCGGATACCAGATCTATAAACTCTTGTTTAGTCCAGGCATTTTGATGATTGAACTGAAAGTCGCTCTCAGTCGCTCGGACTTTTTGCGTCAGAATCTTTGAAATCTCGTTTATCGATTCTATCTTAAGAATCTCAGCGTATTGCGCACTGGAAAGCTTAGCGGGTCCGCAGTAACCTGCGCGGCTGGATGTTTGATTTTTGTATAGGTGGCCGTAGTCTGCATCCCAGAAGCTGGTAATAACGTTTGCGGCATGAGAGAGCGCGCAATCAGGATCGACATCATACTTTTGCCAGCACTGTAATAGCGCTTTCGACTGTGAGAACTGATCAAAATATTCCATGTCGCCATTGAGACCTGCCTCCCTTGCTGAATCAAAGTCCGGGATCTTAACTAACAGATCGCCATCGTGTTGCAGGATCCGCCAGCTTTCCGTCAGCAAATTGGCCAGTGTTTCATGGTTGATATGCTCAAAGAAGTGAGACGAGTAGACTAAGCTACAACTGTGATCTGAGTTGGGCAAACGGGTGTCTGGTGTAAAGCTAATTGGCTCTATGTTGGCTCCGTCGCATTCGTCGTAGCATATCCAGTTTTCACCATTAAAGTTAGCGCCGCCGCCCAGGTTGACTTTGTATGCCCCACATCGTTGCCAGGGTTTATAAGGAAACTCAGACACTAAACCGACTTTACGGACCTGAGTGTCTTTGTATTGATTGGTCGCCACAGTGAGTTCGCATACCAGTCTGTTCAGTTTGTCTGTAGACAGCCCGCGATGCTTGAGGCGACTGTTTTGAAAGAGCAAAAAAGTACCTTGTGGGCCTTCAACCGTCACCTGACTACCATCCTCCAGCTCCATCATGGTTGAGCCTGTGTTAGCAGATGGCGGGGTAATATAAAGCAAAATCTTTTTCACCGGTTTTGGCATGTTATCCAAGTGCAGCTTGTTTGAGCCGACATTGGAATTTAACACTTTGGCAAGTTTAGTGATGCGGCTATTGACGACTTTCCAGTGGCTTCCGAGTTGCTCTGCGATTTCATCATAATGTTGTTCCAGAAAATGCTGGATCAAGGTCTGTGCTTCAGTGGTGATCTCAAGCCGTTGTAAATCCGAGTTTTGCTCTCCTAACGCGTTAGAGAAGTAGTCAAAATCTTGTCGGCTTGACTCCAGGGTATGATGTTGCTGCGGCAATGTGTCACATAAAACGCGAAAGTTGTCGGCAAATGCTTCATCTGACACCCCGATATAAAACCCCTGCTGCTGCAAATGAGAGCCTGTCCAGCCATGCTTTTTTCTGTATGAGGATTCTGCTAATGATTGATATTCAGTCCAGGCAGATTCTGAGATATAGAGCCTGTTCGTCACATTCTCGCTGTAGGGCATGAGTGGGATCAACTGAGATTTAAACTGCGCATTGTGCTTAACAAGGGCATGTTTAATCTCGCCGTAAAAAGAAATGGAAGACACCACAACAGGATGTGCGACTTCTTTTAACTCATAAGCACTAAGTACTTCTAGTGGTTCAGCTTTGGCCTCTCTGTCGAGGACTGCAAGCGGGGCTCTCAGGCCTTTTTCTTCGATATAACGCAGGATATCCAAGCCGCCGCCGCCCGAACCATAAACATAATAGTCTCTGTCTGATAAATTGTTTTCTCGATAAACGATTTCAAATCTCGTGGTAATTTCAGACATAGTGTTCCTCATTTTCTCGATAGGGCAAGTATTAATGCCTTGGTGCACGCTCAGCACTGGGATTCATAGCTTCATGCATTTCAGTCACACAAGCTGGCTGCTGACTCGATGTTCGATGCAATTGATGCAAAGTATTTTTGGCTTTTAATCAATTGCATGACCTTTATTTCTTCTAGTTCACTAGGTTTTAAGCAATTTTTGTTCCATGAAAATTGACGGCGACTTTGTACATCGCCAATAAACTCATTTAACATGATTAAACACCATTTCAACTGAGTCAGTTCTAATATTGTCAGGAAAGTATCCTTTTGGCTCGGGACATGCTCAAACAAACGACTGGCGAAGAAGATATCCAGGGAGGTGAGGTCAACAGGTACCGCCGGCTGTGAGAAAAAATCACACAAGAGTTTCCAGCTGGTATCTATGCCTGCATATTCAAAGTCGAAGAAGACTACGCCCTGGCTCGTTTGCAACGCATTATGAAAGCCGAAGTCGGAAGGTGATAACACCTCTCTTGTTTGCGTGGTCTTAGCACCAGCGGGCAAGTGACAGAGCAGCTTGTTCGCCCGAGTCTGGATCTGTTGCAGCAAAGTCTTGAGGGCCCGGTTATCTTGTTGCGGTTGAAATCTGGCCAGTCGTTTCTCAATGATGCTATAAAACCCATACAGGGAGTCGGGGCTCTCCGACGCGATATTCAAGTGTGCTCTGGGCTGAGAAATGGCATTAATGTGCTCAAGAAATTGCAGAGCTTCTTTGACTGAACCGGGTTTTGCCTCAGTGACGGGGTCACCCTGAATAAAGCTAAAAAGGCTGACATACGCTTGTGCGTTGCAAGCAATGGGTTCTGGTACAGATGTGACGCCGTTTTGCCATAAGTACTGCGAAAAACCAAATTCGTTGGCAAGTTTATGACCCGATTGCGTGTGGTTGGGCGAGAAAGACTTTAGAAACCAACTTGTGCCTTTTGACACAATCTCATAACCGCGATTATTTGCGCCGCCATTAAGTGAGGCAATAGTAAAGTTTTCCGTGCCCAGCACGTCTTCTAACCAATGGCGCACCGCATCATTTATCATAACTTATCCGGAATATCAGACCAGAACTTAACAGGTGCTAAGGCCGGGTCGTCAGACCTGGTATTAAATAACACCTTTTTACAGTGAGCGGGGAATAAATCATGGTTGAATATGGATTCCAGATCATCAACAAACAGTTCACAGCCAAGCGTGCTAATACATAAAAGCTTGTCTTCTTTGGTTTCGTTGAAAAACAAGTCTGACTTTTCAAGCGGGGCATCGAGTGTGCCCACAAAACCATTGTCTTCTAACCACCGGGTGGCAGCGACATGAAAATCGACGCGTTCACCTATGATGGGATAGCGTGTTTTATGCGAAATAAGCTTGAGAGTATGTCCTTGTTTACGCCATTTTCTGAGTGTCTCAAGGCAATCCGGATAAGGTTGTGCCTGAGAAATTTCTTTGCCGTAAACGATGCCTTGTAACTCAGTCCATCTGGTTTCGTTATCCTGGCTGATAAAGTGCTGCTTGACTTCATTTTTACTCTGGCCAACCGACTCAGGTAGCCAGCCAAGCGCACAGCCGACGCGATAAAACACGCCGGTGTAGTTGGCAATGGTGTTATCAAAATCAATACCGATGATCACACCACACCTCGCTCTGATAAGGTATTCATAATGTCAGTCACAGTCAGGCCTGCTTTAGCCCTGGCATCCGTGGTGGAATGCACCTGATCAATAAAGCGGTCCGGGATCCCGAAACGGTGAACCCGTGGCCAGTTTGGTTGCTCACTAAAATACTCCAAAACGGCGCTACCAAAGCCGCCACTGACATTGTGCTCTTCGAGTGTGATCACATGGTCGAACCGTGTCATGGCATCGTTCAGGTAATCTTCGTCGAGCGGTTTTACTGTGTGGAAACTCACCAGTTCAGGCGATAATCCACTTTCGTTCAATGTAGTTACTAGATCTTGCGCCAGTGGCATAATGGTGCCGGTACTGAGTACCGCAATGCGTTCACCGGGGCGCATGACATGCACTTTGCCAAAGGTAAGTGCAGGTTTACCTTCGTGGACTGCCGGCTCATTCTTTTTACCAATTCTGAAGTAACAGGGTGCATTGAGCTCGATCAACTGTGGCATCAGTTGTTCAAGTTCATAGGCATCAGCCGGACAGATCACGTGCATATTTGGCAAGGCGCGCATCAGGGCAATATCTTCGAATGAGTGATGAGTCGGGCCCAGGTTGGCATACGATAAGCCAGAGCCGGTACCGACGATGATCACAGGCTGATTCTGATAGGCTATGTCAATCTTGATCTGTTCAAAGTTTCGTGACGTGGTAAACGGGGTAATAGTATAAATGAAAGGCTTGTGGCCCATCATCGCGCTGCCTGCGGCCATTGAGGCCATATTGGCTTCGGCTATTCCAGCATTGATGGTGCGATCTTCGGCAAACTCCTTTAAGGGGTTAAACAATCGATTGCCGATATCAGCGTAATAGAGCAACAGCGATGTGTCGTCTTTAGCAAGCTCAGTCAGGACTCGTGCAAACGCGTTTCT
The DNA here is from genome assembly GCF_022347845.1 of Pseudoalteromonas sp. McH1-42. Taxonomy (NCBI): domain Bacteria; kingdom Pseudomonadati; phylum Pseudomonadota; class Gammaproteobacteria; order Alteromonadales; family Pseudoalteromonadaceae; genus Pseudoalteromonas; species Pseudoalteromonas sp. McH1-42. The sequence goes on along the minus strand of NZ_JAKRFU010000021.1, from coordinate 116,216 downwards.
CATGATACTCCCAGCTCCTGTTTTGCGTGCGCTACTTCTTCTGTAGTTGGAATGCGGTAATGCCAGTTGTTGTCATTTTCCATAAATGACACGCCTTTGCCTTTTACAGTATCAGCAACAATGCACACAGGCTGTTGGATGGATTTTGCGGCTTCTAAAGCCTGTTCCAGCGCACTGAGGTCATGACCGTCGACGCGTACTGTATGCCAGCCGAATGAACGCCATTTCTCTTCAAGCGGCTCCAGATGCATAATCTTGGTACTTTCACCAGTCCCTTGTAACTTGTTAAAGTCTACAATGGCAACCAGGTTACTTAAGCGTTTGCCGGCTGCAAACATCGCAGCTTCCCAGACAGTGCCCTCATTGATTTCACCGTCGCCCATAAGTACATAAAATCGGTTTTTAGCGCCCTTGAGCTGGGTGCTCAGTGCCATTCCGGTTGCCAGAGATAATGCATGACCTAAAGAGCCTGAGACTGTTTCTACACCAGCGGGGGCATGTATCCCCGGATGCTCTTCAAACTGGCTACCTGTCTGGCCATGTTCATACAGAGCGGCGGGAGAAAAGTAATCACGATAGGCGAGGGTGGTGTAAAGTGCGCTGGCGGCATGCCCTTTACCGAGTAAAAAATAATCTCTTTCGGGGTTGTCTGGCTCGTTGGGCGTGATGTGCATTGTACGCCAGTACAATACTGTCAGAATATCAACGCAGGACAAACAACTGCCCAGATGCGGTGTTTTAGTCTGGCTGGACACGTCACACAGGGTGTAACGTATCTGCGCTGCGATGGAGTTCAAAGTCATAATATGCCTAAGGAATAAACCAATAAAAATCGCCAGTGTAACCGTTGTCACGGAAGAACTGTTTCCAGTCATCCACATGCATAATCGTCTTGGCAGTCAGTGCCCATTCCATCATGCGCTCTTTTTCTTCGTCGTTGCGATAAGCATCAACGGTAATGAAAGACTTGCCACGGCTGACGCGTTCAATTTCACGCAGTGCCATGGCACATTCATTTTCTTCCAGGTTGTGAATGGTGTTGATTGACATCACCACATCAAAGCTATTGTCTTCGTAGGGCAGCGCTTTGGCGTTGCCTTGCGTCAGCAGATCTTTGACTTCTTCTTTGGCATGTTCCAATGCGTATTCTGAAATATCCAGTCCGCGCAATGTCATACCTGGGATCAACTGTTGCAGGTCGTACAGCATAAAGCCTTTTGCACATCCCACGTCTAGCAGGCTGGAGCCTGCATCGAGGCCGAAGTGTGCTTTGAGATCCGGTACCACGGGTTGCCAGAAACGGGGGAAGTAACTAAAGCCACCATAACCATAGGTACGATCGCCATCAAAGAAGTCCTTGCCATATTGTCTGGCAATTTCACGGTCCGCTTCGGTGATTACGTTGGCGCGGCCTTTGGTATCGCGCTTAGATTTAGGGTAATTTCTTAATAAATCGATTTCTTGTCCGGACATGGGGATCTCACGCTTTATGAATGTAGTCATGGGGTAATGTGCCAAGTTCGCTCTGGTACTGTTTCACCCAGGCGATGGTGCGCTCCAGGCCGTTTTCCAGCGAGACTTGATCCTGCCAGTTGAGTTCTGAGCGGACCTTGTTGCTGTCCAGCAGGTAAGCTGCATCTTTGCCGAGGCGGTCTTCTGTGACAGCGCAGACCTGTTCAAAGGGCACTTGCAGCATATCGCAGATAAGCTCAACTAATGCGCGAATGGTGATCATGCGCTCGGTCGAAATATGATACGTCTCGCCCAGTGTACCGTGATTGCCTATTTTCAGTGTGGCATCTGACACATCATCGATATGAATAAATGAACGGGTAGAGTGACCGCCGCCATGCAGGGGTAATACCTTACCTAACAAGGCAAACAAAATGGTTCTTGGGATGATGCGATAAAGTTGTTGGCCTTCACCATACACATTCGCTGCACGGGTAAATAGTACAGGGAATTTGTAGACATCAAAAAACGTATGCAAGCTCATATCTGCTGCAGCACGAGACACCGCATAAGGAGTGCTCGGTTGGTAGTTACGGTGCTCTTGGACCAGGCCTTCGCAGCTACCGTAGACCTCAGGCGTGGAGATATGCACGTACTTGTCCAGGTGATCTAGGTCCTTGAGCTGATTATGCAGCTTGATGGTCGAGACAGCGTTGGTCATAAACCAGTGTTCTGGATATTGCCAGCTTTGTCCCACCATACTCTGTGCAGCAAAGTTATAGACAGTATTGACTTTATGGCGTTTGATGAGCGCCATGATGTCGTCCAACTGGTGGTTCAGGTCGAGCTGATGAAAGTCTGGCTGGTTTGCCTGCCACTTGTAGGGCAATAGCGCGTTATGGGGTTCTGCTGAGCGGCTGACAGCCAGCACTGAATGTTCTTGTTTTAGTAAATGGGCGCAAAACGATGCGCCCGAAAAGGAGTTACTACCGAGTACAAGGATTGGCGCATTAGCCATGATTGAGCTCCTGATAAAGGGCTTTCATTAAAATATGTCCGATCACCACTTGGGTATCCTCAGAGATCTGCATGTCCTGGATCGCAAAGTGAAATGCCTGGTCGACCAGTGGCTTGGCTTTACCACCATCAAAACCGAGTATCCCGACGGTATGCATACCGAGCAAGTGAGCTTGCTCTATAGCACGAATGATATTGCCTGAATTGCCGCTACCTGAGAGCACCATCAGCACATCGTGCTTACCTGCTTTTACCTTAAGTTGATGGGCAAAAATGTTGTCGTAACCGATGTCATTGCCGAGGCAAGTTAACACTGAACTATTTGCTGCCAGCGCCTCAACTTTGAGGGCATCTCCTTGAGGGTGAACACCAAATGTAAAGTCGTTCGCAAGGTGGATGGCGTTGGCCGCAGACCCGCCATTACCACATAAATACAAGGTACCGCCTTTGGCTTTCATATCCAGTAAAGTACTGACCAGCTGTTTAATTTCATTGCCATCGAGCTGTGCCAGCACCTGACTCAGTGTATGCACATAGTCTTCGGTCAGGGCGACAATGGGATCCCGGCGAGGGATTGGGGCGACGATGCCTTGTTGCTTGCTCATAATACTTCCCGCTGCATCCATTTAAGGTTATAGAAGCGATCTTCATTTTTTAACTGGCCTGCGCGATACGCGGCGATCAGCTCTTCAATCGCAGTGGCGACATTTTTAGTTGGCTTAAAGCCGGTCTCAAGGAGTTTGTCTGAGTTGATGCGGTAACACCTTGGGTCGTTTGAAGGTGTCACTTCAATGTCGCACTCCACCTGAGCTTTTACCATGTTCGCGATATCCATGATGGAGATATTCTCAAAGCCTGCATTGAACACCCCACTGGTTTTCTCTGGGTGTTCCAGCATATAGATATACAGGTCAGTAATATCGTCAATATGGATGTTTGGCCTTACTTGCGCACCACCAAAAACGGTGATTTTGCTATTTTCAAGTGCCTGCATCGTCAACATATTGACGGATACATCCAGTCTTTGACGGGGTGACAACCCACATACGGTGGCAGGGCGAACAATTTGTACAGCCATATCGTCGGCATAGCTTAGTAGCACACGCTCGGCGACCATTTTGGTTTTGTTATATTCTGAGATGGGCTCTAAAGTTAGGTCTTCAGTGACCTGCTCTTCATCTTTCACACCGTAGACACTGCCTGAAGAGGCGTAAATGAATTGCTTGATACCGGCACGTTTCGCTTTGTCTGCCAATTGCATTGTGGCCAGTGCGCTTACTTCCCAGGTCAGTTTGGGGTCCAGGTCACCGCATGGGTCATTGGCAATAGAGGCCAGGTGAATAATGCTATCCACGCCGCTCAGTTCGATGTCTGAGGTATGACGCACATCACCTTTAATTACAGTGAGGTTTTTGTGTTCAGGCAGGAAGTTACCGAACCATTGGGTGTCCAGCGCGATAACCTGGTAGCCTTTGGCGAGCAGCTTAGGTACTAATACCGTGCCCTTATATCCGGTGGCACCGGTCACTAAAACGGTTTTATTGCTCATTTTTCTCTCTTTTTGAATATTTTAATCACCCGGTATGACAATGCTAACGCAAATATCGTGCCTAAAATGCAGGTGTCAAAGACCTACTCTGTGTTAAACAGTTTTTTGTTCAACGTGCTTATTTATATCGGCAAGGTGGGGATGATTCTTTAATGTTTCTAACAACTCGCTGAAACCAAAGTCGAGGCGATTATCCAATTGCTGATATATTGCCTTAATTGCGGTGTAGTCGTCCGGCTCGTCTAGTGTCAGCCGATAGTGGCTGTGGTCGTCGCCTGCACTGATGATATGGCTATTCATGGTATTGAACTTTGCCATACCTAAAGTGACATGCTCTCTGTCTGGTGCGCTTGTTGCGAGCTGGTGTGTGCGCGCCAGCAATCGAAATGCGAATACACAGGTATCGAGGCCGCGAGGAAAACCGCTATGTGGGCCGAGGCTGACCATATCTACGTCATGATTGTGGTAGTAAGTGATGGCTTGACGAACCAAATCAGCATCAATGAGAGGACAGTCACTGGTCAGGCGTACAATGGCGGTATTGTCTTGTGCACCAAACTGATGGGCTGCCAGATAGTAGCGACTCAGTACATCTTCCGTACTGCCCCGAAAATACTTCACTCCAAGACGTTGACACAGAGCGACGATAGGGTGTTCGCTGCCATCGTCGGTCGTTGCTACGATCACATTTTCCGTCAAATCTTGAAGTCGCTCCAACATCACTTGCAGCACAGTGCTAGTACACAGTGGCAGCAGTACTTTGCTGGGTAGACGAGTAGAGGTCATTCTTGCCTGAATAATGATCTGAACTTTATTCATTGAAGTCATTGTTATCATTGTAATTGAGATCAATATAGCAAATGATTACACTCAAAGACAGAGACAAAGTGGCGTTGAAGCGCGCGAACCTATTGACTTTGGACAATGTTTATTCATTTTTTCAAAAAGGGCGCACTTTTTGCTTAACTTGATAGAGATGCCAGCGTAAAACAAGAAGGCGTACAGTGAATTTTCAGAAACAGATTACCATAGCAGGTGACCAAGTTGGCCATGACCAGCCCTGCTACATCATTGCAGAAATGTCTGCAAACCATGGCCAATCTTTAACCAAGGCCAAAGAGTTGGTTTATGCGGCAAAAGAAGCAGGAGCCAATGCGATTAAGCTGCAAACCTACACAGCAGACACCCTGACTATGGATTGTAAACTGCCGCATTTTGAGGCAACGGGCCCATGGCAGGGGCAATATTTGTATGACCTTTATAAAGGGGCCTATATGCCCTGGGACTTTCATGCTGAGCTGTTTGAGTTGGCTGAAAAAATAGGTATTACCTGCTTCTCATCCCCTTTTGACAAAACGGCCGTTGATTTGCTGGCTCAGCTGAATGCGCCGGCCTATAAAATTGCCTCACCAGAACTGATTGACCATCAACTTATCCGCGATGTGGCAGCAACTAACAAGCCTGTGATTATGTCGACGGGGGGAGCGACTTTGGTTGAGATTGCTGAAGCTGTAAAGGTGGCTGAGGAAGCGGGTATTGAAGAGCTATGTTTGATGAAGTGCACCAGTACTTACCCTGCGCCCGCTGACAGCATAAATCTGCGTACCATTCCGCACATGCGGGAAGCTTTTGGTTGTCCTGTTGGCTTGTCTGATCATACCCTAGGCAATGACGTTCCATTGGCGTCGGTGGCGGTGGGCGCTTGCATGATTGAAAAGCACTTTGTGATGAGCAAAGAGGACGATACCGCTGACAGCTTTTTCTCAATGACACCTGATGAATTAGCAGCCCTGGTGCATGGCGTGCGGCAAATAGAAATGGCGATGGGGCAGGTCCATTACCCCAGCGAGGCGTCCAAAGCACGCCGCTGTGTTTACATCGTTAAAGACATTCAAGCAGGTGAGCAAATCACGGCTGAGCATGTGGCACAGATGCGTCCGGGTGGCGGCGAGATCATGCCCAAATCGTTACCAGATGTGATTGGCCGCACGGTAAATAAGGCGCTGATACGCGGGATGCAGTTGAGCTGGGGAGATATGCTATGAGCATACAGCGTGAAGCCGTAGTGGTTTTGTTAAAAGAGTTTTTCGAAGCGCGCGCTGTGGTTGTAAGCGAAGCGGACTTTGAGTCCTTCGACTTTATTGCCGCAGGGGTGCTGGACTCTTTCGAAGTATTGTCGATGATCATGCACATTGAAGCGCATTTGGGGTTGTCTGTCCCACCGGAATTGCTGCTTGAGTCAAGCAATGCACAAGTGGGTAATTTTGTTGATGCCATAGTGGCACTCGCATGATAGCAATTCGTGTGGATACGCGCTGTGGCCTGGGTCACTTTATGCGCATGAAGTGGCTGGCCAAAGCGCTGATTGAGCAACATCAGCAAGTGGTAATGTTGGTGGACGAAAACACGGTGCCCGCGCGTTTTTATCAAGATATGGATATCGTATTGGTTGAAGTACCGCAGCAGCCGGATCCGGTCAGTGACGCGCAGTTTGCACTGGATATTTTGGCGCATCGAGGTGATATGGTCAGTCGCTGGGTGGTCGATGGATATGGTTTCGATGTGCGCTGGGAATCACGCATCCGGAAAAGTGGCGTGCCGTTGTTGGCAATGGATGACTTAGCCCGGGAGCACGTCGCCGATTTAGTGGTTGATGCTAAATGGCAGGGATCACAAACCGCTGTGCGTTATGATGGAAAGCTGGCAGCACACAGCCAGACTTTACTGGGGCCGGATTACAGTATTTTGGCACCAGAATATCACTGTCCAGCGGCTCAAACGCGTGATGGCGGACTATTATTTTCGCTGGGTGGCGGCGGAGATTGGCATGTGCCAGCTGCATGGATAGATCGTTTACTTAAAACGCCTCCACAAGGGCTTGAAACCACAGCGATAAAAGTGGTGATTGGACCTAAAGCGACAGGCACTGAACAACTGCGCTCTTTGGCAGCACAACAACCACGGCTGACTTTAATTGAACAGGCAACTAGTCTCGCACAATATTATCAGCGCTGTGGCCTGTTTGTGGGGGCGCTCGGGACATCCCTATATGAACTGGCCGCAACACAAACGCCTGCGCTGAGTTTTAGTCTGGCCGATAATCAGAATAATGCCCAGGCAGATTTGGAAGCGCTGGGTCATTATCTCCATATTCCCAACCTGTTGACACATGCTACGCATAAAGTGGTTGAGTTGATCGCCTCGTTATTCAGTGCACATACTCGGGTGCAACAATTGTGCGCAGAGGCTTCTGTCATTGTTGATGGGATGGGGGCTAAACGTATCGCGTCTGTACTGTTAGGCAACGCTGTATCGGGTTTGACATTGGCGCGTAGCGCTTCGAGCGAGCCTGGAGTGAGCTGGGCGCTTGCAGATAACTTACACTTGTATCCTGTGACAGATAAACACATCAACAGCTACCTTAACGCACGTAATCGCAGCGACAATGCCTGGCGTATGACGATTACCGACCGCATTGATAAAGTTGATCATTATCGCTGGTGGTTCCGTCAAACACGTGACTCATTTGTGCTGTCGCAAGACGGTGAACCATTACTCTATGTTTGGCATCAATGTGCGGAAATAGCAGGGCAGACTTATCTGTTTGGTGGCTGGTTTGCAGCCAGTGATAAGGTGAATTTTGTGCATGCGCAACTGATCTTGCAATGGCAGCTATCACACACGGCTCAGGTTTATCCTGATGCAATTTGGGTGGCAGTGATCAACAAGCAAAACCGGTTTGTCAACTTGCTGAACGAGCGCGCCGGCTTTGTTGCGTTGACTGAAAATGAGCCCGGTCATGACGCCGCGCGGCTGCTTTTTCCCAATGCCAGTCCCGCAGACTTTAATTTTGTTGCCAAATATCCATTGAGGACAGATTGTGAGTAATATCTATCAAATTTTTGCACAGCATGTGCAGTCTCAGCCAGATAAAACCGCATTGGTGTTTGAGCAACAGACTTTGAGTTATCAGGCGCTGAATGCTCAGGTATTGAAGCTTTGCGTGCATTTTGATCGTTTAGGGTTACGGCCTGGTCAACGGGTGGCGTTGTTTGCTCCGAATGGCCTTGAGTATCCGGTTGTGATGCTGGCGGCGGCCCGCCTGGGCCTGGCCATTGTGCCTTTGCCTATCAGTCTCAAAGGTGATGCGTTGTCGGTGGCGCTAAAGAAAACGCCGGTTGCGGCAGTGATCGCTTGGCCTTCTATTGGTCGAACTTTACTGGCAGACGCCGTCATTGACCCCACTAACTTAATCAGTTTGTCACAGCCTGTTGCGGATGAGCCCTGCTGGCACGACATTATGTCAGAGGAGTCGGTGGTGCAGTCGGTGAGTGCACCAGCGCAAAAGATTGATGTCAATGGCCCCTATATACTAACCATGACATCCGGCTCCACAGGTCAGCCCAAACCGATAGTACTAAGCCAGCAATGTAAGATCAGCCGTGCCTATGACGCCACGATAAATTACTACGGGTTAACCCCAGACGAAGTCGTGCTGGTTGCGACGCCACTGTATCACTCACTTGCCCAGCGGGGGGTATTGATGCCCCTGATGTTAGGCGCAACCAGTGTGATCTTGCCTAAGTTTACGTTATCAAAGTGGCTCTGTGCTATTGAGACGCATCAAGTTAGTTTTCTGTTTGCGGTATCGGCTCAATTAGAGAGTTTGTTAAGCAGTGACGAAGAGGCTGATTTGAGTTCGTTGCGTTGTGTGGTGTCCTCCTCGGCGGTGCTGTCTGCTGAGTCCAAGCAGGCTTTGTTGCGCAAGTTACCCTGTCGTTTTCACGAGTGCTATGGTGCTTCTGAAGTGGGTGTGGTCAGTGATTTTTGTGTTAGTGAACGACGAGATAAAAACGGCGCCGTCGGTGAGGCTTTGCCGTTTGTGCAGGTTAAGATCCTGGATCAGCAGGGACAAGCCGTGGATGAGGGGGAAGTGGGCGAAATTGCGTGTCAGACGATAACCGGCTTCAGCGGTTATCTGAAAATGCCTCAGCAAACTCAGGATGCATTTGATCCGCAGGGCTATTTTCTGACCGGCGATTTGGGTTATCTGGATGGTGACGGGTTTTTGTATTATGTGGGGCGGAAAAAAGAGGTCATCTCCAGTGGGGGGATCAATATTTTTCCTCAGGACATTGAGGCAGTGTTCAGGAAGCATCCTAAAGTGGTGGATTGTGTGGCATTTGGTTGTGCGGACAGGCAACTGGGTGAGTATATCAAAGTGGTCTATGAGCAACAGGGTGATATGGATATCAGCCGGGAGTTAAGGCTGTTGTGTTTGTCTGAACTGACGGACTATCAGCAACCACGTTCACTTGAACGTATTAGTGCGCTACCAAGAACGCCGATGGGGAAGGTTCTCAGAAATGATGTGAAAACACGTTTTTCAGAAGTGTGATCCGGGTGTCAGGCTCAAACCTGACACCAACTGTGTTGCTCATTCGAAGTGACTGCTGCTTCAAACAGCGCCAGACCTGCCTGAGCCTGAGCGAATCCAAACACATACTCGTTCTTAGGGGCTGTGCCTGCCTGATATGCAGATAAAGCCTGATGAATGTCAGTGTATAGATTTGCAAACGCTTCAACAAATCCGGTCGGATGACCTGGTTTCATTCGATTGTACCGGAACTGGTTGGCATACTGACACTGACCTGCACGGTCCAGTATCTCACGTCTGCCATCACTAAACTGTAGCTGCAACTCATCTGGGTTGAGTTGTACCCAGGTAGCGCTACCCGTTGTACCATAGACCCTAACCTGCAACCCATTTCGGTGGCCGATGGCAGTTTTTGACATCCACATGCTGCCGTGGATCCCGTCAGGGTATTTTAGGAGCATTTGCACATCGTCAATTAATCCCGGATAGTCTGAGTGATTGGTAAACTGAGCACAGGTTTCTGTGGGTTCCCGTTCTAGTAAATAGCTCGACAAGTGATGTAAATGGACGCCCAAGTCAAGGCAGATAGTAGGGACCTGGTAGTCCTGAAGTCGCCATGCCTGAGGTTTGGCTGGTTTGCCTGCGATATCGGGTGGGCGCTTGAAGCCTTCCTGGGGCATCTCCAGGTGAATTTTTTGGATCTGACCTAACTTTCCCTGAGCAATTAGGTGCTTGAGTTCACGAACCATAGCATAGCCACTGTAGTTATAGGTTACAGCCAGGAAATGTTTAGCCGGGTCATACACAGTAGCCAATGCTTGTGTTTCAGAAGTACCACAGACCAGTGACTTTTCGCAAATGATTGGAATATTTTCATTCAGTAATGCCGTTAGCACCTCTAAGTGATGAGGCGTGGGCGTAAGCACCACCACGGCGTCCACCTGATTTTTTTCTTGTTTAATAAGCGTGCGCCAGTCGCTATAGGTACGCTCAGGGGCAATGTCCCACTGCTGTGCGGTCGCTTCATTGGCGCTATGATCGCGACTGAAGGCACCTGCAACCACTTTGAAGCGATTGTCTAGTTGTGCAGCGGTAAAATGTACGTAGCCAACGGCCGAGTTCGTTCCTCCACCGATAAAGGCAAGGTTTAAAGGCTTAGTTGTCATGGGCTGCTACTCCTTCAGTGCTGTTTGAGTGTGTTGCCAGTCGCTGAGTAGCTGACTAAGGGTGTCAACGACCTGTTGTTGCTGTGGTGCTGTTAAAGACGGAAATAAGGGTAGAGTGATGGCACTGTGATAGTACGCTTCGCTGGCCGGGCAATAACCAGCCTTAAACCCTTGTTGTTGATAGTAAGGCTGCAAATAGATCGGGATATAGTGCACATGAGCAAAGACCCCTTGGGCTCTCAATTGAGTGACCAGATACTCATGTAATTGCCGGGTACTGTCAGCAATTCTGACGACATAGAGGTGATAGGCGCTGTATTGGTTATCTGATTGAGCCAAAGGGGTTACGCCTTCCACCTGCGCAAACAGAGCGTCGTAGTGTTGTGCCAACTTGTTACGCGTGGCCACAAATTGATCAAGCTGCGCTAGTTGGCTCAAACCCAATGCAGCATGTAGATCGGTCATCCGATAATTGAATCCTAGTGCTTGCTGTTGATAATACCAGGGCCCATGACTTGGCTCGGTCAGCAGCGCCGGGTCTGCAGTAATACCATGACTACGCAATGAGCGCATACGCTGCGCAAGCGCCTCATTTTGTGTGACGGCCATTCCACCTTCTGCCGACGTAATGATTTTTACCGGATGGAAGCTGAATACACAAATATCCGAATAGTCGCAGTGGCCGACAGGATTACTCTGATAGCGTCCCCCGATGGCATGGGATGCATCTTCGATGATTTTAAAACCATACTGCCTGGCCAACTTCGCGATGGCTTCCATGTCACAAGACTGGCCTGCAAAGTGTACGGGGATAACCACATCGGGTAAGCGGCCGGTTTCCTGTGCGTGCCGTAACTTTTCTGCCAATGCAAGTACACACAGGTTGCCCGACGTCTCATCGATATCCACGAAGTCGACGGATGCGCCGCAATAGAGCGCACAGTTTGCCGAGGCAACAAAAGAATTTGGCACCGTCCAGACCAAACTGTTTTGTGTGACATCGAGTGCCATACAGGCAACGTGTAAAGCCGACGTGGCACTATTTACTGCCACGGCATGTGGCGCTTGGCAATATCTGGCGACGGCTTGTTCAAACTGAGGTACAACCGGTCCTTGGGTCAAAAAATCAGACTGCAACACCGCGACGACTGCGTCAATGTCCTGTTGTGCGATGTTCTGTTTGCCATAAGGGATCATGCTGTCCTCCTGGCGTATTAAGCTAATGCCTGAGCATTGAAAGCTTTTATTTCTTCTATAGAGAGATAGTCTGGATTACTGAGCGAATTATACTCAAAGTCTGGTGCGACAGCATGGCCTTGCTCGCCTAGGGCATTGGTATCGAAATCATTGCTGCGGCTACTGAATTTGATACCGGGTGCAATTACAAAATGGTCACTAAATTCAAAGGTATCAAAACAAAGGTCTTCGGGACACATCACTTCGTGCAATTTTTCTCCAGGGCGTATACCCACGATCTTATGCGGCAGTTGCGGTGCCATTGCAGTAGCAAGGTCAACAATACGAATCGAAGGTATCTTAGGTACGAAAATCTCACCCCCCATCATTCGTTCAAAATTCTTCAGTACAAAGTCGACACCTTGCTGGAGACTAATCCAAAACCGGGTCATGTCAGCATGGGTAATCGGGATATGGTCACACCCTTCATCGATAAAACGCTGAAATACGGGGACAACCGACCCTCGAGAGCATACCACATTGCCGTACCGGACGACTGAGAATAAGGTCTTATGACCACCGGCGATATTATTCGCAGCAACAAATAGCTTATCAGAAGCCAGTTTAGTTGCACCATATAGGTTAATTGGGTTTGCTGCTTTATCTGTTGACAGGGCGATCACTTTTTCAACATTGTTGTCCAGCGCTGCTTCAATGACGTTTTCAGCCCCATTGATATTGGTTTTGATACATTCCATGGGATTGTATTCAGCTGCTGGCACCTGCTTGAGTGCTGCCGCATGGATCACATAATCTACACCTTGCATCGCTCGATAAAGGCGGCTTTTGTCTCGGACGTCACCGATAAAGTAGCGCATACAGGGATCGTTGAATATCTGCTGCATCTCAAACTGCTTTAATTCATCACGAGAAAAAACAATAATTTTCTTTGGCTTGTATCGGGTTAAAAGCGTTTTGACATACTTTTTACCAAATGAGCCTGTGCCGCCTGTGATGAGAATAGTCTTATTGTCAAACATAAAAGTCCACCTAAAGGTGCATTGAATTCTTTACAGTATAGAAAAAGGTATGACTGTAACAAAATTCCCTTAAAAAGATAAAAAAGCGATTACTCAATACTTTATATCAGATATTGATAATTTGCAGTAAATATACATAGACTGCTATTCAATTTCTGACAATAGATGACTTTTTGAACACAAAGGGGTAGACTTAGAGGTAATAACACCTGATGGGGAGGCGTTATGCAGATAAATTCTCAAAGCACTAGTTTTTTTAACCGGGTTGATCAAACCAATAACAAGCTTAATCAACAGCTTGCAAGTGGTAAAAAGGTCAACTCAGCAGCCGATGATGCGGCAGCGTTGCAGATAATCAACCGTCTGACATCTCAGCAGGAAGGCTACAACCAGTCTATCCGCAATGCTTATGATGGTATTTCTTATTCGCAAACAACCGATTCTGCCTTGTCTGGCGTGAACGATGCTGTATCGCGGATCCGAGAGTTGTCACTTCAGTCTGGCAGTGGTGCGCTGACAGACAGTGACAGGCAAGCTTTGCAAGACGAAGTGTCGCAGCTTCAGTCGCAGATCTCAGATACCTTCGCTAATACAACGTTTGGTGGACAGGCACTGTTTGATGGTAATCAGACAAGCTTCCAGGTGGGGCCAGATGCAAATACAACGCAAGGTTTCACTGCGTCTGATGGCAGTTTCGCTAACCCGATCCTGAGTGTAGACATTTCGACTCAGGCTGGCGCACAAACGGCGATTGATGCGGCAGATCAAGTGTCGGAGGCGCTCAATACACAAAGGACTCAGCTGGGGGCGTTTGAAAACACACTCAATAGCACCATACGTGGCCTGGGAACACAAAGAGACAATATCGCGGAAAGTCAGAGTCGTATTCAGGATACTGACTACGCAAGTGCGGTTGCCGAACAAACGGCCAACGATATTTTATCTCAGGCGTCCATTGCATTGCGCGGACAGGCAAACCAGTCTGCTTCATCGGTGCTCGGGCTGCTGTAAGTCAAACATTGGTTAGTACAATGTTTTAAAAGAGCCGGCAATTTAATGCTGGCTTTTTTATTGTTTCTTCGCACCTCAGACGCGTTGAGCTTAGCGTCGTCAGCATGCGGCTGTTTTTAAAATAGTACCAGGTTCCGGAGCGCCATTGTTGCGACGTTATAGGTTATTCTGAGGCGTTCAACTCGTCCCTTATAAAAGTACACCTCTCTGATTTTTCTAAATTTTAATCCTTAAGTATTGATTTGGCGCATAGGCAGCGGCGTTTTTTTGGCGTTGATGTCAAAAACTTGCCACTTAGGTATTGCATCCCCATGTCACTGACTTACAATCATTACTATTGATATATACGAAGAAGTTGGATCTTGCGGGCATGATTACGATCCTGGATAACAATAATAACAGAGCAGCCGGACTGGCAGCGGCATTGAGCTTCGTTGGACAGCCAGCACAGGTGATTGCGGAGTCGGAATTTTCCGCCGATCTGTTGAATAACCTACAAGAGCCAGTGGTTATCTTGGGGGCTCTGTCACAACTAAATCATGAGGCGTTGATCAAATCTTTGCCCGCAGTACCGTTTTTGCTGATTGGCGAAACTCTAAGGCCGCTACTATCGTTGGCAAACGTGATTGGTCTTATCACGGAGCCATTTAGTCAGGAAGTGACCATGCAGCTATTGCATGATTGTCAGCAATACCAGCGCATGTTGCCGGGTAAGTCGACTCAGCTGAATGATGCTAAATCGTTTGACGGCCTGGTGGGAGATACAAAAGCCGTCAAAGAAGTGCGTTTTTTGATATCTCAGGTTGCGAAAACAGACGCCAATGTCCTGATCCTGGGCGAATCCGGAACCGGTAAAGAGGTGGTTGCGCGAAATGTGCACTTGCTATCCAACCGCAATACAGGTCCCTTTGTGCCTGTTAACTGTGGCGCTATTCCCGGAGAGTTACTTGAGAGTGAGTTATTCGGACATGAAAAAGGAGCCTTCACCGGTGCTATTTCTGCACGTAAAGGACGTTTTGAATTAGCGCAAGGTGGTACATTATTCCTCGATGAAATCGGCGATATGCCTTTGCAAATGCAAGTTAAGTTGTTACGTGTCTTGCAGGAACGCAGTTATGAGCGTGTTGGTGGTACTAAGCCTATCCAGGCGGATGTACGGGTTATTGCTGCAACGCACCGGAATCTGGAAATCATGATTGAAGAAGGTAAATTCCGCGAAGATTTGTTTTACCGTTTAAATGTGTTTCCCATTGAAAACCCCTCTCTGCGAGAACGTGCTGATGATATTCCTTTGCTATTAAAAGAGTTATTACGTCGTGTTGCAGAGCAGGGTGGCAGCACGGTGAAGTTCACTGATCGCGCGATTGACAGTCTCAAAGCACATAGCTGGCCCGGGAATATTCGTGAGCTTGCAAACCTGGTGGAACGCATGGCGATTATGTTTCCTGAAAAAGTGGTCGATGTGACCGACTTGCCCAGTAAGTATCGTTATATCGAAGTGGAAGCCTATGAGCCGGAATATCCGGAAGAGCTGCTTGAAAAAGACGTCTTTAATGAGTTGTTCAGTGATGGCTTCAGTGACTTTGACGATGAAGAAGAAACACTCGATCAGGATAATATGGAACCGGGCCTGGGGTTACTGCCTGATGAGGGTATCGAGCTCAAAGAGTATCTGGCTGAGATGGAAATTAGTCTTATTACTCAGGCTCTTGAGCGTTACGACTATGTGGTTGCCAGAGCGGCTGAGATCCTCGGTGTGCGCCGTACAACCCTGGTCGAAAAAATGAAGAAGTACAATCTGAATCGCGATTAGAAAGAGTGACTAATTGCGTAATTACGGCACCCTGGAGGTGCCGTTTTTTATGGGGGCTAAAATGTGATGTGCCACACTTATGTGTTTGTTATGGTTCGTGAGCTAAACACAAAGAGCTTGGCTGCGGTTAAATGATAAGGCGCCTCACATCATAGCTTGCTAAGCTGCGCTTTAATATCCAGCGTCTTGTTTGCCTCTAATATGGGTGCCTTGCAAAAACAGTCATCATGATGATCATTGACCATGCCACAGGCCTGCATATGCGCATAGACTGTGGTGGGCCCAAGAAATTTGAAACCACGCTTTTTTAAATCTTTGGCAAATTGTGCGCTTATCTCTGTGGTTGCCTGATAGTCTTCGGGACTGTGAATGGTGTTTATGATTGGAGTAAAGTGGACAAATTGCCACTGATAGTAAGCAAAGCTGCCGAACTCCTGTTGAATTTCGATAAATCGTTTTGCGTTATTAATGGTTGCCTGGATCTTCAATTTATTGCGGATGATCCCGGGATTGTCCATCAGCCTGGTCACATCGTCCTCTGTCATTGCTGCAACTTTGTGCGGCTCAAACTGATGAAACGCCGCTCGATAGTTATCACGTTTTTTTAATATGGTATACCAACTGAGTCCTGCCTGAGCAGACTCCAGAGTAATAAACTCGAACAGTTTATCGTCATTCAGTACCGGCTTTCCCCATTCTTCGTCGTGATACGCAACGTAATCAGGCTTGCTTAAATCGACCCAGTGACAACGTGTGGTCATGATATTGTCCTTAATGTTGACAGTGATTAGAGTCAGTTTAGCGCATTATTAATTGCTGTACAAATAAACAGTGTCAAACTTTTGAAGGCATCCTTACGATTTTAATTTATTGAATATATTGAATTTTAAAGTTGGCATGGCAATTGCTTTTTCTTTGTATCTAGATTTATGAGAGCAACGTCATGGCATTAGCAAAAGTGATTAATCCACAATTTGTGCCAACCACTCAATACAACCCTTGCTTATTACAAGAAGCGTATATGGGTGAGTTGAGCGATTTGCGGCAACAGGCCAGTTGGCTGAGTCATCTGGTCGATACCATGCCAGCGGGTGTGGTGGTATTAGATGGGCAGGGTATGATAGCCAAAGCCAATCAGATAGCCATTGATATGCTGGGTGAGCCACTGGAGGGGGAAAAGTGGTTTAATATTATCCAGCGTTCTTTTTGTCCACAGCAGGATGATGGCCATGAAGTGTCTCTCAAAGACGGACGTCTGATCAAACTTGATATTACCGCCCTGACGCCGGAGCCCGGTCAACTGATCCTGATGACGGATCTGACAGAAACGCGACGCCTTCAGGCCCGTGTTGCACATATGCAGCGTCTCAGTGCTTTGGGCAAAATGGTGGCGTCTTTGGCCCATCAGGTACGTACACCTTTGTCTGCAGCGATGCTTTATGGTGCAAACCTGGGCAGCAGCAAACTACCTGCACAGTCACGAGATAAATTTCACACTAAGCTTATGTCGCGCCTAAAAGACCTTGAAAATCAAGTTAACGATATGCTGTTGTTCGCAAAAAGTGGCGAACAGCAGGTCATTGAACGTGTGTCGATGCAACAGCTATTGAGTGAGGTCAAAGCCGGCGCAGATGCGATGGTGTCATTGCACAAAGCCGAATTGACAGTGACTTTACCTGAGCCGGATATTGAAATTCTGGGCAATAAAACGGCACTGGCAAGCGCTATTCAGAATCTGATCCATAACAGTGTGCAACACATTGGCGCAGGGGCCCAAATAGAGATTTGCGCCCAGCGTGATGCCGGAACAGACATTGTGCGCATCAGTGTGTCTGACAATGGCCCAGGTGTTGACCTGAGTCAGGCAAGCAAACTATTTGAACCTTTTTACACGACTAAGTCACAAGGCACAGGCCTGGGGTTAGCCGTTGTAAATTCTGTCGCCCACTCCCATAAAGGTCGGGTTGACGTTAGCAATAATGAAACCGGAGGCGCATGTTTTAGCATGTTATTGCCTATTACCAGCGAACATTCATCATTACAGGAGGCCGTATGAGCAACAAAATTTTAGTTGTCGAAGACGATGCCGGATTGCGCGAAGCACTTATCGACACACTTGAAATGTCGGGGTTT
Source organism: Pseudoalteromonas sp. McH1-42 (assembly GCF_022347845.1). NCBI lineage: Bacteria > Pseudomonadati > Pseudomonadota > Gammaproteobacteria > Alteromonadales > Pseudoalteromonadaceae > Pseudoalteromonas > Pseudoalteromonas sp. McH1-42. The sequence continues at coordinate 98,482 of NZ_JAKRFU010000021.1, read as the reverse complement.
GAGTGCGTCGAGGCGGATAGTGCTGAACAGGCAGTGATATTGTTAAAACAACAAGTGTTTTCACTGCTTGTCAGTGACGTACAAATGGGCGCTATGAGTGGCTTAGACCTGCTCAGGACGGTGAAGCTAAATTACCCAGATTTACCTGTACTGATGATGACGGCCTACGCCACCATAGACGATGCGGTTGAAGCGATGCGCCTTGGGGCGATTGACTACATGGCAAAACCTTTTGCGCCCGAAGTATTGCTGAATATGGTTAGCCGCTACATGCCTGAAAAAGCGAAAGAAACCGATGGTCCGGTAGTGGCAGATAGTAAAAGCCTGGAGTTACTTGAACTTGCCAAAAAAGTGGCGCGCTCAGATGCCAGTGTGATGGTGCTGGGTCCCAGTGGTTCTGGTAAAGAGGTTCTAGCGCGTTATATTCATGACCGTTCAGAACGTGCTGATCAGCCATTTGTGGCAATTAACTGTGCTGCCATTCCCGAAAATATGCTTGAGGCTACACTGTTTGGATATGAAAAAGGGGCTTTTACCGGTGCGATTACAGCTTGCCCAGGTAAGTTTGAACAGGCACAGAAAGGAACCATATTATTAGACGAAATCACTGAGATGGACTTGGGTCTACAAGCTAAGTTGTTAAGGGTATTGCAGGAAAGAGAAGTCGAGCGGCTGGGTGGTCGTAAAACCATTGAATTGGATGTTCGGGTTCTGGCAACCAGTAACCGTGATCTTAAAGAAGCCGTGAATGACGGTGTTTTCCGGGAAGACTTGTATTACAGATTGAACGTCTTTCCATTGACCTGGTTGCCGTTGTCAGAGCGCAGCGGAGATATCGTCCCACTTGCAGCGCACTTGTTACAGCGTCACTGCGATAAAGCCGGTAAAGAGACTCCTGTATTGTCTCACTGTGCCAAAGACAAACTACTTAGCCACGCTTGGCCTGGTAACGTCAGAGAGTTAGATAATGTAGTTCAGCGGGCGCTTATTTTGCAGCAAGGGTCGGTCATTGCAGCTGACGATATTTTTATCGAGAATTTTGCGCCAATGCTCACAACCGCAACACAACCGTCACTTACGGAGCCTGCTGAATTTACCACAGGTGCTCTTGAGCCGGCTGGCGAGATTACAGTGAACATGAACGAGGATGCAGAGGGGCTGAGCTACAAAGAAGAGCTGCAGGATAAGGAACACCAAATTATTCTCGATACGTTGAACCGTTGTAACGGCAAGCGCAAAGACGTTGCTGAGTTACTTGGGATCAGTCCCAGAACACTCAGATATAAGCTGGCCAGAATGCGCGATTTGGGTTTACCTGTGCCGGCCTAAGTATTTAACTAAGACATCCGGGCAACTACTTGCCCGGATTCATGACCTTCCTGTGACCAGTTTGTGTCACTGTCAAAAATTCGACCCTCAAAAATCTTTCGTAACCTATTGTTTTGATTTGAGTTTAATTTGGCATGCTTTGTGCATTGTTCATGTTATGTATAACTCACAAAGTGAGCCAGACCATGAAAATTCAATCTACCGGACTTTATCAGGAAATGCAGGCAATGGCCTCAGAGGCCGGCCGTGTCAGACCCCAGGACCCGAATAAATTGCCTGTCCAGGCAACGGCGGCAACCTCAAGTGCCCAGTTTGGCGATTTACTCAGTGATGCACTTAATACGGTTGCAGGACTACAGCGAGATGCCAAAGAGAAAGTGACCGCGGTTGAAATGGGTGACCGCAGCGTCTCTCTGGCGGAAGCAATGATAGCCAAAAACAAATCATCAGTGGCCTTTGATGCAACCATGCAGGTCAGAAATAAGCTCATAGAAGCATATAAAGACATCATGAGCATGCCGGTATAAACAGAGTTTAGTGGAGAGTAATCGTGGCTACCAATCAATCAACCGATCTGGCACTTGCTGATGGACAACCCGTTCCAGGAGCTGGTGCTGATGCAGATACGCAACAAGAGCAAAAATCAGGCTACTTTAGTGCTTTGAGCGGTGTTGATATGCTCCGCCAGATTACTTTGGTGATCGCACTGGCTATCTGTCTGGCAATCGCTATCTTCATCATTATCTGGGCACGTCAGCCAGATATGCGTCCGTTAGGTCAGTACCCAACCGAAGAGCTGGTTCAGACACTGGACTTTCTGGATGCACAGAAAATCGAGTATGACCTGGATGGCAATACCATCATGGTTGCAGAGTCTGACTATCAAGATATTAAGCTGAGAATGGCCCGTGACGGGTTCAGTCAGGCACCGAGCAGTGGTACTGATATCCTGATGCAGGATATGGGGTTTGGCGTGAGCCAACGTCTTGAACGTGAACGTCTTAAGCACAGCCGGGAACAACAGTTAGCGCGTACCATCGAAGAGCTGCAAGACATTAACCGTGCGAAAGTCCTGCTGGCGATTCCAAAAGAAAATGTATTCGCGCGACGTGAAAAGCAGCCGTCAGCGACAGTGGTGCTCACATTAAAACGTGGTCGTACACTGGACAGTGAAGAAGTTGATTCAATCGTTGATATTGTTGCTTCAGCGGTACAGGGCCTGACGCCGGCACGTGTTACTGTGACAGATCAGAATGGTCGTTTGCTCAATTCTGGCTCCCAAGACTCTCTGGCTGCACGCTCTCGTAAAGAATATGAAATCGAGCGTAAGCGTGAGCAGGAATATCTGGAAAAAATTGACAGCATCATGATCCCAGTAGTGGGGCTGGGTAAGTATACCGCTCAGGTTGATCTGACGATGGACTTCAGCGCGGTGGAAGAAACCCAGAAACGTTTCAACCCCGACTTACCCGCGGTGCGCAGTGAAACCACCTTTGAAGAAAATAATGTCGGTGGCCTGGCTGTAGGTATCCCAGGTGCACTTACTAATCAGCCACCGGTGAACTCCAATATTCCTGAAGTGGCAGGCCAGGGCAATGGTTCCGGCACGACACCGTCACGTGTCCACAAAGAGGCCACACGTAACTATGAACTGGATACCACCATTTCACACAAGCGTCAGCAAACTGGCGTGATCCGTCGCATCAGTGTTTCAGTGGCGGTGGACTACATGAATAAGCCAGATGCCGAAGGCAACATGGTAATGACTGCGCGCTCACAGGAAGAGCTCAACAATATACGTCGTTTATTGCAAGGTGGCGTAGGCTTCGATATGCAGCGTGGTGATGCGCTGGAAGTGGTGACCGTACCTTTTGTACGTGAAAATATTCTGGAAGAGAGTGACTTGCCACTGTGGGAGCAGGAATGGTTTATGAAAACCATCCGTCTGGTTATGGGCGCGCTGGTTATCATCGTACTAATACTGGCGGTTGTCAGACCTATGCTGAAGCGTCTGATTTATCCAGAGGATACGCTGGAAGATTATGATGAAGATGCGCTAACCTCGGGTGTAGACCTTGGCGACAGTACTTTAGATATGCTAAACAATGACTTTGATGAATCAGCAGTTGGCTTCTCTTCCGATGGTACATTACAATTGCCAGACTTACATGGCGATGAAGATTTGCTTAAAGCTGTTCGTGCACTGGTTGCCAACGAGCCAGAGCTGTCTTCTCAAGTAGTCAAAGCATGGTTAACTGAAGATGAGTGATGAAGAACAAAAACAACTGCCGCCGGCGTTTGATGTAGATAAACTGGATGGGGTCGACAAAGCCGCCATCCTGCTACTCAGCCTGACGGAAGAAGATGCCGCCCAGATCCTGAAGCATCTTGAACCGAAGCAGGTTCAGAAAGTGGGTATGGCGATGGCGGCACTCGATGACTTATCGCAGGCCAAAATCAGTGCGGTACATAATCTGTTTATCGAGCAGATCCAAAGTTTCAGTACCATAGGCTTCCAGTCAGAGGACTTCATTAAGAAGGCACTGACCGCCGCACTTGGTGAGGACAAAGCCGCCAGTCTGATCGATCAGATTGTGATGGGCTCTGGCGCCAAAGGTCTGGATTCATTGAAATGGATGGATTCTAAGCAGGTGGCGAATATCATCCGTAACGAGCACCCGCAGATACAAACCATCGTACTGTCTTATCTCGAGCCGGAGCAGTCAGCTGAAATATTGTCGCAGTTCCCCGAGAAAGTGCGGCTTGACTTGACAATGCGGATCGCAAACCTTGAAGAAGTTCAACCTGCGGCATTGCAAGAACTGAACGAAATCATGGAGAAACAATTCGCAGGTCAGGCTGGTGCGCAAGCTGCGAAAATGGGCGGCCTAAAAGCCGCTGCGGATATCATGAACTATCTGGATACCAACATCGAAGGTCAGCTCATGGATTCAATCCGTGAGCATGACGAAGAAATGTCTCAGCAAATTCAGGATCTGATGTTTGTCTTTGAGAACCTGATGGATGTAGAGGACAGAGGCATTCAGGCTATTCTGCGCGAAGTTCAGCAAGACGTCCTGATGAAAGCCATTAAGGGTGCCGACGATTCGCTGAAAGAGAAGATCATGAAGAACATGTCTAAGCGTGCAGCTGAAATGATGGCTGACGATCTGGAGGCAATGCCACCGGTACGGATCAGTGAAGTTGAAGCAGCGCAGAAAGAGATCCTGGCAACAGCCAGACGTCTTGCAGACTCGGGTGAAGTCATGCTCGGTGGTGGTGGTGGTGAGGAGTTCTTGTAAGCCATGGCTGAGAAGAAGTTATATCGTGGTAAGCCTGTGAGCTCAGAAGCACTGGATGAGCTGCTTGAAAACTGGCCAATCCCTAATGTGGATGAGGATCTGAGTAAGTACTCCGGGCGTTCGACCGCCATGGGCACCCCACTTGAAGAGCTCTATCAACAAAAAGTCAGCCAGCCAGAGCCAGAGCCTGAAGCCGAAGAAGTCCCTATGCTCACACTGGAGGAGTTGGAGCAGATCAGACAGGATGCCTATGAAGAAGGCCTGAAACAGGGCCATGAACAGGGTTATATCGAGGGATTTGACAAAGGCGTTAGTGAGGGGAAAGAAGCGGGCTACAAAGAAGGGGTAACGCTCGGTAAAGAGCAGGGGATAGAAGAATCAAAGCCGCTGATTGAAGAGCGATTACACTCTTTGTCTGCGTTACTTGAAGCCACTCAAAAACCCCTTCGTCAGATAGATGAAGCTGCCGAAAAACAGTTATTGCAACTCGTCAATTTATTGGCAGAGCAAGTGATCTTTGAGCAAGTTAAAACTCGCCCTGAGCTGATTTTACAGGCCCTGAAGAAAGGCATTGATGCTTTACCGCTGCATGACACACAGATGCGGATCAACCTTCACCCGGAAGATTTAGCCCTGGTTAAAGAAGCCTATGGTGAGGAAACTATCGCTGAGCAACACTGGCAGTTAGTGCCAGAGCCGACGCTTGAACGCGGTGGCTGTCATATCAGAACACCAGAGTCGTCAATTGACCTGAGCCTTAAAAATCGCATCGCCGAAGTGCTCGGCAGTTTTCTGCAAGCCAGTGGTGCTGACACCTGAATCTAAGCACAACGCGGCGTACTGATTTGGTCGCCGCAAAAAATGTTGGAGAGATTTTTGCATAAGTGAATTATCTGAATTTTTTCACTGACAGCAAATGACCGTATCCAGTTCGACAGAGCAACCCTTGGCTGAGCGCCTGCAAAAGTTTCAAAAACATATCCAGCCTTACGGTGTCGCCGTTGCGGGCAGTTTGACTCGGGTCGTTGGTCTCACGCTTGAAGCCAAGGGCCTCAATGCCCCGGTTGGCAGTCAGTGTAAAATTGAAACCATCCGTGGTTTTGTCGATGCCGAAGTAATCGGCTTTAATCATGACACCCTCTATTTAATGCCCAATGATCATATATCCGGCGTGTTACCTGGCGCCCGTGTTATCCCGCAAATCAAAGAAGCAGGCTTACCTGTTGGGATGACTCTGTTGGGCCGGGTTGTAGATGGCTTGGGTCGTCCTTTGGATGGGCTCGGGCCGATTGAGGCAGAAACCCACCTGAAATTTGCACAGGCTGCAATTAACCCTCTGGCCAGAAGGCCAATTAAGGAACCAATGGACGTTGGCGTGCGTGCCATTAACTCCATTGTAACGGTTGGACAAGGGCAGCGAATGGGTCTGTTTGCGGGCAGTGGTGTCGGTAAATCAGTGCTGCTAGGTATGATGACGCGTGGCAGTGAGGCAGACGTCATTGTGGTTGGTCTGGTTGGCGAGCGGGGCCGGGAAGTTAAAGAGTTTATAGACGAAATCCTCGGTGTTGAAGGGCGACAACGTTCCGTCGTCGTCGCAGCACCGGCCGATGCATCCCCCTTGATGCGATTGAAGGGGTGTGAGAGTGCAGTCACGATTGCAGAGTATTTTCGTGATCAGGGGCTGAACGTATTGTTGCTGCTCGATTCGGTGACTCGTTATGCCATGGCGCAGCGTGAAATCGCGCTGGCAGTGGGTGAGCCTCCGGCAACCAAAGGTTATCCACCTTCGGTGTTTGCCAAACTGCCGGCTTTGGTCGAACGGGCGGGTAACGGTGGCGAAGGTCAGGGGTCGATCACGGCTTTCTTCACGGTATTGAGTGAAGGGGACGATATGCAAGACCCGATTGCAGATTCCGCCCGGGCAATTCTTGATGGGCACATTGTTTTGTCGCGGGAGCTGGCTGACAGTGGTCATTATCCAGCCATTGACATTGAGAAATCCATTTCACGGGTAATGCCGCAGGTGGTATCGGAAAGTCACATGCAGCAGGCGCGTGTGCTCAAACAGGTTTATTCTATGTATCAGCAAAATAAAGATATGATCACATTGGGTGCCTACCAGCAAGGGAGTGATCCCATGTTGGATCAGGCTATCAATATGATGCCCAATATCAATGCCTTCTTGCAGCAAGGAATGAAAGACGTGTTGCACTATGATGAATGCCTGCAAGGTCTGGCACAACTTCTGGGACAGGGCTAATGGCAAATAACAAACTTGACTTATTGTTCAAACTTGAAAGCGAGAAAGAAGAAAAGCTACGCCTTAATTTTATTCAGGCGGAGCAAAATTTTCATGCGAATCAACAAAAGCTCAATGGCCTGAATGATTTTCGTCTTGAATATAGTCAACAGCTTCATCAAAAAGCGCAGCAAGGTCTCTCGAGTGCGGGGTTTGGCCAATATCACGCTTTTATCAGTAAGATTGAAGAGGCCATTCGGCAGCAGGCTAATACCGTTGCCACCGCTAAGCGAGTGGTGGATCAGCGTCGTAAGTTATGGTTAGAGCAACAAGTGAAAGCCAAAGCGATTGCCAAGCTGATAGAGAAAAAGGCGTTTGAAGAACAACAAAGGCTGGCCAAAGCAGAGCAGAAAATGCTTGATGAGTTTGCTACCAATATCTTCATGCGTCGCAAGCTCGCACAATAATAAAAGGTGTCAAAAATAGTTCATGAATGGCGTGCTTTTTGCAATGTTAATCCAGTATATCAATTTAATCCGGTTAGCGGCGCAAGTTTGCCGCACATATAGGTGGAAATATGGTCAATGTTTCGCTAGAAGTAGCAATCAATAACGGAGTTTCGGCGAAGGGAAAAGATCAAACGGAACAAGCGGAAGAGTCAGGGTTTCTTGCTATGCTTGCTCAGGCAGAGCAAGGCAGTGGTGATGAAACATCTCAGTCTGATACTCAAAGCGCGGGCGAATACGCCCCGTTACCTGAGGGCCTGGACCGCCGTTTAGGTCTCGATGATAGCCATTTGCCGAAAAAACAAAATACCGCGCCGGATGAACCTTTACGGCTGGATGACTCCGAGTTACCCGGCAAGGGAAGTGCGGCAGCAGGTAGTGGTGCAAACCCCAGTGATGCTGATGAGCTGCTTGCTCAAATCACTTCCTCTAACGCGCAAAGTACAGACGTTGCCCACAATTTGGCACCAGTTCCCAAAGCGCTAAAAGATTATTTGGGTAAAGAAACGCTGGTGGTGCCACCTGAAACGAAAAAACCGCTTGATAACATTGGACCTGGACCGGTTGTACCAGCTCCTTTGGGTCAGGAGGAGTTGAGTCAGACTGACGATGCTGTGGATCTTAAGCTGCAAGAAGCGACATCTAAATCTGTCATCGCAGGCGCAAATGCGCTTCCCGATGGTAATCATCTGAAAGGCAAAATTCAGGTGGAGAGCGTGGATGAGCTAGTTATTCATAAACGGGTTGATCGTGTGGGGCCTGGTATCACACAACCCAGCGATTCGTCTGGACCGGTGGCTGATGAGCTGCTTGCCAAAGGCGAAGGAAAACCTGCCAGTATCATGGAAGCGTTAAAATCTGACAATGCTGAAATCAATTTGAAAGGCAGTGATAAAGCGCAGGCCCAGGCTAAGCCTGTGAACGCAGAGCAGCCGCTTCCAGGCGCTAAACCGGTTACTACGGAAGCTTCGTCTGTGCAAGCGAATCCATTACAAACAAAACCTGTAAATGCGCAAGAGATATCATTGCAGCACGAACAAACGCCAGAGCAGGTTGCTGTGCATAAACCGGTGACTGAAAAAGTGCCGTTCGACGGTAAAATTGTACAGCGCCCGGTTGACCAGGTAGGCCCGGTGATAACGGCACCTCAGGGCGACCAGAAAGAGGCCAAGCTCAGTGATAAAGTTCAGAGTGAGCAGAGCGAGTTTTTGCGCAATAGTAAATCTCAGGTGTCAGTCGCTGATAATGTGACTAAAGCACAACAGCCTGTACAGCCACCTCAGGGCGCAAATGTAAACAGCACAGCTGACTTGAAAGCCATGGTTGACACACTTACTCCGCAGCAAAAGCAGACACTTGCGGCAAATTTACAGTCACAGCTAGATAGTAAAGAGCTCAGTGATCCTGAACATCGTGCAAAAGCGGAGCAGTTGTTGCAGCAGTTGGGTGTCAAACCGACTGGGACAACGTCCGGCAAGGCAGAAGGTGTAACAGCACCAGTTGTGTCAAATGTGGAGCAGTCAGGTCAAGCTGAGCAGGCCAAAGTGTCTGATAAAGATAATAACACTGCCAGAATAACTGACCCGATAGCGCCAGAAAAGGTTAACAAACAGGCGGCGACAGTGAGCCAGTCTGGAGCAAATAGCGTAGATCAGAAACCGCAAAGTAAAGATGCTCAACAGCAGACGACTGTTACTGAGTTGCAAGAGAGTGAGCATCCGGAATTAGCCCAGCTTAAAAAAGAGGGTGGACAGTCCGAACAGCAAAATTCACAACAGCGTAGTGCTATGCCTGCACCGGTAGAAAATATCTTTAAAGCCATTCGTGGCGAGCGCATAGATGATGGACTGAAGCATGAATTTAATGAAGTGCTGGCACAGGTAGAGCAGGTTCGCCAGAATCAACAGGTTAATCAACAAAGCGCAGTAAATCAAAAAGCCATGCAAACAGACCCAGCTGTTAGTCAGGCCATCAACATTGCCCGCAATGATGCTGTAAAAGCACTGCAAGAGCGTGTGAACATGATGCTGAATATCAACAATAAAGAAGCAGAAATTCGTCTGGACCCACCCGAATTGGGCAGTATGCAGATCCGAATTCGTTCTGAAGGCGAGCAGGCTCAGGTAAACTTTGTGGTGCAAAACCAGCAAGCCAAAGAGCAGTTAGAACAGTCCATGCCCAAGCTCAGAGAGATGCTTGCTGAGCAGGGGATCCAGCTCGGAGAAAGCAATATTCAGCAGGGGCAGGGGGGAGAGCAACAGCAACAGGAATCATCCCAAGGTCATGGAACACTTGCTAATAATGGCAGTGAAGCGCAAAATAACGGCCAACAATCAACGACTAGCAGACGGCAAAGTGATTCAGCAATAGATTACTATGCATAACAGCTGCTATGATTAAGGTTAAAGTGATTTAAAGAAGCGCGAATATGGCAGAAGAAAGCGATTTAGAAATAGAAGAAACTGGTGGATCAAAGAAAAAGTTGATCATCATTATTGCCGCTGTGGTTGTTGTTTTAGGCGCAGTAGCAGGCTACTTTTTATTTGCAGGGTCAGATGACGCGCCCGAATCGCTGGCAGAAGAGACGACTGAGCAGCAAGAGCAGGCATCGCAGGAAAATGCGGCGCAAACAGGCAGCGCACTGTATGTTGCCATGCCTCGTCCCTTTGTATTTAACGTACCAGGCGCCAGTCGCGACCGCATTGTACAAATCAAAGTGCAACTGTTGGTACGCGGTGACGTCAACGAAGAGGTTGCAAAGAAGCATATACCTCTGATTGAAGGGACACTGCTAAGTGTGTTTTCGACCACAACCGCTGATGAACTGAGTACCAGTGCGGGTAAAGAAACTCTGCGCCTTGGTGCACTGGACAAAGTTCAGGCTGCAATGGAAAGCGTTGAGGGCAGCAAGGTGGTCGAGCGCGTGTTATTCACCGGTTTTGTAATGCAGTAGGAAGAGTCAGTGAGCGACTTATTATCACAAGACGAAATCGATGCCTTATTGCATGGTGTCGATGAGGTCGAAGAAGAAGAAGTCCCGGATAGTGACGATGGCGGCACCAGTAACGCCTTACAATATGACTTTTCGTCACAGGACCGTATCGTCCGTGGTCGCATGCCGACTTTGGAAATCGTTAATGAGCGATTCGCGCGGCACATGCGGATCAGTTTGTTTAACATGATGCGTCGTACTGCCGAGGTATCAATCAATGGCGTACAGATGCTCAAGTTCGGTGAGTACATTCACACGCTATTTGTTCCTACCAGTCTGAACATGGTACGTTTTCGTCCGCTCAAAGGAACAGGGTTGATCACTATGGAAGCCCGCCTGGTGTTTATCCTGGTGGATAACTTCTTTGGTGGGGATGGGCGCTACCATGCGAAAATCGAAGGGCGAGAATTTACGCCTACAGAGCGGCGGATCGTTCAGATGCTGCTCAAAATCATTTTTGAAGATTATAAAGAAGCCTGGGCACCGGTTATGGATGTGTCGTTTGAATATCTCGACTCGGAAGTGAACCCGGCGATGGCGAACATAGTCTCTCCAACGGAGGTTGTGGTGATCAGCTCATTCCATATTGAGCTGGATGGCGGGGGAGGAGACTTCCATATTTCCTTGCCTTACTCAATGCTTGAACCTATTCGTGAACTGCTAGACGCGGGTGTTCAGTCTGACACTGAAGACACCGACCTGCGTTGGAGTAAGGCGCTGCGTGACGAAATTATGGATGTTGAAGTGGAGCTGTCTACACAATTACTCGAAGTAGACTTATCGCTTGACCAAATCATGCAGTTAAAAGCGGGTGATATTATTCCTGTTGAGATGCCCGAGCATATCACAGTATTTGTGGAAGAACTGCCGACCTTTAGGGCTAAAATGGGGCGTTCTCGTGACAATGTTGCGCTGCAAATCAGTGAGAAGATTAAACGTCCAGAATCTGTGAAGTCAGAACTTCACGTGTTTACGAAGGGCGGCAAGAAGCTGGACTCAGATGCTGAGTTGGCGGAGTTAGAAGAAGATCTGCACCTGTCTGAAGGTGTGGATTTAGATTGGTGATGAAGAAGTTAATTAAGGTAGTCAGTGCATGAGTGATGATCAAGATACAATGGACGAATGGGCGGCTGCACTCGCAGAGGCCGAGGAAGCTGACCAGGACGGTGCTGAAGCCGAAGTTGCGGAATTGGAAGAGTTGCAAGACAGCGGCGCTTCTCTGAGCGCTGATGAAAAGCGTAAGCTCGATACGATTTTAGACATCCCGGTCACCATTTCGATGGAAGTTGGGCGCTCTAAGATCAACATACGGAACTTACTTCAGTTGAACCAGGGGTCTGTTGTTGAACTGGACCGAGTGGCCGGTGAGCCTCTGGATGTGCTGGTCAATGGCACCCTGATTGCCCATGGCGAAGTGGTTGTTGTTAACGATAAGTTCGGTATTCGCCTGACTGACGTTATCAGCCAGGTTGAACGTATCAAAAAGCTTCGCTAACAGACCGCTAATGAGTGCTTTGATATTCTCCAGTGTGGCTGCGGTGCAGCCACCAGGTGGGCTCAGCAGTGAGCTGTTGTCTATGGGCCTGTCTTTGGCGTTTGTGGTGGTGGCAATCATTGGACTGGCCCTGCTTGTGAAACGCTTCAATCCCAATCTCGGTAATAGCCAGGATTTTAAAGTGATCCGCAGTCTGCCGCTTGGCAGCAAAGAGCGATTGCTGGTCATTGAAATAGACGATAAACAACACTTGCTTGGTGTGACACCACACAGTATTAATTATTTATATCAGTTAGAGTCGCCTTTAGAAGTGACACCCACAGCCCCATTTGCTCAAGAACTCAGCCGCTTAATGTCTGGCGCAAATAACAATAAGAAATGAACCTATGATCCGATTTTTACTCCTTATCACAGTGTTGTGCTTTGCTCCGGGGGCGTTAGCTGACGGCATTGAGGCACTGAGTGTGACAACCAATCCGGATGGCTCTCAGGAATATTCAGTCACGCTGCAAGTACTGGCTATAATGACGGCGCTGAGTTTTATCCCTGCTGCTGTGATTATGATGACTTCCTTTACCCGCATCATTGTGGTTTTGGCTATCCTGCGTCAGGCGATTGGCTTGCAGCAATCACCGTCTAACCAGGTATTGGTGGGAATGTCTTTGTTTCTGACCTTTTTTATTATGGCACCTATCTTTAACCAGATTAATGACCGTGCGGTACAGCCTTATCTGAATGAAGAAATGACGTCAATTCAGGCGCTTGAGCAAGCCAAGGAACCGATCAAAGCGTTTATGTTATCGCAAACTCGGATAAAGGATTTGGAAACATTTGCTAAAATAGCAGGCTACGATAAGCTGGATAGCCCGGAAGATACCCCGTTTGTGGTCATTATTCCGGCGTTTGTGACCAGTGAACTGCAAACCGCTTTTATCATCGGCTTTATGTTTTTCATCCCCTTCCTGATTGTGGATCTGGTGGTTGCCAGTGTACTGATGGCGATGGGTATGATGATGCTGTCACCTATGATAGTGGCCTTGCCTTTTAAGATTATGTTGTTTGTGCTGGTCGATGGCTGGTCTCTGATCATGGGTACCCTGGCTCGCAGCTTTGGCTTAGGAGTGTGACATGGAACCAGAAGTTTTTGTCGATATTCTGAGTGATTCGCTTTTTATTGTTATTAAACTGGTGACCGCCATTGTATTGCCGGGTCTGATGATAGGTCTGGTCGTGGCGGTATTCCAGGCGGCAACCTCGATCAACGAACAAACCTTAAGCTTCCTGCCCAGACTTATCGTCACCATTGTAGCCCTGATTTTCGGTGGTCACTGGATGACTCAGGTACTGATGGATTTTTTCAACCAGTTGGTGCTTCAGATCCCAGAAATCGCAGGGTAACGTGCCATGGAGTACCCCTTCGAACTCATTATTCAGGCGCTCAGTGACTATATGTTGCCGTTTATCAGGATCAGTTCGATGATTATGATAATGGCAGGTTTAGGGGCACAGAGTGTCCCAACCCGTATCAAGCTTGCTATGTCAGTTGTTGTGACTGTTGCGGTTGTTCCGGCTATTCCTCAGACCCAGTTCACCGACTTATTTTCTTTCGCCATGGTACTGGTGGTGATGCATGAAATTATAGTCGGGGTCTCAATCGGGTTTGCTTCTATACTGCTGCTCAATACGTTTATTGTTGCGGGTCAGATTCTGGCAATGCAAACGGGGCTAGGCTTTGCTTCCGTGGTCGACCCGGCCAATGGATTGAGCGTACCGGCAGTCGGTCAGTTTTATCTGATTCTGGCGACATTGCTGTTTTTTGTTTTTAATGGCCACCTGATGATGATCAAGATGGTGGTGTATAGCTTTCAGAGCTGGCCCATTGATGGCAGCTGGTGGGTCGTTGATAATTATTGGCAGATTGTGACCTGGGGCAGCTGGCTATTTGCCACTGCGCTGGCATTGTCGCTGGCACCACTAACCGCCATGCTACTGATAAACCTGTCATTCGGTATTATGACGCGTGCAGCACCGCAGATGAATATTTTCTCTGTGGGGTTTGCTTTTACTATGGTGTCGGGTTTGTTGATCATCTGGGCAACGATGGGGAACTTTGTGATTCAATACGAGTTTCAGTGGCTGAAAATGACAGAATTAATGTGTAACCTGATCGGGTGCACGGTGTAATCGAGTAGCGGGAGCAAAACGATGGCAGAAGATTCTGGTCAGGAACGTACAGAAGAACCCACGGATAAGAAAATTGCAGATGCCCGCAAGAAAGGGCAAGTTGCCCGCTCAAAAGAGTTGGGCACGACATTTGTACTTATATTTTCTGCTGTGTCATTGTTGCTGTACGGCCCGGACATCGCCAAGGGGCTGTACAACATGATGGGTCGAATGTTTACACTGAACCGCAATGAAACCTATGACACCACCAAAATGTTTTCTGTCTGGGGGGATGCATTTTTTGAAATCATTTTTCCGCTGAGTATGTTTGTATTGATCATTATGGTGGCTGGGATTATTGGTAATACGTTGTTAGGTGGCTTTAATTTTAGCTGGCAAGCAGCGGCACCTAAGCCAAGTAAAATGTCCCCAATGAAAGGCATTAAACGGATGTTTGGGCCACAGGCCGCGGTGGAGTTGGTTAAGTCGATCCTCAAGTTTGTATTGGTGGCCGGGTTTGCGATATTGCTAATTAAGGTTTTCTTTTACGAGATACTGCACCTCAGTATCGAGCAAATCCCGGGCAGCATTATGCACTCCCTGGAAATTTTGGCCTGGATGTTTCTGGCGCTGAGTTGCACCATGATCATTATCTCGGCAATTGATGCGCCATATCAGAGTTACAATCATCATAAACAGCTCAAGATGACGCTACAAGAGGTCAAAGATGAGTATAAGAACTCGGAAGGTGATCCTCAGATTAAAGCCCGTATCCGGCGCACACAGCGTGAAATGTCGCAACGACGGATGATGCAGGAAGTGCCTGATGCCGATGTGGTGGTCACCAACCCAACTCATTACTCTGTTGCGCTAAAATACGACACAGAAAAAGCGGGCGCGCCCATGGTGATTGCCAAAGGCGTTGATGAACTGGCGATGCAGATCCGTAAAATTGCTAAAGGGAACGAAGTCCCCATTGTTGAATCACCTGTTTTAACCCGCTCTTTGTATCATACGACCGAAGTGGGCGACCAAATCCCACAAAAACTATTCACCGCTGTGGCCCAGGTGCTGGCCTACGTGTTTCAATTGAAGAAATTTAACAAGGGCCGTGGTAAGCGCCCGGTTGAATTAAAGAAAGACCTGCCCATTCCAGATGAACTGAAACACTAAGCTAATTGGTATCAAACTTGCTTTAATGTAACTGCGTCAATAATTTGTGGTTTGTAAGTTATGGATTTTAAAGCGGTTTTACAACAGATTAATCGAGATAAAAAAGAATATGCAAAAGGGGTCGGTACACCGGTACTGGTTCTGGCTGCATTGGGCATGGTGGTGTTACCTATGCCGCCATTTTTGCTCGATATCTTATTCTCATTCAATATCGCGCTGGCCCTGGTGGTTCTGCTGGTGACGGTTTACACCATGAAACCGCTTGAATTCGGTATGTTTCCATCAGTGCTACTGATTGCGACCATTTTGCGATTGGCGCTGAACGTTGCCAGTACCCGGGTGGTTTTGTTGGAGGGTCATAACGGCGGTGACGCAGCCGGTAAAGTGATCGAAGCATTTGGTTCCGTTGTGATTGGCGGTAACTATGCGGTGGGTCTGGTGGTCTTCCTGATTCTAATCATCATTAACTTTGTGGTTATTACCAAAGGTGCCGGTCGTATCTCTGAAGTATCTGCACGTTTTACCCTGGATGCAATGCCGGGTAAACAGATGGCGATAGACGCAGATTTGAATGCCGGATTTATCTCAGCAGACGAAGCGAGAACACGACGTGAAGAAGTAACCCGTGAAGCCGATTTTTATGGTTCGATGGATGGTGCCAGTAAATTCGTAAAAGGGGATGCCATCGCAGGCATCGTTATCCTGGCAATTAACATCATTGGTGGGTTGTTTGTAGGTATGGTTCAGCACGACCTGACGTTTAGCAGAGCCATGGAGGTATATACCTTATTGACAATCGGAGATGGTCTGGTTGCCCAGCTTCCTTCACTGTTACTGTCGATTGGTACTGCGATTGTGGTGACGCGTCAGAATGAATCGCACAACATGGGTGAGCAAATGACGCAGCAGCTGGGCAATGAGAAATCTTTGTCTATCGCTGCGGGGATCCTGATTGTTATGGGACTCGTACCTGGTATGCCTCATGTTGCCTTCCTCGGTCTGGGTGCCCTGATCGGATATCTGGCTTATTACTCACATCAACAAAAAATTAAAGCACAAGAACAGGAAGCTGAAGAATCGAAAGGTGGCGCGGTTGCGTCTCAACAGCAGGAACAAAAAGAGCTAGGCTGGGATGATGTACAGCCAGTCGATGTGATTGGCCTGGAAGTGGGTTATCGCCTGATCCCGCTGGTTGATCAGTCGCAAGGTGGTGAGCTGTTAAATCGAATTAAAGGGGTGCGTAAAAAGCTATCTCAGGAACTGGGCTTTTTGGTACCGCCCGTCCACATCCGCGATAACCTGGAACTGGACCCAAATGCATATCGCATCACCTTGATGGGTGTGGGTTCTGGAGATGGTGAGCTGAAGCATGGTGATGAGCTGGCCATCAACCCTGGTCAGGTTTTTGGTCCAATTAATGGCGTGGCGACCAAAGACCCTGCGTTTGGCCTGGAAGCGGTATGGATCAAACCAGAGCAAAAAGATGAAGCACATTCTCTGGGCTACACAGTGGTTGACGCAGCGACGGTCGTGGCGACACATATCAGTCAGCTGTTGACCAATAACGCGTCTTTACTGCTGGGGCATGAAGAGGTGCAGAATCTGCTTGATATGCTGGCTAAGAGTCATCCTCGTCTGGTTGAAGGTCTGGTACCAGATATCTTGCCACTCACTACGATTGTGAAAGTACTGCAAAACTTGCTGAATGAAGGCGTTGCAATTCGTGACATGCGCTCTATTGTTCAGACCCTGGTTGAGTACGGTCCACGCAGTCAGGACCCGGATGTACTGACGGCTGCAGTGCGTATTTCACTGCGTCGATTGATCGTTCAGGATGCGGTAGGTGGGGCTGAAGAAATCCCTGTCATAACATTGGCGCCCGAGTTGGAACAGATGTTGCATAAGTCTCTACAGAACGCAGGTGATGAGGGGGCAGGCATAGAGCCAGGCCTTGCAGAGCGGCTTCAAGGTTCATTAAGAGAAGCCCATCAAACGCAAGAAATGCTCGGCGAGCCGTCCATCTTATTAACCTCAGGTATGTTAAGAAGTGTGCTGTCAAGATTTGTAAAACACACCATACCGGGACTGAGAGTGATGTCATATCAGGAAGTACCGGATGAGAGACAAATCAAGATAGTGAGCTCAGTTGGACAGTAGAGGACTAGAAGGGGCTGACCATGAAAATTAAACGTTTTTTTGCAAAAGATATGCGTACTGCTTTAAAAGAAGTGAAAGAAGAGCTAGGTGCAGATGCAGTGATCATGTCAAATAAGAAACTGGCAGATGGCGTTGAAATCGTCGCTGCAGTAGACAATGATCGGACACCCGCTCCACAGCCTCAGGCGGCGCAGTCAGCTCCTCAGCAAAGCGCAGCGCAAGCTGCACCTCGCCAGGCAGCCCCAGGGCAAAGTGCTCAGCATAGTTACAGCCAGCCTGCCAGAATGGTTCGTCCTCAACCTCGCCGCGCAGAGCCTCAGAAGCAGGCGCAGGTTGCAGACAGTCTTGAAGCCTTGCTTGAGCGCCAAGCCCCTCGTCCTAAGTCGCCCGAGCTTGCTTCTATGTTTTCTCAGTCTGGCATTAACACCGATGACATGTTCGGCGCTCAGCAACGTAACGAAGCACCGGCAAAAGCAGCGCCCCAGGCTGTACGTCAACCGCGTTATGAAGCGCAAAGTCATGGCTTTGATGGCCGTGATGCAGCCACTTCCTGGGAGTTTGGAGATGACCTCGATCAGGGCTTTGGTGACGAACCAGCGGCGCAGAAAAAAGCCAACGATGATGAAATGTCTTCTATGCGTGATGAGATGAACGCCATCCGCCAGTTACTCGAGTTTCAGTTGTCTGGGCTGATGAATCAGGAAATGGCACGTCGTGATCCAACCCGCGCTTGTCTGGTTGAGCGTCTTAAAGGCATGGGAATTGGTGCGGAAGTCGCAGAGCAGATGGCTTGCTTCATTCCTGATGACGTTTCTCGTAAAGAAGCGTGGAACGCACTGCTGAATATGGTTGTCAATCAAATGCATACAACAAACAACGATATTCTGCGTCAGGGCGGTGTATATGCGATGGTCGGACCAACAGGGGTTGGAAAAACCACAACAGTTGCAAAATTAGCAGCGCTGGGCGCACAGAAATATGGTGCAGACAATGTGGCACTGATCACAACGGATACCTATCGTATCGGTGCTTACGAGCAATTGGCGACCTATGGTCGGATCATCGGCTGTCCTGTTAAGCAAGTAAAAGATGCCAATGAACTTGCAGAGGTTCTTTATCATTTACGCAATAAGCGTCTAATATTAATAGACACGGCGGGAATGAGTCAGCGTGACTTGCGTCTGACGGAGCAGCTAAACACCCTGATGCGTAGTAGCCGTGTTGACATTCGCAGCTACCTGGTATTAAGTGCGACTGCGCAGATGCATGTACTGCAAGAAACCGTAAACCACTTCAAAAAAGTCAATTTAAGTGGTTGTATTTTTACAAAACTTGATGAAAGTCTAAGTTTAGGTGAGATAATTAGCATAGCGATTCAAAATCGTCTGCCAATAGGGTATCTTACCAATGGTCAGCGAGTGCCTGAAGACATTCGCGTGGCAAACGCTCAGAAGTTAGTCAAAAAGGCTGAGCAATTGTATTTAAAGAGAACAAAAGCACAACATTCGCGACGTGTACCAGTGGCGTCCCAGACAGTAGGAATGTATGATTAATACAGTTTTAGATCAAGCAAGTGGCCTGCGGAGAATGAACCAAAAAAATAACCACAGTGTAAAAGTAATCGCAGTGACTGGTGGTAAAGGTGGAGTAGGTAAAACCAATGTATCCCTCAACACTGCCATCGCATTAGGACAGCAGGGTAACCGGGTCTTGGTGCTTGATGCTGACTTAGGTCTGGCTAACTGTGATGTCATGCTAGGCTTGAGGGTCGAGAAGAATTTATCTCATGTATTGTCCGGCGAATGCGAGCTAGACGAAATTTTGGTAGAGGGTCCGGCTGGGATCCGTATCGTGCCTGCAACGTCAGGCTCACAAAATATGGTCGAATTAACGCCTGCGGAGCACGCTGGTTTGATCCGTGCCTTCAGTGAGCTGAGCAGCGAATTTGATATTTTAATCGTCGATACGGCGGCTGGTATTTCAGACATGGTGCTGAGCTTCTCTCGAGCTGCACAGGATGTACTGGTTGTAGTGTGTGACGAGCCGACTTCTATTACCGATGCGTATGCGCTTATCAAAGTATTAAGCCGTGAACATGGCGTCTACAAATTCAAAATTGTGGCCAACATGGTACGCAGCTTAAGAGAAGGGCAGGAGCTATTTGCTAAGCTGTCCAAGGTTACAGACCGATTCTTAGATGTCGCTTTAGAGCTGGTTGCAACGATCCCATTTGACGAAAATATGCGTAAGTCTTCGCGTCGTCAAAAAACCATCGTTGAGCTTTATCCTAATTCACCTGCTGCTGTGGCATTTAGAGGCCTGGCAAGCAAAGCTGTCAAGTGGCCCATTCCCCACCAACCTTCAGGTCATTTGGAATTCTTTATTGAGCAATTGGTAAACGGTTAAAGATGGCTTCACCGGTCAACCGCATGGCGGGATATAAAACGACAGACCACCTGCATAAGGTGGTGGAACGTCATACGCCTTTAGTTAAAAAGGTGGCCTGTCATTTGTTAGCCAGATTACCAGCCAGTGTTCAGCTCGATGATTTAGTCCAGTCAGGTATGATTGGACTGATCGAAGCCTGCAAAAATTTTGACGCGAGCAAAGGGGCAAGTTTTGAAACCTTTGCAGGAATTCGAATTCGTGGCGCAATGATTGACGAGATCCGCCGTGGTGACTGGGCGCCCCGCTCGGTACACAAAAACGGTCGTATGGTTGCAGAGGCTATTGCTGAGCTAGAAGCACAGCTTGGGCGAGAACCAAAAGATACTGAAATCGCTGAAAAACTTGATATTACGCTAGATGAGTACCATCATATTTTACATGATGTCAATGCAAGTAAAGTGATCGGCATCGAAGACTTGGGGGTAGATGAAGACGTAATTTCTCCCGCAGGCAACGATTTTGCGCTAGACAAACCATTCAATAATGTTAAAAATGAGCGCTTTAACGAATCGTTAGTCAATGCGATCAAGACTTTACCTGAGCGCGATGCTTTGGTGTTGTCTTTGTATTATAACGATGAGATGAATTTAAAAGAGATTGGTGCGATCTTAGAGGTCAGCGAATCTCGAGTGAGTCAGATTCACGGTCAAGCAATGATCAAGCTTCGTGCGAAGGTCAATGACTGGATCAATTAGAGTTAGTTTTACAATATAGGTTCAAACCTCACCGGAGGAAGTTTTGGATAAGAACATGAAAATTCTCGTGGTTGATGATTTTTCTACGATGAGAAGAATAATCAAAAACCTGCTAAGAGACTTAGGCTTTACCAATGTTCAAGAGGCTGATGATGGCAGTACGGCACTTCCAATGTTGCAAAATCAGGAATTCGACTTCGTCGTAACTGACTGGAATATGCCAGGCATGCAAGGTATCGATTTGCTTCGTGCAATTCGTGCTGATGATAAGCTTAAACACATCCCAGTACTCATGGTTACAGCGGAAGCGAAAAAAGAACAAATCGTAGCTGCTGCCCAAGCTGGAGTTAATGGTTATATCGTTAAACCGTTTACGGCAGGTACCCTGAAAACCAAACTAGAAAAAGTGTTCGAACGTTTAGGCTAGTATTGATAAGGGTAGGCTTATGTCAACATCTTCTGTGCCACAGATAACTCTGGAACAGGCTAAACTGCTCGTTGAATACCTTGAACAAGGTGAGCAGGAAAAGGCTGATGAGATATTAATTGAGGCCACCAATAAAGAACAATCAGAGCTTTTTGCTGAAGTGGGCAAGCTAACTCGACAACTTCATGAATCGTTGAAGAACTTTGAGTTAGATACCCGTTTATCTGATCTCACGACAGAAGCCATTCCAGATGCCAAGCAGCGCCTTAATTACGTCATGGAGATGACCGAAAGCGCTGCCAATAAAACCATGGATGCCGTAGAAGCAAGTCTTCCCTTAGCCCAAGAACTAGCCGATGAACTCTCTGAAATTAAGCCCACCTGGGACAGATTAATGAGCCGGGATATCCAGCTTGGAGAGTTCAAATCCTTGTGCCACGATCTTGACAGTTTTATGCAGTCGTCAAAAGGCCGTACAGATGAATTACAAAATCTGATGACCAATGTGTTGATGGCACAAGATTATCAAGATTTAACCGGACAGGTTATCCGGCGTGTCATTGAGTTGGTTCGTGAAGTTGAAGACAGCCTAATTCACTTGTTGACCGTATTCGGCAGCGCAGATGAAAGTCAACAAACTGCAGCCCAGCCACAGGCACAAACTAAAGCCCCCGCCGTTACTGATGAGTTATCAGGTCCTGAGGGTCCAATTTTGGACGCTGAGTCTCGAGATGATGTCGTATCCGGGCAGGATGAAGTTGATGACCTGTTGTCTAGTTTGGGCTTCTAATAGGAGAGTATGCGAATGAGCTTTGAAGTCGATGAAGATATCTTACAAGACTTTCTTGTTGAAGCTGGGGAAATACTCGAACTGTTATCTGAGCAGCTTGTCGAACTAGAAAACAACCCGGAAGATAAAGAGCTGTTAAATGCGATTTTCCGTGGTTTCCATACCGTTAAAGGGGGCGCAGGCTTCCTTAGCATGACTGAGCTGGTAGATGCTTGTCACGGTGCGGAAAACGTGTTTGATGTCCTGCGTCAGGGGCAGCGTCAGGTAACACCAGAATTGATGGATGTGATTTTACAATCACTCGATACCATCAATGAAATGTTCTCGTGTATTCAAAACAGAGAGCAACCAGACCCCGCTGATCCACACTTATTGGAAGTTTTACATCAGCTCAGTCAGCCACAGTCAGAAGACGAAGTGATTGATGCACCCGCTGCAGCAGAGCCTGAGCCTGAACCGGTTGTGGCGACACCCAGTGCTGATGATGTGCTGTTCGATGCGCCAGCAGATCCTGTTGATGAACCTGCAAGTGACGGTGCTGACAGCATAGACGAGATTTCTGAAGAAGAATTTGAGAGCTTGCTCGATGAGTTACATGGCTCAGGTAATGGACCCTCAGTCGCATCGCAAGAACCTGCCGCACCGAGTGCAACACCGGCTCCATCAAGCAGCGATGATGGCGACATTACCGATGATGAATTTGACAGCTTGCTGGATGAGTTGCATGGAGTCGGAAAATTTGGTGCGACACCAGAACAAGCGCCAGCTGAGCAGCCTAAGGCGCCGACCCAACCTGCAGCGTCAGAGCCGCCGAAAGCATCTGGCGGTGATGACGATGAAATCAATGATGACGAATTTGAAGCATTACTGGATGAGTTGCACGGAAAAGGGCAAGCACCAAAATCAACGGAAGAGGAAGTAGCAGCAGCGCCGAAAGAAGCGCCCAAAGCACCTCCTAAATCTGAGCCTAAACCAGCTGCACCAGCGGCTAAGGCGCCCGCACCTGCTGCCAAACCGGCACCTGCTAAACCAGCAGCTGAGAGCAAGCCTGCGGCCGACAATAAAGCCGCCGCGAAAAAACCAGCAGCACAGGCAGAAACAACCGTTCGGGTTGATACTAAGCGCCTGGATGAGATCATGAATATGGTCGGTGAGCTGGTATTGGTGCGTAACCGGTTGGTTAGCTTAGCCAATAACTCTAACAGCGAAGCCATGGGTAAAGCCATTTCCAACCTCGATGTGGTGACCGCAGACCTTCAGGGCGCGGTGATGAAGACCCGGATGCAGCCAATCAAGAAAGTGTTTGGTCGTTTCCCTCGAGTGGTTCGGGACTTGGCTCGTAGCCTTAAGAAAGACATTAGTCTGGTGCTGGAAGGGGAAGACACCGATCTGGATAAAAACCTGGTAGAAGCCCTTGCGGATCCTTTGGTTCACTTGGTTCGTAACTCAGTGGACCATGGTATTGAAATGCCGGATGTTCGTGAAGCTGCAGGTAAATCAAGAACCGGTACTGTGACCTTATCAGCCTCTCAGGAAGGTGATCATATTCTGCTGACCATTCGTGATGATGGTGCAGGTATGGACCCGGAGAAGTTGAAGAAGATTGCGATAAGCAAAGGGGTTATTGATTCTGACCAGGCAAGTCGCTTGTCAGATAATGAAGCCTACAATCTGATCTTCGCACCAGGTTTCTCAACCAAAGAACAAATTTCTGACATCTCTGGCCGAGGTGTTGGTATGGACGTGGTCAAAACTAAAATCACCCAATTAAATGGTTCCGTCAACATTCAGTCAGAGCTGGGTGTGGGTACCATACTGGAAATTAAAGTGCCACTGACATTGGCCATTCTGCCAACACTAATGGTGATGATTGGTCAGCAAACATTTGCACTGCCGCTGGCTGGGGTAAGTGAAATATTCCACCTTGATTTGACCAAGACCAACGTGGTTGATGGTCAATTGACTATCATAGTGCGTGAAAAAGCAATTCCATTGTTTTATCTGGAGCACTGGTTAGTAAAAGGTGCTGACAGAGGCGCCCGGAAAGCAGAAGGGCACGTGGTAATCGTCCAGATGGGTACTAAGCAAGTAGGCTTTGTGGTTGACTCTCTGATAGGCCAGGAAGAGGTGGTGATTAAGCCGCTTGATGCCTTATTGCAAGGTACTCCGGGTATGGCTGGCGCGACTATCACATCTGATGGTGGCATCGCGCTGATTCTGGACGTCCCCAGCATGTTAAAATATTACGCCGGCAAGTAAATTCCCGGCGCATTTATACCGACAAAGTGGTGTCAAAGACACCACTTTTCGGATCTGTAACGAATAAAAGAGCAATGCCAATGGCAGTTAAAGTATTAGTTGTAGATGACTCGAGCTTCTTTCGTCGTCGAGTGAGTGAAATACTAGAAAAAGATCCTGAAATCAAAGTGATTGACTTTGCGGTAAATGGTCAGGAAGCGGTTGATAAAGCTGCTAAACTGAGGCCAGACGTCATCACAATGGACGTGGAAATGCCGGTAATGGATGGGATTAGCGCAGTAAAGCAGATAATGCAGAGTTCCCCCACTCCCATTCTGATGTTTTCGTCATTGACCCGTGAAGGAGCCAGCGCGACGTTAGACGCGCTGGATGCCGGTGCGGTCGACTTCTTACCGAAGAAGTTTGAAGATATTGCCCGTAACAGTGAAGAAGCTATCCGCTCTTTACAGAACAAGGTCAAAGAAATTGGCCGACGTCGTGTGAGCCGCTTTACCCGACCTATTGGTTCGTCATCAGCACCTGCACCTTCACCAACACGTAGCGCGCCAAGTGCATCTTCAGGCCTGCGTCCTGCAGCTAAGCCAATTGCACAACCAGATCGAACTTTTTCACGTCCTGCATCAGACACACCAAGTTCAGGTGCGTCGTTCAAAGCGTCTGGCAAAAAGTATCAAATTGTTGCTATCGGTACATCTACCGGTGGCCCGGTTGCACTGCAAACCATTTTAACTCAGTTGCCTGCAAATTTTCCGCACCCTATCTTATTGATCCAGCATATGCCAGCAGCATTTACGCCAGCGTTTGCGCAACGTCTGAATAGTCTGTGCAAAATCAAAGTAAAAGAAGCGGAGCAGGGGGATCGTTTGCAACCAGGTGTCGCTTATTTGGCGCCGGGAGGCCAGCAGATGTTGGTTGAAGCCAGAGGCGGTAGTAAAACCTTAAAGGTGTTTGAGGATGACAGCCCACGTATTACCTATAAACCCAGTGTAGATGTTACTTTTGCCAGTACAGCCAAAGCATATAACGGAGATGTGCTCGCGGTGATACTGACTGGTATGGGTGCGGATGGGCGAGACGGTGCCAGAATGTTGAAACAAAACGGTGCGACTATCTGGGCACAGGATGAAAAAACCTGTGTGGTGTACGGCATGCCACAAGCTGTTGCAAGCGCCGGAATTTCAACTGAAGATATCGCTTTGCAGGATGTCGCACTGAGAATAAACAAAGAAATAGGCTGCGCATAATTGATGTTAGTCTGAATGCGATCTGTGTTTGGCCGAAGGAATAAAAAAATAACGTGAAAATCTGGACGGTAGCGAACCAAAAAGGCGGGGTGGGTAAAACCACCACCACAGTTAGTCTCGGCGGGATCCTGGCGCTCCAGGGGAAACGTGTATTATTGATAGACACAGATCCGCATGCCTCATTAACATACTACTTTGGCATTGACTCGGAAGAGTTAGAAGTCAGTGTGTACGATATTTTCATTCGCGGTTCAAATATGGCCAGCGAAGAAATTCTTCAGGCGCTTTGTCCTTCAACTATCGAGAATCTCGACATATTACCGGCGACTATGGCTATTGCGACACTGGATCGCAGCATGGGCAATCGCTCGGGGATGGGGCTCATTCTGAAAAAGGCGCTTGCCAAGATCAGTGAGCATTATGACTATGCCATTTTGGATTGCCCGCCTGTACTTGGTGTGCTTATGGTGAATGCTCTCGCTGCAAGCGAGCGCATTCTCATCCCGGTACAAACAGAGTTTCTGGCATTGAAAGGGCTGGATCGTATGATGCGGACAATGTCATTAATGCAAAGTTCGCATTCCAAGCAATATCAATATACTATAGTGCCAACTATGTATGATAAGCGCACTAAAGCATCTCTCGAAGCCTATAAGTCTTTGGTAGAGACTTATCAGGATAAAGTTTGGCCTGGTGTGATCCCGGTTGATACCAAGTTCAGAGATGCTAGTTTAGCGCAGCAAGTGCCGGTGCAGTATTGCCCTAAATCACGTGGCGTCTATGCATATCGTGCCTTATTAGAACACCTTGCAGAAGTTGATAGAGGTAGTAATGAGTAAGCATCTGTTTGCCAATGAACAGGTCATGAAACAGTATCTGGGTGCCTTGTTACGCGAAGAAGAGGAAGATGAAGTCGCGCTTGCACCTGTGGCTAAATTGTTGGAGTCTGTGCCTGAAGCACAGGAAGACAATGCCGCAGCTCCCAGTGTTGTTGAGCGCTCAGAGACTGCTCATACTGAAGCACTCGCGGAGCAACCCATTGCGGAACCTCCGACTGAACCCGTTGTTGAGCAGGAAACCGCTCAGGACGTGCAGGTAATAACCCCGGCCGATGATCTTGAGATAACTGAAAATACTACTATTATCAAAGAAGAAGCTGAGCAGGCTGTGCCAGCTCGCGCGCGTGATGCTTATCTAGAAAATGAATTTCAGGCGCTGTTTTTCGAAGTAGCGGGGCTTACTTTGGCTGTGCCATTGAAGTCACTGGGTGGTATACATCAGCTTACTGAAGTTAATCAATTGTTTGGTAAGCCAAAATGGTTTAAAGGTGTGATGCTTAACCGGGAAGAAAAACTCAATGTGGTGGATACAGCCCGTTGGGTGATGCCGGAAAAATTCACGCCCGAGCTGGAAGAGAACCTGGACTACCAGTACTTGATTATGCTGGGCGATAGTCAGTGGGGTTTGTTAGCCGAAAATCTGGTCAATAATATTACGTTGAAGCCAGAAGATGTGAAATGGCGAACAGCCGATGGCAAAAGGCCATGGCTGGCGGGCGTCATTAAAGAAAAAATGTGCGCACTGATAGATGTTGAGAATTTAAATCGATTGCTAGAGCATGGCCTCGATAGCCGAGAGCAGTAGCTAGCATCTAACTGGAGTAAAATCATGAGTCAAGAGAGAATACTTTCGGCTGATAAAAATGCAGATAGTAATGATGAAGTCCTTCAGTGGGTTACCTATAAGCTAGAGGATGAAACCTACGGCATTAACGTAATGCAGGTGCAGGAAGTATTACGCTATACCGAGATTGCCCCTGTACCAGGTGCACCAACCTATGTGCTTGGTATCATCAATCTACGTGGTAATGTTGTGACTGTCATCGATACCCGCTCTCGTTTTGGGCTACCAAGCTCTGAGGTCACAGACAACTCTCGTATCGTGATCATCGAGGCAGAAAAGCAAGTTGTTGGTATTCTGGTCGACAGTGTTGCTGAGGTAGTGTATCTACGCAGCTCTGAGATTGACAGTGCACCAAATATTGGCACAGAAGAAAGCGCTAAATTCATTCAGGGTGTTTCTAACCGTGAAGGTGAGCTGCTGATCCTGGTTGATTTAAATAAACTACTCAGTGATGATGAGTGGGATGAGTTGAGCCATATTTAACCCGTGCAAGCAGTAACCCAAAACGAGATTTTATTGCTCCTAGTAATCGCCTCAAGCCTGCTGTGTTTAGTGTGCTTGGGGTTTATTTTTGCGCTAAGCAAAAAAGTACAAAAGCAAAATAACGAACATGGTAAGTTGCTTCAGCACCTCAAGCGTGAAAATGAACAAGTTGCTATCCTACGTAGCGAAATTGCAGAAGTTCGCGCCAGTGTCCTGAGTATTGGTAAGCGTCTGGTTGCTTGTGAAAATTATGCCAAGGATCTTGCCCAGCAACAGGCCGCTCAAAAGTATGACGATCCTGATGCGAAGATTTATTCCCGCGCGGTCAAGATGGTCGAACTGGGCGCCGACATTGAAGAGATAATGCGAGAGTGTGAACTGCCTCGCGCTGAAGCAGAACTGTTAATGTCCCTACATAACAAACAATGAGATGGTTGCTCATTGTCAGCCAACGACGAACCGGCATGAATAAACTGGCTGTGCGTTGGCTGCCTTTCCTCAGGCTGAGAAGGCCTTAAACGTTTTACTGATAAACAGATCTTTTTGTTGAATATTAACCAATGCCTTACAGGTTGACACCATAAAGGGCAATTGCACCACTCCGGCCCACTGTCCAGTGGGCACTAACCCTATAAACGCCACTCGTTTATAGGGTTTGACTTGTTTGCCGCGATATTGGTGTGTGATCAAGCCTGCCTGCTACTTGCCTTGCTCAACCGCCAGGTAGCCTAGTTTGGTTTCGCCAACATCTGCAATGTCGCCCAGTGCAAACGTATATTGACAGTTATGGTATGCCGACTGCCGACACATTGCATCAACACAAATTTTTCTTATTTAGAACAACTAAATAGCAAAATTTTTGCCTTGTTATCGACCCTATTTTCTCGCCTCAAAATAGACCACTTAATTAAGCAAATTGGTATTACCCTGGAACGAGTGGATCCATACGCATGCAGCAGTCGAAAATATCTCACTTTCCAGCTCGGCTGCGCAGATTATCACGGCTGCATTACACCAGAGCTTGGGTATCTCAGTATCCACGGTACAGGCAATTGCACAGTACGAGCAGTTGATCGTGCTTGGCTTACATGACCCCGGACACTGGATTGTTGGTTGCTTGTACACAGGGATATCCTGAATATCCTCAAAGTGCGTAAGTTTATTGGTCTGATTAAAGAGAGCCCGGCACCAGACGGTTCCTTGCTGGGCTAAACTGGGCTCATATATTCAGGATGGACTTCAAAGCGCTTAAGGGCGCTCGGATTGCAGATGAAACTGGCTAGGCGCGACGCCATATTGTGCTTTAAAACACAGGCTAAAGTAGCTTTGCGACGAAAAACCGCATTCAAAGGCAACCTGAGTCACACTCATACCACTTGCAAGCATTTCGGCGCCTTTATTGAGCCTGAATTTTTTGACGTACTCAGAAAAAGTCTGCCCTAACAGGGCTTTAAACTTTCTTTGTAGCTGACGTTCACTCATGGCAACCGTGGGCAGAAGTGATTTGATCGTTAAGCTTTGCTCTGCAAAATGTGCAGCCATCCAGTGCTCTAGCTGGTCGATAAACTGAGCATCTTTGCTACTGATCCCTGCGTACCTTTCACGATGCGTTATGTTAGAGGTAAGGGCGCTAGGTTGTTCGCCCACTCTTTGACTGATTAGGCTGCGTATGTTGAGCAAGTTATGGATCCGGGTTCGTAATCGCTCTGCATTAAAAGGCTTACTCATAAATGCATCAATGTCCATTTTCCAGGCTAGTGTCTGACTGTCTTCGTCGCCCTTTGCTGTGAGCATGAGTATTGGGATATGGCAGGTTGTGAGTTCTTCACGCAGTTTTTGTGCTAACTGAAATCCATCCACATTTGGCATCATCAGATCAGTCAAGATGAGATCGGGCACATGTGTTTTTGCCAGGTTGAAACCGTTTTCTCCCTCATCAGCAAACAACACCTGGTATGTGCCGTGCAGGCAATCCGCTATGTAAGCACGCATATCAGGATTGTCCTCGACAATCAGTATGCTGGGCTGATGTTGTACATCTTCATCAGGGCATTGCGGCGCACTGGGTGTGATTTGATGTTGCAGATTAGCTTGCTCCAAAGCAACCACATCGCTTATTTGCAAAGGATAATTTGTATTGGACGTGTTGTTGCTCAGTGGCAAGGTGACGGTGAACTGCGTTCCCGAAACACCATCGCTACACACTGTGATGTGACCATGTGCGCGCTGCACCAAATCTTTGACGAGAGCAAGGCCAATGCCAGTGCCCGCAACTGTGTTAGCTAAATCTGTGTCAAGACGCACAAAACGTTCAAAAATACGGTGTTGATCC
The DNA here is from genome assembly GCF_022347845.1 of Pseudoalteromonas sp. McH1-42. Taxonomy (NCBI): domain Bacteria; kingdom Pseudomonadati; phylum Pseudomonadota; class Gammaproteobacteria; order Alteromonadales; family Pseudoalteromonadaceae; genus Pseudoalteromonas; species Pseudoalteromonas sp. McH1-42. Next base: position 68,765 of record NZ_JAKRFU010000021.1, on the reverse strand, counting down.
TGTGGCGCAATGCCAATGCCGGCGTCGCTGACGCTAAGCTGCACGGTATTGTCGACCTGTTCACACCGGATCTGTATTTCGCTGTCAGGTTTAGAATATTTAATTGCATTGGATATCAAATTACAGAGGATGGCTTCAGCATCTTGTATTGGTATATCAACCAGGCAGTCGCTGTGCGTATGGCACTGAATGTCTATCTTTTCTTCCCTAGCCAGGGCGATAAAAGCAGCGGTTATTTGTTCTGAGATACTGTCTAGCGCCAGTGTATGCTTATCCTCAGGCAGGATGAAATCAGATTTGGTCAGCTCTAAGGTTTGTTCTACTAATCTTTGCAGGCGCTTTGCGTTGCTCAGGATTCTTGTCAGTGCAGCCTTTTCCGGTGTCTCAGAGCTTGTGATGATGGATTCAAGGGGGCCTGTTATAAGCGTTAACGGGGTTCTGAACTCATGGGAGACGTTGGCGAAAAAGGTGTTTTTCTTTGCAAGTGCTGCTTCGGTTAGCTGCACTTTCTCTGCTGCCATCTTGGCAATTTCATGCTCTGCTTCCATGGTGGCATTGTAAAAATGAAAGCAGGTGAGACCCAGTGCCATAAACGCAATGATCAGATTGGATACATGAATATAGGGCAGCAGTTCTGAATAGGCATATGTATACTCAATGTCCTGAGCAAATAGGTAAAACGCAACAAATAGCCCCATACAAGACACCGTACAGGTGACTATTCCCCACAACGGAATTTTCCGGTAAAACAGGATAAAGGGGACTGCGGCCCATAAATAATGTTGGAATCCGGGTGCCAAACCCAGAAAGAGGACAACGGTTGTGGAGTGGACAAGCACCTCGCCGACCATCAGCAATACGGCACCTGACGTGTTATTCGTGCGATTTAATCGCAGTGCAACATACCAGGCAATGGTGCTACACACTTCCAGTGCAACCAGCTCGGGGATCGCCAAAATAATGAAATCGACTATCAGTAAGGCGTGTACAACCAGACCCAGTATACCCACCGCGTTGATGATGGTTTGCATCCGGGTATGACTTACGGTGATGAAGGGGTTCTGTGCAGCGTCCATAATGTCTCAGCGATGAAATTCAGTTATTAAAAAAGTAACCCAGAATAGCATTGCGCAAAAGTGTGTAACAAAAATGGAGTTCAGGCCAAGCTGCCCGATCATTCTGAAGGTAAGGCTTTCACTGGCAAACGAGTATGCAGCATCGTGAGCTGTTTTTCGGCTTCTTCTCTCACCCAAAGGGTTAACCCATAGTTGGCCAGATAACTCAGGTGCTGTTCAATCCGAGGTGCATCCTTGATTTCCAGTAATCTCACTAACGCTTCCTCCTGCACATCTTCGTGTTGTGATGTCAGATAAGGTATGAGCGCATCGAGATGTTCAGGTTGCAGTACATTTTCCAGTGAGATCAGTAAATCTTCTTGTAACAGGGCATCAAGTGCTTGTGATTGGTTCAGAATCTTATTCGCATGCCCGAAGAGTAACTCTGGTTGTTTTAAGAGTGACGCTTGCTCAGTTAAGGTCAGTAAATCATGGGGTTGTTCAGTGGAGGCGAAGCGTTTATTCAGCTCGTCTTTCAGATTTGTGAGCGACTGACCGATCAGCTGAGCAGAGGGCACTGAAGCGAGTTGGGCTGTTTGTGGATCAAGCATGATGTTGGGTTGCTTAACCGTGTTTTTCTGATCCGTTGGCACTGGTTGTTGAACAACATGATTGTCAATGGGCGCACGGACAACACTATGGCAAGTATGATTATTTGATGTGATCGGTTGCGTGGTGGGCGTTACCCAGTTGAGTGCCATGAGTCCATGAATAACCAGACTCACTACGGCGATAAATGCGACTTTGCTCATCAGGAATACTTTGAGTTGTTTTCGTTTGAGTGACACAGGGAAGCACATTGACGAGTCTGCCCTGTGTGGTTAGCTATTAGCACTGTGGCTCATTTTTACTCACAGAGACGTAGTAATAGTTTTGCATATTACCATGTCGGGTAATGTCCAGTTTTAGCCATTTTCGTTTGCCAATCTTCCCCTTGCGGTAACTAAACCGTGTGTCCTGTACATCGAAGCGACAACGATTTGAGTCACATTTTAGCTGTGCAGTTTCTCCGGACTTAACTTGCTTTTTACTGTGGGGTGAAAACATCGAGCTGTCTGAACTGTTGTAAGAGGCTACTTGCACCCACTCAATAGTTGTGCAGTTTTTGACTCTGAAGCGCTTTGCTTCGGCCGAAGCTGAAGTTGCCAGAGTACCCAAAGCGCCAATCACCAGCGCTGTATTTATGAATAGTTTGATGCGTGACATGGTATTTTCCTCTACCGTTTTTGTTTTACGGGATATGTCCTGTGGGACGCAGCAAGCTTATAAAAGCCGGGTAGCAGGCGCATTCAATTGACCGACAAACTCAGTCAGTGACACGCCAGGAAAAGAAAAAATTACGATATATGTCAGGATTTTAAATGAGATGTCGTTAATTTATATGCGGTGCAGAGGGGCCTGGAGCGTGAGCAAGACGCGCGCATTTCGATATGTGGTGTTTGATAATGGCATGCTCAGGCTTTGATATTCAATTTGCCCTGAAAGTGTTTCCAACCTGGAGGAAATTTACCACGCAAAACGTAGGAAAAAGCGATGAGCTCTGCAATCACATAATAGAGTTCTTTGGGGATTTCTTCGTGCAGGTCGAGCTGACTGAGCGTCTGAACGAGTGTCGCATCTTCGTGGATCATGATGTCTTTTTCTTTGGCGAGTGCAATGATCTCTTCGGCCAGTTCGCCAAAGCCCTTACAGACGACTTCGGGTGACTTACCGGCTTCATATAACAAGCCAATGGCGGTTTTTTGTTCCATAAGGTTCAACTACATACACATCACTTTTATCAAAGTAGCATGTAACACGCGGGGAGGCCATTAGTTTACGAGCCCTTACCCGGATAAACGGCCGGATAAGGGCAAACAATTTAGCGCGGATAACACAGTCGGCCATTCACCCAGGTCTGATAAACTGGCACATCCCTCAGCCCTTCGGCGGGACGTGTTAAGGGATCTTCATCAAGTATCGTCAGATCGGCTTGTTTACCCACGACCAGCTCCCCAATCAGGTGATCCATATGACATTGCCAGGCGGCATCATAGGTTGCGGCACGCAGTGCCTGCGCCATAGTTGCACACTCCTGCTCATTGAGGATAGGTGGGTGACCATTTCGATAGGCCTCTTCCGGGGCGTCTTCCATCATGCGGGTTACCGCTTGTTCCATCATACGCAGTGGTCCAATAGGAGAGACAAAATGGTCACTGTGTAGGGTATAGCGAAGTGCGTGCTGGCTTGCGGAGGCTGTACGGTCCAGGTGTTCAACCACTGGCTGCTCAGGAAACACTTTATGCTTGAAAGTGTAACCCCAGTAACCCACATGCCCGATCAAGAAGCTCGGTGACAGCCCAAGGTATTCCATATCAGCTAAGTTTTGGTCACTCAGTAAAGAAGCGTGCTCGATACGGTGGCGTTTTTCTAGGCCTGATTTTTCCTGGTTGTTGAGTACATCACGATAAGCCAGGATGGTGTTGTTTATGGCATGCGTTCCATTGGCGTGGATCATCAACGGCCAGCCCCGCTCGACTAATTCGGTCACAAGGACCCTGAATGGAGACTCTACTTCATGATCCGCTTCGCCTCCGGGCGGGTTGAAATTCCATACGCCATTGGGGTAAGTGTCATTGATATTGCTGTCTGGGAATTGATACTTGGTAAGCTGATACCCGGTCAGACCTTGATTAGACCCATCACTGACGATTTTTGCATTAGCAATATTGAACCAGTCTGTATGGTAATGGGCAGGTTTGGTTGGGGTGATCTTAGTCCACTGATCGGGGCAGGTATAAAACAATGCACCGCCCAGTCGTAACCCGGCAAGGCCACTGGTGGCCATCTTGCTCAATATCTCCAGTTCCGCATTTTTTAAAGACGCACCGAGCGCGGCATCCCACATCAGGGTTACGCCCCTTGACAACGCGAGTTTAAAAATCTTTTGTAGATTACCAAATAGGTCCGTAAAACCTTTAGGGTGCTCCAAAAAGTACTGCTCCAGAGCAATTTTAATGACTGGACCTATCTCATCTGATTCCAGCAATATACCGTTTCCACTCGTGGATTGCTTGGTTGCATTCAGTGCATTGGTATTGACGTAAGCAACGTGGCCGGATGCATTCATAATAAAAATGCACAGGTCTTTTCTGCCAGCCTGATCATTGATTTTATCCAGGTCATCTTTTGTGAAGTCCTGCCAGGGAGTTGGACTCACTGCTCCGTCAGCAGACGTTGTCGTAATGGGGTTGAATTGACTGGGATCGACGCCAAAAGCTAACAGCCATTTACGGTTTTTTGGCAACTCTCGGGCGGCTTCAATCAAAGTCGTGCATACCGACTGTTTGTTGTAATCCCTGCCTATCAGATATTGGTCGTCACCATCTCCGCCACTTTCAACCCCTTTTCTGAACGGTGCCAGCTGCACCCAGGCGTTAAAGGAGGCTGTGGGTGTCAGGTGGACATGGGGTTCTATCAGTCCGGGTAGTAGACACGCCCCCTGTAAATCTTCCGGATCAGCGTCTGGGTACAGGCTTTGACATTGATCCCGACTGCCCGTGTGGACAATCTGACCATGCTTGATGACCACCGCTTCAACGGTCTTGGTTACATCGCCGTTTTCAAGTGTCCGGATGGTACCACCGAAAAAAATCTTGTGTTGCTGGGGTGGCCTGACAAACTTATTGGTAATGTAATCATCGATATAGTGCTCTGCGGCAATCAGTAATTTATCGAGATTGAAAACCCCTTTTTCTGATTGGCTGCTATCCCCTTGTACTGCATGACCAAACAGCTGGTAATTACAACAGGCGCAGCCAAGGTGCGGATGATGTGAAGACATAGCGTTCTCCTTTGCATATGTGATGTAGTGTTAGGCAAGTGAATTCTTGCGCTATAAACGTAGAACATCTAAGCAAAAGTGAAAGCAGGTCGATTTTCTTTTGATCTTGGGCAGTAAAAATTGAGTTACACCTGAATACTGACGATGGCATGGCTGTCGTAAAAGCGCTTTACCTGCGAGGCATCTTCGCGCAATTCGATTTCACCAACCTGCAGACCATGTGCGGCAAGTTTGCTACGCAGCGCATCCAGGTGCGGCTGTGCCAGCTGGCAGACAGAGGGGCTGTCACCCACTATCTCACAGTCAACGGCTTTGTCCATCAACTCAGCCTGAACGCTTAACTGGCCGAGTTTAGCGTAATCAAAGTTGAGCCGCACAAACCAGACTTGTTTTTCCGGCATATTGGCTTTGGCCGGTTTCTTGTATTTGCCAATCTGTAGCTCACTTTGGCGACATTCCTGTGGCAATTTGAGCGGCATAAACAAGTTGATCAGCAACTGGCTCTCGCTGTCAAATTTCTGTGCCAACGGTGCCGGGCCGGCATTCGTAGCCAGGTTGTTTTGCAGCAGTGCCAGGTCGTCCATCAGGCTTGACTGTGCCTGTTGAGTTACCGCCTGAATAAACTGACTGGGCGCAGAGAGCTTGGTGCCGGGTTGCAGCGTTTCAACCAACGCGGCAACGCGCTGCTCTATGCTGGTTTGCGGCGTCATAGTCTGAGTTTTGGCGGCGAGTTGGGTGCCCAATAAGGTTACTATGAGCTTGTCCAGCGCCTGTGCAAAGCTGCTATTGGGCAGGGCAGGTTGAAGCTGGCTGGCCAAAGCGGGAAGCCGGGCAAACAGCTCATGACTCACTTGCTCTGGTGAGTGTCGCGTTTCGTCCATCATCTTACTGAAGGCCTGATGGACCAGGCGCATCAGGTCGGCAGACTGTGGGTTACGAAATTGCTGGGTTGCTGACAGGGTTTCACTGAGCTTCTGCTGCAGCGGTGGGCCCGATTGATTTGGGGCTGCCTCAGCCTGGCGTAAGGTTTTACTCAGGATCTGGGCAATAGGCAAAGATAAACTGGGCTTTGCTGTGGCCAGTTGCTCTGCCTTTGTCTGACTCATCTGGCCTTGCAGATGGTCAAGGGGTTTGCCTGGTATCTCAGCTTTAACAGGCTTATCAGTTGCGCTTTCTGCTAAAGCCATGGCTTGTTGTACTTGTGGGTTGATTATCTGCTGGGCATTGTACGGTTTTGACTGCTGAGGTACGACAGCCGAAAATACCTGCTGTAGCAGTGCCAGGCGCTGGGTAAAGGCGTTGGACGCTAAGGCCGCAGGCGGGGCTGAGGTCACCGGTTTGTCATTTACAGAGTGACCAGAGGTTGGCGGGTTTTTAGTCTCTGTGGCAGGGGCCGTGCTGCTTAATGCCGCAGTCGTTTGCGGTGATGCTTGAGTCGACTTGCTTTGATGGCTGGTTGTTGGTGTCGGCGGCACGCCGCGTTCAGCAGCTGGAGTGTTTTTGGTTGCAGCAGACGGTGCAACCAAGCTGTCTTTAGTGTGGCTTGTCTTTGTTATGTTAGTAAATACTTGCTCTACGCTATCGAGCAGCTGCAATAAAGGCTGACTGTGTACCGGCGTCATACTTTTCAGAACTAGGGCGGTATTATTCGCGGCTATCTGAGGCAAAATGGCGCTGGGTGATTGAGGTTTGGCTTGTGGCGCTTGCGTGGTGGCCTGTGTTAGAGGCGTGCTGTTAGCAGAGTGAGCGGGTGTTGCATTGAAAAAGGGCCGTGACAGCCACTGACCTATGGCTTGTTTAACCGTCTGTTTTATGTCTGCCATCGACACATTGAGCAAAGGTTTGTCGTAATTCAGTGTCGACTTGGATCCTGCGGCGGTGCTGGTTGCCTGCTCCAGATCTGCGGCAAAACGGTGTGTGGCCAGGTTGGGCAAGGCCTGTTGCAACGATGTGCTCAGCTTAACCTGTGTTGACTGCTTAGCAACACCGATTTGCAACCCGTCAGGTTGTGCTTTTAACTGGGCGTTAAACCAGCTATTAAGTTTCAGTCCACTCTCTGAATGTGGGGTTTTTACTTCAACCTGCTGGTTGGCAAGCTGGAGTGTCGCACTGTTGCGACCCAGTTTAATCTTGGGCTGTTCCTGGTTACCAAGTTGGGCAAGTAAAGAAGTAAGTTTGTGTTTACTTACTGGCGCTTTCATCAGCTCATCACCGAAGGCATTAAAAATTTGTAGCAGCAGGGTATTCTGCCGGGTACTCAGATTCGCGACGAGTTTATTTTCCTGTTTGAGTAAGTCAGCCAGGGCCGGGGGAACGGGTAACGCCAGACCAATTTTGTCCAGCATTAAAGTCGCCTGATTGCTGCCTTTGAGTTGTGCGTCGAGCTGCAAGGCGCTTTGGCCACCCAGCCCTTTGATCAAACTTAACAGGCTCAGTAACGTTTGCGCGGGTTTTATTTGCAGTTTTAATTCCGGGGTGCTGACCGTCAGTAAGGTACCGTCAGCACTGAGTTTTACTTCGGCTTCAGGGAGTTTGAGTGGCTGCTGTAACTGGCTCTGGCTCGCCAGTCGTACGCCTTGCCAGCGACCATCTATGGTGACTTCCATCTGAATGCTGTCGGGTTTTATTACCAGGTTGCGCGCATTGAAGGTTTGTTCAGCTGCCTGGGTGGGGTTTGCTGATGATCCGCGCTCATTAAGCTGTGAAGTGGCTAAATTTGCATTGTTTTGAATAGAAATCGTCGGCTTATTCATTATTTTAAATCAAATTTTCGTTGATCGGTCGCATCCAATTATTCGTATTACCCTACCATTATGATAGACTAACGCCCAATTTTTTAGCGTCAGAGAGTCGCGCCTTGCTAGAGATAAAGTCCGTCACGTGTGTTAAACAGGACCGCTGTTTGTTTGAGTCATTGAGTTTTTCGCTTCAGGCGGGTCAAATCATGCAAGTTGAAGGCCCAAATGGTGCAGGTAAAACGTCTTTATTACGTATCATTGCGGGTTTCGCCCGAGCCGACGAAGGTCAAATCTGTTTTGAAGGCCAGGATATCAGTCGCGATTACGACACCTTTGCAGAGTCCTTGCTGTTTATCGGTCATAAAACCGGGGTGAATCAGCAATTGACGGCCTACGAAAACGTACAATACTGGTTGCAGGTACATGGCTACGGGGCTGACGAGGATGAAGTTTACCCCTTATTAGGTCAGCTTGGACTGGTGGGTTTGGAAGACGTGCCGGTGCGAACCCTGTCGGCAGGACAGCAACGCCGGGTTGCGCTGGTCAGGTTATGGCTGAATAAGGCCCGCTTGTGGATCCTTGATGAGCCTTTCACTGCACTCGATAAAAAAGGCGTGGCGCTGCTGCAACGGCAGTTTGAATCGCACTTGGCAAATGGCGGCGCCATTTTACTGACGACCCACCAGGATCTGACCACTCAGTTCAGCTCCCTGAAAACCCTGGCTCTGGAGTACCGCCATTAATGAAGGTTGAGCATTCTTATTGGCATTTATTTGTCGCTGTTTATCGTAAAGATGTGACTTTGGCGTTCCGTCAACGCGCCGAAATCGTTAACCCACTTCTGTTTTTTCTGATAGTCATTTCGTTATTTCCGTTGGCAATTGGACCCGAACCGGCCTTGCTGGGGCGCATGGCTGCGGGTATCATTTGGGTAGCCGCGTTACTGTCTACCATGTTGGGTTTGGACAAGTTATTTCGCGATGATTATGCCGATGGATCGCTGGAGCAAATGATTGCTTCGCCATATCCTTTGTCTTTGTCTGTGTTGGCCAAGGTCGCCGCACACTGGACCATCACCGGATTGCCTATGGTGCTGATGGCACCTTTGTTTGCGCTGTTGATGAATCTCGACAGCCAGGCGTTGGGCGCAACCATTCTGACTTTGTTGATTGGAACGCCCTTATTAAGTTTTATCGGTGCCATTGGCGCCGCGTTAACCGTGGGTTTGCAAAAAGGGGGCATTCTGATGAGTCTGCTTGTTTTACCTTTGTATATTCCGGTTCTGATTTTCGCAACCTCTGCCATTGATACCGCCAGTATGTCGGTCGCCTATGGCGGGCAACTTGCGATCCTTGGTGCCATGCTGGCCGTCGCCATTGTCACGGCACCAATTGCTATATCGTCAGCTTTAAGAGTGAGTGTAAGTTAAAATGTGGAAGTGGTTACATCCCTATGCCAAAGCGGAGCGTGCTTACCAATTGTGTAACACCTTGCTTCCGTACTTTGTTACCGTAACGGCGGTGTGTATCGCCGTCGGATGGATCTGGGGCCTGGCATTTGCCCCAGCAGATTATCAGCAAAAGGACAGCTATCGCATTATCTTTATCCACGTGCCTTCGGCTATTTTGTCTATGGGTGCGTATTCTTCTATGGCCATTGCTGCGATTGTTGCCCTAGTCTGGCAGATCCGTAATGCAGAACTCGCTGTGGTTGCGATTGCGCCAGTTGGTGCAGCTATGACCGCCATTGCACTTATCACCGGTGCTGCCTGGGGTAAACCTATGTGGGGTGCCTGGTGGGTATGGGATGCACGTTTAACCTCTGAGTTAATCCTGCTGTTTTTGTACTTCGGGGTGCTGTCTTTATATCATGCTTTCGAAGACAAGAAGTCTGGTGGCAGAGCGGCCTGTATTCTGGCCATTGTCGGGGTGATTAACCTGCCAATTATTCATTTTTCTGTTGAGTGGTGGAACACCTTGCATCAGGGGTCAACCATCACCAAGTTTGATACGTCAGCCATCGATCCGTCTATGTTATGGCCGTTACTTATCAATATTTTAGGATTTGCTGCATTTGTCGGGGCACTCTCACTGGTACGCCTTAAAAATGAGATCCTTCAGGTCGAGAAGCACCGCCCCTGGGTGCGTCAGCTGGTTAGTCGAGGTTAAGTATGCAGTTTGAATCTTTGAGTGACTTTTTTCATATGGGTGGTTACGCCTTTTATGTGTGGCTGTCTTTTGGCAGTTGTGCCTTTATCCTGTTGGGATTGGTGTGGGCGTCGCTAAACGATGCCAAGCGCATTAAGCGTGAAGTAGCAGCACAAATTAAGCGTGAAGCGCGCATCAAGCAGGCCCGCGAAGAGGAGGTAAAAGCATGAACCCAAGACGTAAAAAACGCCTGTTTGCCGTTGTAGCCGTGATCTTCGGGATCGGCTCTGCCGTAGGTCTTACCCTGTATGCGTTGCAGGAAAACATCAATCTTTTCTATACGCCCAGTGAGCTAATTGAAGGTAAAGGGCCAGAGAAAGAGCTGCCTTATATCGGGCAAAAACTGCGCATCGGCGGTATGGTTGTGCCGGGCAGTGTGGATCGAGTTGAAACGTCTCTGGATGTGACCTTCAAGCTCATCGATACCGGTCCTATGGTAACCATTAAATACCACGGCATTTTACCTGACCTGTTCCGTGAAGGTCAGGGGATTGTTGCGCAGGGGACTCTGGTTGAACCTAACGTCATTGAAGCATTTGAAGTGTTGGCAAAGCACGATGAAGAGTATATGCCAGCTGAAATCGCTGAGGCAGTGAAAGGGATCAAGCATGAAAAACCTAAGTATAATTTAAACAGCGAGAACTAATATGATCCCTGAGATAGGTTATTTTTCATTGGTTCTGGCTATGGGCCTGAGCCTGCTGTTGTGTATTTTTCCTCTCTGGGGTGCTTATACCGGCAACTTGCGTCTGATGCGCACAGCCCCTTCGCTGGCTGTGGGTCAGTGCTTGCTGGTGTTGTTCTCTTTTGGTGTACTGATTTACATCACATTGACTGATGACTTTACGGTCGCTTATGTAGCGCATCATTCTTCCAGCACACTGCCTTGGTACTACAAAGTCACTTCGACCTGGGGAGGCCATGAAGGCGCTATCCTGTTGTGGTTGGTGATGCAGGCGAGCTGGACGGCACTGGTTGCTATGATGTCTAAGTCCTTGCCTTGGGTGCTGCGCGCGCGCGTACTGGGCGTGCTGGGTTTCCTGGGTGTTGGCTTTATGCTCTACACCTTGTGGATGTCGAGCCCGTTTGAGCGACTATTACCTTATTACCCGGTTGAAGGCCGTGACCTTAATCCACTGTTGCAAGATCCGGGAATGATCATTCACCCACCTCTGCTTTATATGGGCTATGTGGGATTATCTGTGTCTTTCTCTTTTGCTATCGCAGCCCTTTTGACGGGTAAGTTGGACAATACCTGGGCTAAATGGTCGCGTCCGTGGACAATGGCAGCCTGGGGCTTTTTAACCCTGGGTATTACCATCGGCAGCTGGTGGGCTTATGCAGAGCTTGGCTGGGGCGGCTGGTGGTTCTGGGATCCGGTTGAAAATGCGTCGTTAATGCCCTGGTTGGTTGCAACCGCGTTATTACACTCTCTGGCTATAACAGAGAAGCGAGGCGTATTTAAGTCCTGGACTGTTTTATTAGCCATCGCGGCCTTTAGCTTATGTCTGTTAGGCACTTTTATCGTTCGTTCCGGCATTATTGTTTCTGTACACGCTTTTGCGACAGACCCGGATCGTGGTTTGTTTATTTTATCTTTCCTCGCCTTAGTGGTTGGCGGCAGTTTGGCACTGTACGGGCTGCGCGTCAGTCAGGTTTACAGCGAAGGTCGTTATAAGCTTGTATCACGTGAAGTCGGGTTATGGGTGAATAATATTTTCCTGGTTGTGGCAACATTGATTGTATTACTGGGTACGTTATTACCCATGATCCATAAAGAGCTGGGGCTGGGGTCAATCTCCATTGGTGTGCCGTTCTTTAATCAGATGTTTGCGATTTTGATTGTGCCGTTTGCCATCTTAATGGGTATGGCGCCCATGCTGCGCTGGAAACAGAACAAGTTGCCACCTCTGGCTCAAAAGTGGGCGGGTATTTTTGTTGCGACCATAGTGATCACCAGTGCCTGGTTGTTCTCCAGCTTTGATGAAATCAGCACGCTGACCTATCTGGCTACGGCATTGGCGGTGTGGATCTGTATCGCCACGGTAGTCGACCTGGTGGAAAAAGTCAGTGTTCACCCAAGTACAGCACAGGGCCTGAAGCGTCTGGGCATGAGCTATTGGGCGATGGTGCTGGGTCATGTGGGTATTGCGTTCGTGATTGCCAGTGTGACTCTGACCTCTGCGTATTCAGTAGAGCGTTCAGTAGTGATGAAAAAAGGTGAAACAGCAACGCTTAATGATTACGAGTATCGCTTTGAAGGGGTAAACGAGATCCGTGGCCCTAACTATGGCGGCCATGCTGGCGAAGTCACCGTGTTCAAAGACGGTGAGTACGTGACCTTACTACACGCAGAAAAGCGCTTGTACGATGTGGGTATGCAATTTATGACTGAAGCTGCGATTGACGATGGTTTCTTCCGCGACTTGTATCTGGCGCTGGGCGAATCTATGGGCAATGGTGCCTGGTCACTGCGTATCTATCACAAGCCTTATGTTCGCTGGATGTGGCTGGGTGGTATCCTTATCTCCGTGGCTGGTTTCATTGTTCTGGCTGATAAACGTTATCGTCGTCGCAAGCAAACCTCTGTGGAGCATGCATAATGAACAAAAAGTTTTTAGGCCTGGTGCCACTGCTGATTTTTGTGTTGCTGTGCGTGTTCTTGTATCAGGGCTTGTTTGGCAATCCAAGAGAGCTGCAAACCGGCCGACTGGGCCAGACTATGCCTGCGTTTGAGTTGCCAGACTTGATGGATGAACAAAAACGCTGGACAGATCAGGACTTGCTGGGCGAGGTTTACCTGCTGAACGTATGGGGCACCTGGTGCCCAACCTGTATTGCGGAGCTTGGTTACCTTACCGAGCTGCGCGAGCAGGGCGTGCGGATCATTGGCTTATACTACGAGCAAGCCTATGATCCCGATTTTGGCGATCAGTTTGATATCAACTACCTGCGTACCGATGTCCAGCAAATGCTGGCGCGAGCAGGGGACCCTTATCAGTTTAATATTCTGGATTTGGAGCGCACTTTAGCGCTGGATTTAGGGGTTTCCGGCGCACCGGAAACTTTCCTGGTAGACAAAAACGGTAAGATCATTTTGCACCACACTGGCGATATTAATCCTCGGGTATGGCGCAGCAAATTTGCTCCGGCAATTCAGGAGTTGCAACCATGAAAAAACTAATGCTGGCATTGGCATTACTGGCTGGCCTGTGGTCGCTCAGTGCCAATGCTGTTGAAGATAAGTACCAGTTCAAAGATGCGGAAAGAGAGCAAACTTTTAAAGAGCTGGTGCAGGAACTGAGATGTCCAAAGTGTCAGAACCAGAACATAGCTGATTCTGATGCGGTGGTCGCAAAAGACCTACGTGACCGGGTTTTGGACATGGTTCATGAAGGTAAATCTAAGCAGGAAGTGATTGATTTTATGATCGATCGTTACGGCTACTTTGTTCATTACCAGCCACCCGTTACACCTGCCACGATTGTACTGTGGGTGATGCCTGTGGTGATCCTGGTATTGGGTTTTGGTTTTATTGTATTCAGACAGAAAAAAGCAGCACGTAAACAAAGCTGGAGCCCGGAAGATGAGCAAAAGCTCGCGGAGCTTATCAAACAAAGCCAGCGTAAGGAGCGTACTTCATGAATGAAATGATGCAAATGTGGGGTCTGTTTGCGCTCTTGACCGTGTTGGCAGCGTTGTTTGTGGTGATGCCGTTTTTCCGTCGCGATAAACTGGTTGCCGTGGATCATGATGCCAATGCTGAACGTATTGATATCTATCAGCAACGTTTACAGGAGCTGGCGGACGAGCTGGCCAATCAGCGCATCGATCAGAGCAGTCATGATGAATCTGTGCTGGAAATGAAACGTCGTTTGCTCAACGAGTTGTCACCAGAGCGTACACTGGATACTCGGGGTAATAATCTGGTACTGGCAGGCACTGGCGTGGCGTTTTTGTTGGTTGTCAGTGCGGTATTTTACTCTTTTACCGGCAGCCAGAAGCAAATCGCAGATTGGTATAAAGCCATTGATATGCTCCCTGAATACGGCCAGCGTGCTGTGATGCAAAGCGGTGATCCTCTTAGCCCGAATGAACTTCAGGCGTTTGCTTTGGGTCTGCGCACTAAGCTGGCAAACAGTGGTGATGATGCCGTTGCCTGGATGCTGTTAGGTCGTGTTGCAATGTCGCTCAATGACTTCGAAATGGCGATGCAGGCATTCGATAAAGCGCTGGAGATGCAACCTAATAACAGTAATGTGAAGGTGAGTTATGCTCAGGCGTTATTGGTTGAAGGATCAGAGAATGCGATGAACCGTGCCGCACGTATGTTGTCTCAGGTACTGCAACGTGAGCCACGTAATATTGATGCAATTTCTTTACTTGCGCTGATCGCCTATGAGCGTCAGGACTGGAAAGAATCTAAAGCGGCGTTTGAAGTCTTGCTGGCATCGATGACGCAGGATGATCCACGTTATACGATGATTAAACAGCGCATTACGGACTTGGACCAGAAGCTGAGCAGCGCGCAAGTTGCACAGCCAGCAATGCCTGAAAATGGCTTGCAAGTGTCGGTTTCCCTGGCAAACGAGCTGGCTGACAAAATTCCTGAGAATGCGACTTTGTTCGTCTTTGCCAAAGCGGCACAGGGACCACCTATGCCATTAGCTGTGGCTAAACTTACAGATTTTAACTTGCCATTGAGTGTCAATTTGGACGATAGTATGGCGATGATGCCTAACCTGAAACTGTCAGGGTTTAAAGAAGTGATTGTTACAGCGCGTGTTTCAGTGGATGGCAACGTGGCTCTGCAGAGTGGTGAGCTTGAAGGCGCGACTCAAACTATTACTTTGACCCCAGAGGCACAGCAGGTTTCGGTCACTATCAGTCGTGTTATAACCAGCACAGGAAGCTAAATGTATAAAAAACTCGTTGGCGCCGCTTTGGCGCTAATTTTATCCGGGTGTGCGCAAGTCCCCGAAGAAAAACAAGATCCGCGCGATCCACTGCAGTCGCTCAACCGACCGTTGTATGACTTTAATATGGATGTACTGGATGCCTATATCCTGCGCCCGGCTGCGAAAGGCTATATTGCCATTACGCCTGCGCCGGTCCGCAGTAGTCTGGTAAACTTTACCACTAACCTGTCAGCGCCTACGGACGCGGTTAACGCGGCCTTACAGGCAAAGCCTGGTGATGCGGGTGTCAACGTGGCGCGTTTTTTGGTTAACTCAACAGTGGGTATTTTCGGCCTGTTTGATGTCGCTAAATCGCTGGGTTTGGAACACAAAGACGAAGATTTTGGTCAAACCCTGGGTGTCTGGGGTGTAGGTGACGGCGCCTATTTGATGCTCCCGGGTTACGGTCCTTCAACGGTGCGTAATCTCTCCGGTGATATCGTCGACAATGTCGTTATTCCCAAAATTGCGCTTACAACACCAGAAACAATTCTGGTATTTGCATTGCGTGCAGTGGAAGCCAGAGCTAGCCTGATGTCACAGGAAAAGCTCCTCAATGAGTCACTTGATCCTTATATTTTCTTTAAGGATGTCTATTTACAGCGTCAGCTTTATGAACTCCACGACGGCAATCCGCCAATCGAAGAGGAGCCAGAAGAGTTTGATGAGGATTTCCTCGAAAACCTCTAAGCATTTATTAAGCCGGTCCAGCATTCACTGACCGGCTTTTTAGTGACCGTCGCCATCCCTATGGGCTTTGAGTGCCTGAAGTACGCCCAATATGAACTTTTCCTGAGAGAGTCAAAATCTGAGTTGCCATAGACACTTTGTTGACATTCAGCGCGCTACAGTGACTGCAATTTCACTCAACAAGGAACTATGACATGAAATACCTAAAATCACTTCTGGCCGTGTGTATTGCATTAAACCTGAGCGCTTGTGGCGATGATGACAAAATTAATCCACCAGGTGGAGGTGGTGAGCAGCCAGCACCTGGTCGTGTTGTGCATGATTTGGCACTCATTGCACCTCAAGCAGGTCGTGAACTGGTTGAAGACTTTCCGGTCTCAGAATATCTCGATTATGCACCGGGCGCGCAGCCGCTCACCAATCTGACAAGTTTGGACATCAATGGCCCGGACCTGCATACATTTCAGCAAGGCATTGAGGTGGGTAGCATTGATATCAGTGCTTCACCGCGTGTTTATCAGCCGCTGGCGCTGAGATTAACCGCACTGGATAGCATTGTGGCTACAGAACAGTATGAAGATGAGCTGTGGTATGTCACGGGCACCAATGAGATTTTCCAGCGCCATCTGATAAGTGACGAAACCACATCCTGGCGCTTAGAAACGAGCTTAGCAATCACCGAATTAGGCCTGGACAGCGATGACAACAGTGATATCTGGGGCTACGACGCGAATGCCCATCAGGTGATCCGATTTAAACCAGAAGACGAACAGCTATTGCTGTACCCGTTGTCGGATAATATGACTATTCAGGGCGTGTCTTATCTTGGGCAGGAGCTTTGGATACTGGCCTCAGAGTCCGGGCAGCCTGTGGTCATGCAGTTTGACGTATCAGAAGAGCAGATAACACAGCTTAATGGCTGGTATGTTACCGGGTTTGGTCAAGCGGAAATAACTGACTTAACGATATTTTCTGGCGAGCAGGTTGTGATCACCACCAATGCCCAACAGAATAACCTGGTACTGCTGGCCGACAGGGACAAGTTGCTGGGAGACGGGCCTATTGAAGATACCGGTGAACTGGTGGTGCAGAATCGTTACACGTTACCAGACGAGATTAAGCAGCCATCCGGACTTTGGTACACGCAGCAAGGGGGGTGGGAAATCGTCACCGATCAAGCTGAAGTCTACTCTTTGAATGCGGACTTGCAGATCCAGACCCGCACTGAACTGGCGTTTGCCTCGATACACTGTGGACAGGGTTGTACTGAAGCGGTAACAAGCAAAGACGGGGAGATCTTTGTGTTAGCTGATTCTAAGCTGATAGGACATTTTACATTGTCAGAGCAGGGGTATCAGCTGGTGCAAGAATACCCATTAGCACTGCATGAAGAGGGAGAGCCGCCTTATGAATTCTTAGGTTTAGCGTACGACCTACTCACAGACCGTTACTTCCTGGTATCCAATAGCGATGACGCGTCACAGCAGGACTGGTTATTTACCCTGGATAGTCAGTTTAATCTCATATCTCGCCAGCCGCTCAGTTACACCGGGGAGACAGAAGGGAGTCTCAATGAATATACTGCAATGGGCCTGTATTTCGCTGAAGATGCGTTGTGGATGGTATCTGAGCAATTCACAAAAGTGCTTAAGTTGACGCTGAGTGGTGAGATTGTGGCCGTCTACGATCTGCTGCCAGAGGATATGACTATGCCCAGTGATCTGGTTGTCAAAGATGGCAAAGTATATTTGATTGGAGATCACGAAAATGGTGAGCCGGTGCCACCGCTTATCGAGTTGATGATTGAATAAGTAGTGGCACAGGGGCTGGCATTGCCAGCCACATTAGCTCAATCAGAAGCGCCAGTTGACGTTGGCCCACAGTGTACGGCCGGCCTCATTCACTTTGTCGATTTGCGCATAGCCACTGACCATAGCGCCTGCGCGACTCAAATGTTCGGCATAGGCTTTATCCAGCACATTATCTACCCCGAGACTCAATAACAGCTCATCTGAATGGCTATAAGATAAGTTCAGTGCCAGTGTGCCAAAGCCATGGCTGGGTCCGACATCCTGACCGGCAATGTTACCCTGGCCGATAGCAACGCGGTTCTGGCTTTTTACGAGACGCCATAAACCGCCTACTTGCCATTTATCCAGCGTGTAATCCATGGCGAAACGTGCCTGCAGGGGAGGCTGCTGTGCCAGCGCCGTATGATCGGTTTTATTGCTGCCACGCACATAGTTGATGCTGGTTGTGAAATTCAGTTGTTTGCTGAGCTCAACCCGGGTTTCCATTTCCAGCCCCATTGTTTGCGCATCAATGTTCCGGGTCACGGCCAGCGTTTTGTCCATCACTTCGTACTGATTATCGGTGAGTAAGTAATCATCTATGCGGTTGTAAAACAAGGATACAGAGGTAGTCATAGCGGATTTTTGCAGCATCCAGCCGATATCCAGCTGGTTTGTTTTCTCTGTCTCCAGTAAGAAGGCACTCATGCTATCTATACTCCGGCGTCCGCCACCCATTAACTCCCAGTAATCGGGGAAACGTTCACTGTGCCCGGCACCGATGTAATAGCTCATATCTTTATGCTGGACCTGATAGCGTGTAAATCCGCTCCAGAGGGTGTCATCACGCGTCTGGTCGGCCGTTGGGTTAGGCATTGGCATCATCATGGAGCCAAGTTGCTGACGCTTATCAGTTGCTGACCAGTCATCAATACGCAGCCCGCTGACCCACTGGCTGCGCTTTGGGCCCTCTGTGTTGAGTGCGTATTCAAACTCGCCAAATAGCCCGGTTTGTTTAAACTCGGCATTATCACGGCGAGGCAGCGTTTCCACCGGCATCATTGGCTGGTTCATGCTAACGCGAATGCGGTGGCGGTTTTGCTGATGATCGACCCCGTAACGCAATGTGTGCTCTGTATTGATGGCAGAAGTGAGCATCAGTTTGCCACCCCAGGTGCGACGGTCGGGATTGGATGAGGTCGGGGTTTTCATCATCATAGTGGGCGTAAATGTGCGCAAGCTATGATTATCCATGATGTGATCTATGTTGTTGTAATACACATTGGCTTCCAGCGCGCGGACAAACCCGGTGAGTTCATCCAGTTCAACGCTGAGTGCAACATGATTACGGTCAAACTTGCTGCCATCCATCATGCGGTCAGCATAGGCGACCTCGCCATCACTGCGACCCAGGCTCAGGCTATAGAGGCTGTCATCATCGGGCGTGTAGGCAAACTCGGAATCGAGGTTCCACTTGTCATATGCCGAGTGAATGGAGTTACCTTCGCCGTCCTCATAGTCATCGGCGTCGCTTTTACTGGCAGCAAGGCGTGCATAGTAATCTTCTGTGCCCCCTTTAACATCTGCATTTACCATGCGCTTACCAAAACTGCCCAGAGTTGCATTGGCAAACCCTTGCCAGCCCGTTTCGCTCAGGCGCTCAGATTCACGCTCAAAAATGACAGTGGCGGCGCTGTTACCGGGGCCATAAAGGACGGTTTGAGGTCCTTTAATCACCGTTAAGGTATCGTAGGTTTGCGGTGTAATGTAAGCCGTAGGTGGATCCATACGGCCACCGCAGCCGCCAAGCGTCTGGCCGCCATCAGTAATAATGTTCAGACGTGATCCGGCCATTCCCCGAAAAACAGGGTCGCTGCTCGCGCCGCCTTTTTTAACTAAAGAAAAGCCGGCAATACTGGATAGCAGATCTGCACCATCCTGTGCTGGCAAAGGTTGCCTTGGGGCTTTAGGGTCGGTTTTGATATCTAAAGGACTGTGCATGGGCGCGATAACGACGATGCGCTCTAAACTGTCAGAGTGTGTGTCGTGCTGTGCATCCTGGCTGTGTGCAGAAAAAGCGGCCGTAACAGCAAGCCAAATAAGGTTTCTGGTCATGATTCTTCCCAAAGTGTTTTCACGTTGTTATTGAGAAGAATTTTACTTGTCAGACAAAAGGTTGGGATGTGACAAATTGTCGCACTTGCGTAAGATGTAGGGGAAAATATCGAAAACTTTGACCTAAAACAAAAACAGCCACCAAATGGCAGCTGTTTTTTGGATGATAAAATGCAGTGCAACCTATATGGCCATCACTTCCATTTGTTGATCACACCATTGCAGGGCTTCGTGGTAATAATCAGGCAACAGATCAGGGTCAAGGCCCAGTTGTTGCGCCAGTTCATTGGCCCCCTGCCAGTCGGCTTGCTCATAGAGTTTGATGAGCGCAAGGTAACTGGCCAACAGACCTTCTTGCTTCAATAGGGCATCTTTGATTTCAATGGCCAGTGGCAGCTTGCTCATTACACTGTCCATGCTTTCATCTAAAATTGCGTCCATCAGTGACATCATACCTGCCAGGAAGGCCATGCCGGTATCTTTTAGTTTTCGGTGTTTAACCGCTAATAACTCGGCAAAACGCGCGCGAGTCAGAGACAGACGGACCAGTTCGAGTGGTTTCTCTGAAGACACCTGAGAGGCAAATAGTAAAGAAAGAAACTTTTTCAGTTCCTGATTACCAAGTACTACCAAAGCTTGCTTAATGGTAGAGATCTCGGCACGACGTTTAAACGCGGCTGAATTCGAGTAGCGTAGTAGTTTATAGCTGAGGTTAACGTCGCGCTCGAATACTTGTGTGATCCGCTTTAAGTCGACGTCAACACTGGATGTTTCGTATAGCAGTTCGGCCAGCGCCATCTCTGAAGGGGGCAGGGTTTTACTCTGAACCACTTCGGGCTTAGCGAAAAAGAAACCCTGGAAATAGCTGAATCCAAGATCGAGGGCCTGTTGATACTGTTCATGTGTTTCGACTTTTTCGGCAACCAGTTCAATGTTTTTAAACGGCGCAATGGCTTCTTTGATCTCTTCAATGGTCGCGACATCTGTGGTCAGCATGTCTATCTTGATTTGATCAATGAAGGGATAGAAATGTCGCCACACTTTTTGATGCTGATAATCATCAAGCACTATGGTGTAGCCTTTTTGCTTCAGGTCCTGCACTGCACCCAGCAGGCGTTTGCCCGGCTGTACGGTTTCAAGAATTTCTACTACCAGTTGTTCGCGCCCCATCATGGTGGGGTAACCTTTCAGCAAGGTGTCGAGTGTGAAGTTGATATAAGCCGGTTTATTGTCGGTTAAATCTTCCAGACCAAAGTTAAACTGACTGCCTTCGATCAATCTGGAGGTCGCTTCTGAGCCATCTATTTCAGGGAAGACATTGTCTAAACCATCGCGAAAGAGCAGCTCGTAGCCCACGAGTTCTTTGTTTTTGTTTAGGATTGGCTGCCTGGCGGCATAAAAATACATGAAAGATACACCTGACTGAATACTTCTACTGTTCATCAATATAAGGCAATCTCAGGCATATTTCATTAACTAATTCAGCTTGTTTCAGCTTTTGGTATTAAGGTATGAGGTTGTTTGCGCGCAATTCATGCGCACTTTACCTTGTGTAACTTGGGTGGCGATCTTTGCCATGTTATAGTGGCCCTTTCGCAATGGCTTTTGTCCCAATCTCAGCTAACAACAAAACAGCATCTGATATTGTGGAGAGGAGCCCGACTATAGGAGGTAATTTTGGAAACTGGCACTATGATCTCTCTTGCCATGTATTTCATCGCCATGTTGGGTATTGGACTGTACGCGTATCGTAAGTCTACCAGCGATGTGTCGGGTTATATGTTAGGTGGAAGAAGCCTTCCACCCAGTGTCGCGGCCCTGTCTGCGGGTGCCTCGGATATGAGTGGTTGGATCCTGATGGGTCTGCCCGGCGCCATGTTTGTAAGCGGTTTTAGCAGTACCTGGATTGCCATAGGCCTGTTGATTGGCGCATTTTTAAATTACTTGCTGGTGGCACCGCGTTTACGTGTGTATACCGAGTTGGCGAACGACGCGATAACCATTCCGGACTATTTTGCCAATCGCTTTGAAGATAAAGGCAATGCGTTGCGTATTGTATCCGCGTTGGTGATCATTGTTTTCTTCACGTTGTACACCTCTGCTGGTGTGGTTTCAGGCGGTAAGCTGTTTGAAAACTCCTTTGGTATGAGTTACGAAGCCGGTTTGTATATCACGACTGGCGTGGTTGTTTTGTATACTTTGTTTGGCGGGTTTCTGGCGGTTAGCCTGACTGACTTTGTGCAGGGGTGTATTATGTTCCTGGCGCTAATTCTAGTGCCTGCGGTGACTTATTCTTTACTGGATAACCCGCTGAGCGTTACGCTTAATGAAATCAACCCACAGTTACTGACCTGGATTGGCGCAGGTGGCGCAATCGGTATCGTTTCTGCCATGTCCTGGGGGTTGGGTTATTTCGGGCAGCCACACATTATCGTGCGCTTTATGTCAGTGCGCAGCGTTAAAGATATGCCAACGGCGCGTCGCATTGGCATGAGCTGGATGCTGGTGGCTACTTTAGGTGCCATCACAACGGGCCTGTTTGGTGCAGCGTATGCCCACGAAAAGGGCATTGTGGTTGAAGATCCCGAAACCATTTTCCTGATCTTATCTGAATTGCTCTTCCACCCGCTGATTGCTGGTTTCTTACTGGCTGCGATTCTGGCGGCGATTATGAGTACCATTTCGTCTCAGCTGCTGGTGAGCTCCAGTTCATTGACTGAAGACTTCTATAAGATCTTCCTGCGCAAAGAGGCGTCAGATAAAGAGCTTGTGCTGGTAGGGCGGATCAGCGTGGCGCTGGTTTCCATGTTTGCAATCTATCTTGCATACGACAGAGACAGCACCATTTTAAGCCTGGTGAGTAATGCGTGGGCTGGTTTTGGTGCCGCATTCGGTCCTCTGGTACTGCTTAGCTTATTCTGGAAGCGTATGAACTTTGCAGGCGCATTGTCGGGCATGATAGTGGGCGCAGCAACCGTATTGTTCTGGATCTATGGCCCTGTGACGGTAAATGATCAACCGCTTAGTGCGCTCATTTATGAAATCGTACCTGGATTTATTGCTTCAGCCATCGCGATTGTTGCCGTGAGCCTGGCGACATCCGAGCCCCGTGCTGAGATCACAAACAAGTTCGAAGAAATGCAAAAAGCACTTTAAAGTGTTGCATCGACTTCAATAGCCGCAGCGTTTTAGCTGCGGCTTTTTTGTATTTGATTTCTGACACAGACGGATTTTTCTACCATTCAGCCAGAAAATCTGACAGTTGAGCAGATTTATAGTCTCGCCAGTTTTGACCAGGTATAGTTTTCGCATGTCCGATTTGTCGTATTGTTGTTTCAATTTTTCTAATTTTCCTTATGATAAGTCTTACTGTGGGAGGGTCACTACCCATTTTTGACCAACCTCATAGTGTGTAAGACCATTTGCAATGAAGTGAATTTAATACAATTAATGCTTGTTACTATATGTCAATAAGGTTAACATGTGCGCAACCTTCTTGTGGGTGGTCCTTTTAAACCTAAATGAAGGACGGATAGTATGAAATTTTTTATAAAGCGCTTAAATAAGAAAGCAAAAACGAGTCAGTTGGAAGGAATCTCAAACATGAGTGTTGAGTCTGTTCAGTTGGTTACTGGTGGCTCTGGGTCTGGAAATGGTGCGCAACCAAAAATGCAGCGTTTTTCCCCTGAAGCTAAAACGGTTTATTTTGGCGGGTAAATAGTAAGGTTTTTGCCGAGCATGAATGAGTTTTTTATAGTTACTGGATGGATAATAACAGCGTTAGAGCTATTCGTTGTGTTATTCCTGCTGTATTGTTTTAAGCAGCACCGCTTTGATCTGTTTTTCGGGGGGAAAAAGACCCTGAAAAAACAAGGTGACCATGAGCTGCATTCATGCTTTCTTGCTTCTTTGGCAGTGCTTGTTTTTTATACCTCCAGCTCTAGTTTAGGAACTTATATTTTAAGCCTTCCTTTTGAACCGACACAGATGCGCCAAGTCTATTACTTTGCTCTTGTGTGTACTGGTGCGGCCTTTATCACTGTATTATTCCTATTGCATGTCATTCGAGGTTGTAACTTTTCTGCTACAGCTCGGCTTGTATCCTATATCTCGTTTATGTTGATGTTTATGAACTTTAGCCAGTTGGTCCTGCGTGGTTATTTAGACAACGATATGTTGTATGACGTATATGGGCCATTTGTAGTGATGGGAAATGTTTGTATATTCGTTACACTTGCCAAATACCCTTTCTATAGACTAATGGAATCTAAACTAGCCAAAGGAGAGATATAATATGGAACTGATATTGATTGGTAGTATGTTAATTATTATGGCGCTGATTTTTGTTTTGGCCATGATTGTAAAGGGGTCCAGCCTGAAGCCGTTTGAACAACGCTTTAGGTCGTTGATAACTGTTTCAAAAGACGAAGAAGAAGTCGAAGACAAGTACAGTGAAGCCTATGAAATTGTGATGGAGTTTGGCGATTTGCTTGCTGCTGAAAAGAACCTGGAACAATATTACGGTGTTAAAGATATTTACGACCGCGTTGAAGAATTCAGAGCGGAGAACAATCAGGCCGTTGATAAAGGCAAAGTCATCCTGAAGGTGGTTAAATAGGCCTGTTACGCCGCGCGCTTTCCCATGGTTGTTTTACACGTATTTCCAGTGGTTTTCGCCACGGTATCAGGCGCTCTCGATTGCTGATAGGCGAGTAAGCCTCGTGCTCACACCTTGGCGCAATCATTAACCCATATTGTTAGACCAATTTCACTTAATACCTGTTCTATTTGAAGGATCAAATATGACGCTAATAGCGTTAACAGTTTCTCATTTAGAACCTTAGACATAGGTTCACAAATTTTTTGCCTGCCTATATGGATGTAGATGCCTCAGCGATAGCAGGGCGCGGGAGCGGTGTTATCGACCCTATTTTCTCTCCTCAAAATAGAGCACTTAATCAAGCAAATTGGTATTACTCTTTAGTCCCACTAAACTCTGAACCCATTCAATAAATTTTACGGCGTTGTGCGTTCTGAATCGCGATTTATTGGGGATGTAGTAACATAATGACGAAGCAATGCTTCTTCCTCCTACTGGAGTTAACTGGCCGGCTGAACACATACCACGGACCAGTACCTCTGAGCAAAACACCAATGCGTTTTCTATCACTGCCTGCTGTATACCAAACAACTCCTGATCAAACTCTCGGATAACAAAGTCTTCCTTATTCAGCTCGTTGTGTGCCAGCCAGTCATCCAGTGGTGGTGCGCACAGTGCGCGGTTTTTCCAACGTGTTGTATAGATTACTGGTCGGTCCGCTGAGTTTTGTAATGCTCCGAGCGCTTTGTTTCCGAACAGATTATATTGTTCCTCGCTCAGGCGATCTTCGAGCGGGACATCTTTTATATTGCCCAGCCTTACAGGGATTGAATTGGGCAGATTGTCCGTCAGCTCTCCGCTTGAAACCTGCATCGAGATGTCCGGGTAACGTGCTGAGAACGCGCCTTGTGCAGGCAATAGCACCAGCGCCGCAAATGAAGAAGTGGTGCTCACCTGGACGACTTCATTGAGTTGCTGAATGTCTGCCAGCGCACTTTCAATTGTTGCAAAGCCCTCGGAAGTCGCATTGGCCAGTAACAAGCCTGTTTCTGTGAGTAGGACCTTTCTGGGCAAGCGTTGAAATAAACGCACATTGAGGCGGTCTTCAAGCTTACTGATATGATGAGAAATCGCTGTAGGCGTTAAAGAGAGCTCTTCTGCGGCGCGTTTGAAGCTGCTATGACGTGCTGCAGCGTCGAACGCCCTGAGTGCCTGTAACGAAACAGATAATGTCATGGTAGTCATCCAATCAAAAAATATATAGATGATTTTAACTCATCTATAGGTGCAAGAGTATCGTTTGTTCAGTTGATTGCCTTAACGCACACTATGACGCGTTCAGTAATTAAAAAGGTAATTAGCATGAGTACAATTTTGCACATAGATTCAAGCGTCAGAGCGATTGACAATGAAAAACCCTCACATAATTCACTGTCAAAGCAGATTGCCCAGCAGTTTGTTAAAAGCTGGCAGAAAACCTCTTCAATAGATGAGTATATCTATCGTGATGTGGGATCACATCCTCCACACTTTATCACTCAGGATTGGATTGGAGCTGTATTCACCCCGGAAGGTAAAAGAACTAGGGAGCAGAGGCAGCTATTGGCCTTATCCGATACGCTGATCGATGAGCTAACTCGCGCTGATATTATTGTTATTTCAACACCTATGTACAATTATGGTATGCCAGCACAACTCAAGGCCTGGTTTGATCAGATTGTTCGGGTTAACAAAACATTTGATTTTGATCTCAAGCGGGGAGACTTTCCGTTAGCGCCATTGTTGTCTGGCAAGACACTGGTTGCCATAGCCTCATGTGGCGAATTTGGCTTCGAGGAGCCCGAGATCAGAGCTAAGAGTAATCATCTGATGCCACATTTACGCACGTTAAGTCGTTATCTTGGAGTTGAAACTATGCATGAAATAGTGAGTGAATATCAGGAGTTTGCCGATGACAGGCATCAGGCGTCGCTCACACAGGCTTTTGAGAAAGCGCAAAGCCTGGCAGTTGCACTGGCACGGAGTCAGCAAGTGCAACACACCGATGTACAGTTTGTATGAGCGTGATCACTTAGATTGACCCGTCAAACTACAAAAGTGGTCGCTTTGGGTTACTTTTGTTTTATTCAATAACGCGCTTTGTTAAGCCCGTC
Organism: Pseudoalteromonas sp. McH1-42; assembly: GCF_022347845.1. Lineage (NCBI taxonomy): Bacteria > Pseudomonadati > Pseudomonadota > Gammaproteobacteria > Alteromonadales > Pseudoalteromonadaceae > Pseudoalteromonas > Pseudoalteromonas sp. McH1-42. The sequence goes on along the minus strand of NZ_JAKRFU010000021.1, from coordinate 42,576 downwards.
TTTTTTCATTGTGTGCGACCGAACTCTGCTGGAGAATGGGTTTCAGGTCGCGCAAAATAATATGGCCATAATCCTGATATCCTGCCTGCGTGCCAGGTGTAAACCACTTCATATGGGAAATAAACTCAAGGGAATTGGCAATGCTGGTGATCAGGCTTTGTTCCATGTCAGAGTGGTAAGCCAACGGCGGCTCTACAGGGGCTGGAGGCGTATGGGTCACGTTTTGATGCTCTCCGGTCAGCAGCCATAATGCACTGTCTTTAGTCACCGGATGTAAAAAGAATTTGCTTACTACCGACAGGGTAGGTTCCCTAACATCTTTCTCATACTTTCGATACGAAGCAGTGGGAATATCCAGCATTTCTGAAAAGCCAACCTGAGAATAACCCAAGTTGATACGTAACTGTTTTAATCTTGTAGCAAAAGTATTTGACATATGACCCAATCCGGTTAATTATTTATCCACCTGACCCGTTCAGACTACATGACTCTCAGTCAAATGTCTAACCGGGACGAAAAATTAAACACTTGGCCGGAACGCTCTCCGGGTAGGTGTAGGCTCAGACCTGTGTTTAGACGTTTGTAAATTTCATGGCTTTAAACACGTTGCTTTAGGTTTGTAAGACACTGTGATTGATAATAAGCGGATATGTTATGACTACTGTTAAAAGAAATGAATCTGTGCGTAAAGCACACACCATAGCAGCCAGGAAGCAAATTCAAACTGCTATTCGTCGCCTACGTAGAGAAATGAACTTAACTCAGGCTGAGTTAGGTAAAAAGCTTGTTACGCCTGTTGATCAGGCAACCATCTCTAACTGGGAGTGCGGTAAGTCTGACTTATCTGCCTGTCAATTACTGGATATTATGATGATTTTTGGCCAGCCAAACTTTATGAGTTTGCTGGAGCAGGGAGCGCAAAGCGACCTGGTCGACGAAAAGCAGTCGGCCTAACGCAATTATTCACTGACAGCTCCTCTGTCAGATAAGCCTCCTAGCTAACATATCGTGTTGTCTGGGCACACTCGTGCCCGCTTCTCTTTTTTATTCGTCTAATTGCTGATCTTGTACTAGCTTTCCATTGGGAGCGAGAGTCCTGACTCATGCGATTCTTTTCTGGTCAATGGCCAAAGTGCACTGTTTTTAAAAAGAGCAGGCTCTTCTGCTGGTGGTCCCGCCTCGTCACGCCCAACATACCTGTATTGCTTTTTCTATGGTGCGCTGGGTGCAATTAAGCAAGTATAAGGAACCATTTTATGTCGTCAGTTAAATCGAAGTTAGGGTTTGATCAGAACCAACGTAAAATTATTATTGGAGAACAGCAGGACTCTGAACTAGGGCCGTTATGCCACCTCCCTGGCACCTGGAAAAACATAGGTAATCTTGAAGGCCATGGCTGGAATATGATTGCTTTGCCTTTTGCCGCGGGCGATCTGGATTATCGGCTGCTCATGAATCAGTATGACGAAGAGCTGACTTTCAGCTTGGTGGACAAAGGCGTACCAAACCGGGGTATTCCGGAAGATCAATCTGTCGCTACGCTCGACTACACCCAAATCATCAACCAGATTGCTGCACAAGACTATCCACATTCCGGGCTTGAGGGTAAACCTGGCCTGGCAATTCACCATGAACCTGGTCTGTGGTTGCATATGCGTGATCAGTTAACCGATGATCTGGATATCGCCCGGCTGTCCAGTATTCCCCATGGTGATGCGGTGATCGCATTGGGTAAGAGTGCACATTCTCAGTCTGGCTTTGAGATCCCTGCACTGAATGGCTTACCCATAGGCGTGTCGGGCGATATAGACACCAACCCCTATCTGGCACCTTATAAACACTTCAGAGATCAGCCTTTTGAAGGCCTGTTTGATCCTACCCAGGCAAATGCTCTGCTGCAAAAAGCGATTGCTCCTTTACTCAGCGCTGGCAAAGTGAAAAATACCACTAAGCTGGAAGTACGTACAACCGCGGCGTCGGGCTCTGTAAACAATATTCCGTTTGTCACACGCCAGGCGAATGCCGCTGAAGTACATTCCACATTTTGGATCTACGAATTAACGGAGACTGACCAAAACGGCAATCCAAAGCTTTGGTTACAATATTCTCAGAACGTAATCCTGGATTTTTTCAATCGTAAGGACAGACCAGGCGAATTAATCCGCTGGCCACACATCAGCATCAACACGCTGGAAAAAGTCGACACCTGATAGTCGCAGTCGCTGCTGCTTACTTTTTTGTTTGCAGCAGTGGTGCTTTCTCGCCATGTTATGGAGTCATTTGGATTTTACGTATAAAACGAGGGGGCACCGACCCATTGCATCTTGCAATTTAACTAATAAGGGAACACACTAGGTGTAAATAATTAACAATAAAGCCACAAGCTAATGGCGCGATTCGCGCCTCAAGCAACACGTCGGTTAGAATTAACATGTTTACACTGGTCATATTATCTTTGGGTTGCCTTCATGGTCTGTATCTCAGTTACGAGCTGATACGGAAGAATACGGCGAATGATGCAAACAGGATGCTTGCTTTGTGTATTCAGTGCTTTGTTGCACTGTTGTTTTTTATACTGCTTGATGAAAGTGGGGCGTTTTACTATTTGCCTCATCTGATTGGATTTCAGGAGCCTCTGACTTTTCTGTTGGCACCGTGTTTTTATTACTACGTACTCAGATTAACATCGCCCGCCTATATTCCGTTTAATCGCGTTCATTTACTCCCGTTTGTTCTGGCGCTGCTCTGTGCCATTCCTTTCTTTTTGCTTGATGCACGCAGCAAATGGCAGTTTTTGTACGGCGATATGTATGCCCCTGACCTGCCATCCTGGTATCTGGCAGGGTTTGAAAATGTCTTTATATTTGGCGCTATGTTGCAGGTTGCAGTGTATCTGATATTTGCGTGGCACAGGCTCAATGCCTACCAGATCCTGTCGGCCAATAACTTTTCATCCCTTGAACTGATAAACCTGAACTGGCTAAGACGCTTGCTTATGATGTTGTTATCGCTTTATGGGCTGTGGTTCATCGATGAAGCGATAGAAGTGAATGCTATGGCGTGTATTGATCACGACAGTGGGTTTGGCTGTGAGTATGACTGGTTGATTGGCGAGCGCTGGTTCTTTTTCTCTGAGTTGGGCGTGGTCATTGTTTTTTATTTGATGAGTTATTACGGCTTGCGTCAGCCAGAAATATTTATCCAGAGTAATCAATATGTTGAACTGGATAAGTCGAACGGTGAAAAGTACTTAAATTCAGCACTGTCAGAATCACTGGCTGTGCAGCTTTGCGACCTAATTGAAGAGCAGGTGCAGGACGAAAAGCTGTATCTTAAAGCGGATTTAACGCTGCACGACCTGGCCTGTGCATGTGGTCATTCCCGGCACCACGTTTCCCAGGCGATTAATCAAAGTAAAAACATGAGTTTTTTTGATTTTATCAATCAACTCAGAGTGATGCATGCCCAGCAGCTGCTGTTGTCCCAGCCAGACAGAAGTATTCTGGATATCTCTTTGGACAGTGGGTTTAACTCCCGCTCTGCGTTTTATGGGGCATTCAAACGTTATACCGAGTTAACACCAGGCGCTTATCGAAAACAAAGTAAAATATTGGCAGAAAATATGTCCTGATCAGTCGGTCAGGACGACAAGCAGCCCTCGCTGCGCAAGGATGTCATTGTTATTTCAATGGAGAAAACAACAATGACAAGACAAATACCCGTTCAGCAGGACAGGCTTTTACGACCGCGGCCATTGCCTTTTTTACTGCCCGGTGCGCCATCAGATCATGGCACTCACCCCGAACAAGCAAAAAATATAACTCAGGTGACTGGCAAGTATCTGGCGCAAGCATCAGGATCACCGATTGTTCTGTTGATTTGTGCCTTTTTAAATACCGCTGTGGTACATGCCAATGCTACACCGTCTGATCTGGAGCGCATAACGGTCACCGGCAGCCAGTATACGTTAGCCACCCGGCACAATACGCACTTCCTCTCCAAAGAGCGTATTGAGTCAATGCCGCACATTGCTGATGATATTTTTCGACTGATGCCCGCTTTACCGGGTGTTGCCGCAGGTGATTATTCTGCTAACTTTTTTGTGCGCGGTGGGCATTCGGATGAAGTTCTCGTGTTACTGGATGGTCAGCAGCTTTACCGGCCTTTTCATATGAAAAGCTTCAATAGTGCGTTTAGCATTGTCGACACGGACAATGTAGGCGCGATGGACTTTTCCAGTGGCGGATTTACGGCGCGTTATGGCAATAAAATGAGCGGTGTCATGGCGATAGAAAGCCTATATGACATGCCCCAATACAAACATAGTCTGGGTGTAAGCTTCATTAATGCCAGAGCCGGGTCGCAGGGCACATTTGACGATGATAAAGGCACCTGGCTGGTATCAGTCAGACGCGGTTATCTTGATCTGGTACTGGATGCGGTAGAAGATGAATCGAACAAATTTGAGCCCATTTATGCGGATTTATTTGCGAAGGTCAGTTATGAGCTGACGGATACCCAGTCTTTGTCAGGACACTTTCTTTACGCCTGGGACGATGAAATACTTGATGACACCTTTACTGAATGGGATGGAGTCCGGGAATATCAGGTGAAGGAAAAGGTCAGTGGCGAGTACAGCAGCGCCTACGCGTGGGCGGTCCTGCACTCAGACTGGCGTGAGAATTTGAGCAGCCAGACGTTATTGTCAGTCGCCAGAGTCGAGGAAGACCGTAGCGGCGGTCAATACGACCCGACCGAAGTGTGGCTTACCCTGGACGATAACAAGTTCTTTTATGCCTACTCACTGAAACAAGACTGGCAATGGCGCGTCAGTGACAGTCATTATCTGGAGTCGGGTTTTGAAGCCAAATACCTGGATGCAGAGTATGATTACTGGCTGGAAGCCTGGTATCCGGTGAACTATGACGGTGAAGACTATCGTCAGCAAAAAACACAGCTAACTGCATCCGGTAATGTGTTTGGTGCCTATATCAGTGATCGTTGGCGACTTAACCCTGACTGGGTAGCTGAGCTGGGTTTGCGCTGGGATCAGCAGGATTATTATGGGTTTACCAAAGCGCAATGGAGCCCGCGAGTTGCGCTCTTGTATCAGCCAGCCGACGAACAGCGGGTTTCCCTGAGCGCCGGAGATTATTACCAGCCTGAGGATATTCTCAGCTTGCAGGTCGCTGATGGCACCACTGAGTTTCATGGCGTAGAGAAAGCGCGTCATGTCATTCTATCTTATCAGCATGTGCTGAGCCCGGCTTTTCAATGGCGCGCTGAAGCGTATCTGAAAAAACTGTCACAGTTGCGGCCCTGGTATGAGAATGCGTTTGATCTTTATGAATTCTTACCAGAAGGGCAGGCCGACAGGTATCGGGTTGCCCCGGACTCAGCCAGAGTTAAAGGCGTTGAGCTGAGTTTTCAGCATCACATTACTTCTCAATGGCAGTGGCAGGCGAGTTACAGTTGGTCTAACGCACAGGACAGCATTAGCGGACGCTGGTATCCGCGTAGCTGGGATCAAAGGCATGCTGTCAAGCTGACGAGTCGTTATCAGTTCGATAATGGCTGGCAGATCAGTGGGCTGGTGTATTTTCATTCCGGCTGGCCTATGACTGGCGAGTCAGGCCGTTTGGTAAAAAATACGCCCAATGGCGGTTACGAAATTCAGCGTAGTCTCAATGAGCGTAACCAGCTTAAACTGGGTAACTACAAACGTATAGATATGAGAATTCATAAAATCTATCCATTATCAAACAGTGAGTTAACTGTTTTCTTTGAAGTTTCTAATTTACTGAACTTTGACAATGAATGTTGTATAGATAGAACCAGCTACTCAGTAGATAGACAGGGAAAGTTGCGTAAAAAAGAAGAGCGCGGGCACTGGTTGCCGATTATTCCGTCGTTCGGAGTGAAGTGGGCATTCTGACTTTTGGTGAGATAAAGCCCGGTTTTTACACCGGGCTTAAATCAGACGGTGGATCAGTCCTGAACTGAGCGAAGCAGGGCGTTGATCCCTACTTTTTCACGCGTTTGCTGGTCCACTTTCTTAACTATGATCGCCGCATACAGGCTGTGAGTACCATCTTTGCTTGGTAATGAACCTGGGACGACAACGGCACCTGCTGGAACTCGGCCGTAGTGGATCTCGCCGGTTTCGCGGTCATAGATACGCGTACTTTGTGAAATGTACACACCCATTGAAATTACCGCGCCTTCTTCAACAATGACCCCTTCAACAATTTCAGAGCGGGCACCGATGAAGCAGTTATCTTCGATAATGGTTGGGTTGGCTTGTAATGGCTCCAGTACACCGCCGATACCTACACCGCCAGAGAGGTGTACATTTTTACCGATCTGAGCACATGAACCGACTGTGGCCCAGGTATCAACCATAGTGCCTTCGTCGACATAAGCGCCAATGTTGACATAAGACGGCATCAAAACCACATTTTTGCCGATGAAGCTACCCTGGCGTGCAACGGCGTTGGGGACCACACGCATACCACCTTGCTGAAACTGCTCTGGTGTATAGTCGCTAAACTTTAGCGGGACTTTATCGAAAAACTGGTTTACCCCGTCATGCATAGGCTGGTTATCGCGAATACGGAATGACAGCAGAACCGCCTTTTTCAGCCACTGGTGCACAACCCACTCGCCACTGACTTTTTCAGCAACGCGTGCTGCGCCTGAGTCCAGTAAAGCCAGTGCATCAATGATGGCATTTTTTACCTGAGGTGACACATCACTGGGTGTGATGGTATCGCGTTGTTCCCAGGCTTGTTCAATTGTGGTTTTTAAATCCGACATAGTGTCCTCATTTATTCAGATTCTGCATTGAGTTTTTTCATCAGTGAGCGATGTAACGATGCTTTGGCATCTTCACTGAGACGTTGATAATCTTTGTCCGAGACCACAAAGAAATCCTCCGCGCGTTCGCCCACTGTGGTAATACGTGCGGCGTGAATATGCAGTGAATGGACTTGAAAAACTTCGGCTATTTTAGTCAATAAGCCTGGAATATCCACTGCCTGGATCTCTATTAGGTTTCGGTCACTGCGGGCGTGGGGACGTACCACGACCTTAGGTTTAATATTAAAGTCTTTAAAACGTTGCGAGCGGTTTTTCTTCAGCCGGATTTTCTTCTTCGGATCTGTGAGGATCACTTCCAGGCTGCGCCGCAAAGCTTTGGCGCGGGTACCGCTGATGGGGCGACCATCTACTTCTAGTATGACAAAGCTAAAGACCACATAACCGTCTTTAGTTGTCAGTACCTGAGCATGCTGGATCTGGGCCTTTTTGGAACCAATTACTGCCACCAGTTTGGCAAACAAACTGGCTTCATAAGGCGCGTAAACAAAAACCTGGGTTCCGCCATGCATCGGCTGTTCTGAGACAACCACGCAGGGCTTGCTCAGGTCATCTCGGCCGAGTAGATATTCAGTCTGCCAGGAAATTTGTTGTTCGCTGAATGCGGTAAAATAGTTGGCTTTAAAGCGCGCCCAGATCATGTCAATCAGGTCTTCGCGATAGTCTTTATTGATCAGCCGCTGTTTCGCCTGTTGTTTCTTATCGCGGATCTGATCACGCATATCCATGGGATTTTCCAGACCCAGACGCAATGCTCGCTGCGTGAGCAAGTAAAGCTCCCGCAACAGGGTGTTTTTCCAGTCATTCCACAGGTTATCATTGGTTGCACGAATATCGGCAACGGTCAGACAATAGAGATAGTCGAGCTGGCGTTCATTCTTAATGCGCGAGGCAAATTCGTTGATCACTTCCGGATCATTGATGTCTTTACGCTGCGCGGTGACCGACATCAACAGGTGATTCTCGACTAACCAGGCAACAAGCTTGCAGTCGGATGAAGAGAACCCATGCATTTGTGCAAACGCAGATGCATCAACGGCCCCCAGCTCAGAGTGATCGCCACCCCGGCCTTTGGCAATATCATGGAAAATGCCTGCCAGATACAGCAACTCAGGTTTATCCATGCGCGTGACGATTTCAGTACACAGCGGAAATTCGCCCTGGTGCTCATGACTAAAATAGCGATAAATATTGTTGATGAGCTTGTGTGTGTGCTCATCAACGGTATAGGCATGAAATAAATCGAATTGCATCTGCCCGAAGATATTTCGCCATTGTGGCAAGTAGGCTGCAATGATCCCATGTTTGTGCATCAGGGTAAACGCGCGGCCCATGCCGTTGGGGTGTTTAAGCAGCCGCATTAATGCATCGCGGCAGGCGGCATAATCTTGCAAATCACCCAACAGGCGGCGTCTTACCTGGCGCACAGTGCGAATGGTGCTGGGATCGATGTCGGTAATTTCCGAGTTATCGGCAATATGTTCAAATAATAAAATGAGATTTTCCCGGCGAAAGAACACTGAAGGATTCTTCACCCGAATTTTATTGCCAACACGCTCAAAGTGGTTATCGAGCGGTATCACGGTTTGTTCGCTTTGATCTGGTAAAATGCTCTGCTCAAAATACGCCAGCAGCATCTGGTTCATTTCGCGCACACGACTCATGATCCGGAACAGACGTTTCATCATGCGTTCAACGGAAGCCTTGCCCTCGGAACCAAATCCTAACAGCTCAGCGGCATGAGGCTGGTAATCAAACAGCAAGCGATTTTCACTGCGTCCGGCTGCCAGATGGAGTGCAAAGCGGATATTCCAGAGGTTTTCCAGGCATTCCAGCAGTTCCTGGTACTCCTCGTGAGTCAGATAACCATGACTAATCAGCTCTTCGAGTGTTTCTGCATGAAAGTGTTTTTTAGCGACCCAGAAGATGGTCTGGAGATCGCGCAGGCCACCCGGATTTTCTTTGATATTCGGCTCAAGGTTATAGGCGGTACCGTGACACTTTCTGCGACGTAGTCGTTGCTCTTTGACCTTGGCGATAAAGAATTCATCTGATTGCCAGATGGGCGTCTCAACAATGTGACTTTTGAGGCGTTCAAACTCAACATGATTGCCGCAAATTAATCGGCTCTCAAGCAGGCTGGTGGTGAAGTGTACGTCTTCACGTTTTTGTTCGAGTACCTGCTCGTGGGTTCGGACACTGTGACCAATATCCAGGTTGAGGTCCCATAACAAGGTCATGAATGACTCGAGAGACTCTGTCAGTTCAGGTCCGGGTTCTTGTTTGCACAACAGCAGAAAGTCAATGTCGGAGTATGGATGTAATTCTCCACGACCATATCCGCCAACCCCTATTAGAGCCAAATCCGGGAATTGGGCCAGCCCGGTGTCGGAGTATAACTTAATCAATAAGCGGTCAATAAACTCGGCCCGGGCATTGATCAGCTGTCTGACGGGTTGCTTAGAAAACTGGTTGTTCAGCCACTTGTAAAAATAGGTCTGACAGTTTTTGTAATCGTTCAAGGTTTGCGCTTCGTCGAGAAGCGTTTTTACTTTGTTTGGTAGTGCCACCTGGGCTCCCTATTTTGCGCGCAAAACTCACAGCTCAGTTTTACACTAAGTGACAAAAAAATGCGAGGTTGTGATTGGCGAAGGGCGTTTAACTGGATGAAAAGGCAGCATAGTGGATTAATGACAACGCCACCGCAAAGGTGGCGTTGTTTTGGAGTGATTAAGCGCTGTGCTCAATTACTCGCTCAATGGTGTCGTCGCTGCGTAATGTCAGGATCTCTACACCGTTTTCTGTGACCAGCAGCGTGTGCTCCCATTGCGCAGATAAGCTGCGGTCTTTGGTCACAACAGTCCAGTCGTCTTTCAGTAACTTACAGTGGCGTTTGCCTGCATTGACCATAGGTTCAATGGTCAGACACATACCTGCTTCAAGCGCTTCTCCGGTGCCTGCTTTACCATAGTGGACGATTTGCGGTTCTTCGTGGAATTCCGCACCAATGCCATGGCCGCAATATTCACGGACGATAGAGTAATTAAAGCCTTCCGCATATTTTTGGATAGCAGCGCCGATGTCGCCAATGCGTACGCCAGGTCTTACCATACGAATACCAATGTACAGCGCTTCTTGAGTGACTTCGCTCAGACGCTTACCCTGAATACTCGGTTTGCCAACGAAAAACATTTTTGAGGTATCGCCATGATAACCATCTTTGATAACCGTCACATCAATGTTGATGATGTCGCCATCTTTGAGTGGCTTGTCGTTTGGAATACCATGACAAATTACGTGGTTTACTGAGGTACAGATCGACTTCGGGAAACCGTGGTAGTTAAGAGGGGCAGGGACGGCTTGCTGCACATCTACAATGTAGTTATGACAAATGGTGTTTAGCTCATCGGTCGTCACCCCTGGTTTGACATAAGGTTCAATCATTTCCAAGACTTCAGCGGCTAACTTACCGGCAACACGCATCTTTTCGATTTCTTCAGGGGTTTTGATCACTGCACTCATTGAGACTCCAAGTCATAGTTTCGACGCAACAACACCGGGCTAGTTTATGAACGATTTTTAGCCCAAACGTTGAGTTAATTTCTTTTATATGGTATAAAGCGCGCCGTCTTTTTACAAATAAATCTTTTCGCCTTTCTGGTGGTCCAATTGACCACTGAATGATGTAAGACGGTTTTTTGTAACGAAGACAACACGAAATTTAATTTTAACACACACACATATCGACACATACACTTGGGTGCAGGCGAGGGGCAAATAACCGGGTTACCGGATTACCGAACTTGTTGGTGTTATGGGATATGTGGAGGCCTAACCCTACTTAATTTAGAGGAAAATACAAATGGCAAACGTTTCAATGCGCGATATGCTTCAAGCTGGTGTTCACTTTGGTCACCAGGCTCGTTACTGGAACCCTAAGATGAAGCCTTTCATCTTCGGCGCTCGTAACCGTGTTCATATCATCAACCTTGAAAAGACAGTTCCTATGTTCAACGATGCACTTAAGTTCCTTTCGAACGTTGCATCTAACAAAGGTAAAATCCTTTTCGTTGGTACTAAGCGCGCTGCAAGCGAAGCAGTTAAAGAAGCAGCTATTCAAAGCGAGCAGTTCTACGTAAATCACCGCTGGTTGGGTGGTATGTTGACTAACTGGAAAACAGTTCGTCAATCAATCAAGCGTCTTAAAGACCTTGAGACTCAAAGCCAAGACGGTACTTTCGAGAAGCTGACTAAAAAAGAAGCTTTGATGAAAACTCGCGAAATGGAAAAGCTTGAGAAGAGCCTTGGTGGTATCAAAGATATGGGCGGTCTTCCAGACGCTATCTTCATCATCGATGCTGACCACGAGCACATCGCTATCCGTGAAGCAAACAACCTGGGTATTCCAGTAGTATCTGTTGTTGATACTAACTCTAACCCAGACGGCGTTGACTTCATCATCCCAGGTAACGATGACGCGATCCGCGCTATCCAGCTTTACACTGGTGCTGTAGCGACTGCTATCACTGAAGGTCGTGAAAGCAACATCGTTGCTCAAGCTGAAAGCGACGACTTCGTAGAAGCTGAGTAATTGATTGCATACCGCGCCACTGGCAACGCCTAGTTTGCGGGTGGCCGGTCGCAACGCACTAAGCTGTCATCAAGTCTTCATCTTATTTTTCTGAAGACTTGATATTCTTTACAAGCGGTAATTCGCTTATCAAAAAACCGAATTCAGAATTGAGGATATTCTAATGGCTGTAACTGCTGCCCTAGTTAAAGAACTTCGCGAGCGCACTGGCGCTGGCATGATGGATTGTAAAAAAGCACTAACTGAAACTAACGGTGACATCGATCTAGCTATCGAAAACATGCGTAAGAGCGGTGCTGCTAAAGCGGCTAAAAAAGCTGGTAACATTGCTGCTGAAGGTACAATCCTTATCAAGCAAGGTGAAGGTTTCGCTGCACTTCTTGAAGTTAACTGTCAAACTGACTTCGTTGCTAAAGACGAAAACTTCCTGGGTTTTGCAAACACTGTTCTTGACGCTGCTGCTGAAGCGAAAACAGACATCGAAACTTTGAAAGCTAAGTTCGAAGAAACTCGTGTTGCACTAGTTGCTAAAATCGGTGAAAACATCAACGTACGTCGCGTTGAGTACATCGATGGTGCAAACATCTCTGCTTACCGTCACGGCGACCGTATCGGTGTTGTTGTAACTGGTGAAGCTGACGAAGAAACGCTGAAGCACGTTGCAATGCACGTTGCTGCTTCTAAGCCTGACTACCTAAACCCAGAAGATGTACCTGCTGAGGTTGTAGAGAAAGAAAAAGCGGTTCAGGTTGAAATCGCTATGAACGAAGGCAAGCCTGCTGAAATCGCTGAGAAAATGGTTGTTGGCCGCATGAAGAAGTTTACTGGTGAGATCTCTCTTACTGGTCAGGCTTTCATCATGGAGCCTAAGAAGTCTGTTGGTGAGTACCTGAAAGAAAAAGGTGCTTCTGTTTCTTCATTCATTCGCCTTGAAGTAGGTGAAGGTATCGAGAAGAAAGAAGAAGACTTCGCTGCTGAAGTTGCTGCTCAAATCGCGGCTGCTAAAGGCGAATAATCACGCTTAGGTGATTAAGTGATGCAAAAGCCCCCTCGAGATGAGATTTGCTTTTGCGTCACTGCACAAAATTCTCTAAAATAACCGCGCATTTATGTCTTTCATAAGCGCGGTTATTTTGTATCTCACTTTTAATTTGGCCCGGAAATTATGACTATCAATCGAAAACCTGTTTTTAGACGCGTTCTTCTTAAACTTAGCGGCGAAGCTTTGATGGGAGATGAAGGCTTTGGAATCGATCCTAAAGTATTGGATCGTATGGCCCAAGAAATAAAAGAACTTGTAGAACTCGACGTAGAAGTGGGTTTGGTTATCGGCGGCGGTAACTTCTTACGTGGCGGCTCGTTAGCCGAAGCGGGCATGAATCGCGTAGTGGGCGATCACATGGGAATGCTGGCAACTGTGATGAACGGCCTGGCAATGCGCGATGCGCTGCACAGAGCGTTTGTGAATGCACGCCTGATGTCTGCCATTCCTCTAAATGGTGTTTGTGATGCGTATAACTGGGCAGAAGCAATCAGCTTGCTGAAATCAGGTCGCGTGGTTATCTTCTCTGCGGGTACCGGTAACCCGTTCTTCACAACTGATTCAGCCGCCTGTTTGCGCGGTATTGAAATTGAAGCAGACACGGTTATCAAAGCGACCAAAGTAGACGGCGTATTCAGTGATGACCCAGTGAAAAACCCGGATGCAGAATTACACCGTCACCTGACGTACAATGAAGTGATTGAAAGAGAATTAAAGGTTATGGACCTTGCGGCATTCACGCTGGCCCGTGACCACAACATGCCTTTGAGCGTATTCAACATGAACAAGCCTGGCGCACTAAAGCGGGTTATCATGGGTGAAGAAGAAGGTACGTTAATCAGTACACAACCAGCTGCAGAGTAAGCGCTCTGGCGCATTGGCTGGCTACACCAGCAACTTAACCTGCAAGCTGAGTCCGATTAATACAGTAAAGAATAGGATAGCACTGTGATTGATGATATTAAAAAAGATGCGCAAGAGCGCATGACAAAAAGCGTAGCTGCGCTGGCAAGCCAGCTATCTAAAATCCGTACTGGCCGTGCACACCCGGCATTGCTTGATGGCATTTCTGTGTCTTACTACGGTGCTGACACGCCGCTTAACCAGGTTGCTAACGTGACGGTAGAAGATTCACGTACACTGGCTATCAGCGTATTTGACAAGTCTTTGGCACAAGCGGTAGAAAAAGCGATCATGGCGTCTGATTTGGGTCTTAACCCAATGTCTGCGGGTACGGTTATCCGTGTACCACTTCCTCCGCTGACAGAAGAGCGTCGTAAGGACCTGATCAAAATCGTACGTGGCGAAGTTGAAGGCGGCCGTGTTGCAGTGCGTAACATTCGTCGTGATGCCAACGGTGACGTGAAATCACTGCTGAAGGATAAAGAGATTTCTGAGGACGAAGCACGTCAGGCAGAAGACGAGATCCAGAAGCTAACTGATAAGTTTATCAAAGAGATGGACACTCAGCTGAGCGCTAAAGAAGCAGAGCTGATGGAAATCTAAGCAACCACAAATTTATTAGGTTTGCAGCGCCGTCTAAGGTATACTAGACGGCGTTTTTTTTTACTTAAATAGGCATTATGATTTTAACCGCTGACGCAATTTCACAGCAATCTCTGCCCAAACATGTCGCTATCATTATGGATGGAAATGGCCGCTGGGCTCAGGCGCGTAAGCGTCCCCGTGCATATGGACATAAAAAAGGGGTAGATTCAGTTCGCAATGCTGTGCAGTTTTGCTCTAAGCTAGGGATAGAGTCATTGACGTTGTTCGCTTTCAGTAGTGAAAACTGGCGCCGTCCTGAGGACGAAGTCAGCACTTTGATGGAATTATTCCTGTTTGTATTGAGTAAAGAAGTTAAGAAGCTCCATAAGAACAATGTGAAGCTGTCAATCATCGGAGATATCTCGCGCTTCCCAGCCGGGTTGCAGCAAAAAGTGGTCGATGCAGAACAATTGACCGAGCATAACTCAGGATTAAAGTTGAACATTGCGGCCAACTATGGCGGTCGCTGGGATATTATGCAGGCGGCTCAAGCCTTGGCTGAGCAGGTCGCTGAAGGCGCCATCCAGGCGAGCGACATTACAGAAGAGGCGATTTCGTCACAGTTGACGATGGCGGACCAAAGCCCGCTTGATCTATTGATCCGCACCGGTGGAGATTACCGCATTAGTAATTTCTTACTGTGGCAGGCAGCGTATGCTGAGCTCTACTTTACCGAAACATTATGGCCAGACTTTAATGAAGAAGCGTTTTCAGAAGCGCTTGCCTGTTACGTTTCGAGAGAACGACGTTTCGGTTGTACCGGCGAACAAATAAAACAATTACTCGCCGAGAGCAAAACAACAAGTTAAAGGTATAAAATTTGTTAAAACAACGTGTTATGACGTCGGTGGTGCTGGCGCCACTGGCTTTACTATTGGTATTTTTTACACCGCTGAATTTATTTAGTGTGATTGCCGGCGCCATTATCCTGATGGGTGCCTGGGAATGGGCTGCCTTTATTGGTCTCACAAATCGCCTGCACAAAGGCATTTATGTTGTCATGATGGCAGCAGTTCTGGCCGGCCTTCATATCCACTGGCCGATCACAGAGCTTTGGCATCAGGGGCGTCTGGTCGCTGATGCAAATTACGTCTTTACCCTTGCCGCTGCCTGGTGGCTGGTTGCAACCGTTCTGGTTATGAATTACCCGCGTATGGCCAAAGCCTGGAATGAAGGCATGATCATGCGTACCATTGCCGGCTTTTTGACCTTAATTCCACTTTGGCTGGCACTGAATGTGCTGCGCAGCGCTGAGTATCATCAGGCAGAGCAATACGGCTCAGTGTTAATCATGGTGGTGCTGGGCATCGTGTGGAGTGCAGACATAGGTGCTTACTTTGCCGGTAAGAATTTTGGCAAACACAAGTTAATGCCGAATGTCAGCCCCAATAAAACCATCGAAGGCTTGATCGGTGGCTTACTGACGTCTGTCGTGTTTGTGGTCATTTTCTGCTACTGCAGTGACGTAGCGCAACATCAGTGGCTATTGTATGCAGGATTAACCGTTGTGATTGCGTTGTTTTCCGCTGTCGGTGATTTGCTGGAAAGCATGTTTAAACGTGAAGCCGGGTTAAAGGACTCAGGTAAATGTCTGCCGGGACACGGCGGTATTCTTGACCGTATCGATAGTTTAACTGCGGCTGCGCCGATTTTTGCCTTGCTGTACGCCTGGACGGTGACACTATGAGTGATAAGCAAAACCTGGTTATTTTAGGGTCAACTGGCTCTATTGGCACATCAACGCTGGATGTTGTCGAGCGAAATAGCACACAGTATCAGGTTTTTGCGCTGGTTGCCGGACGTAATACACAGCTGGTTATTGAGCAGGCGTTGAAGCATCAGCCTCGCTATGTCGTGATGGGAGCTGAAGACGCAGCCACAGAGGTAAGAGAGGCACTTAACAGCCAACAGACTGAAGTGCTTAGTGGCACTCAGGCCATGTGTGATATCGCCGCTCATACTGACGTAGACATTGTGATGTCGGCCATTGTCGGTGCGGCGGGGTTATTGCCAACACTGGCGGCGGTAGAGCAGGGCAAGAAAGTCCTGCTGGCCAATAAAGAATCTCTGGTCATGTCCGGGCAGTTGTTTATGGACAAAGTAAAGCGCCATGGTGCAACTTTGCTGCCTATCGACAGTGAACACAATGCCATCTTTCAGTGCTTACCTGGTGCCTTACAAAAGGGCGACAGCACGGCACTTGATACTCAAGGGATCCGCAAAATTCTCCTGACAGGCTCCGGCGGACCATTCCTGACACGCGCCATTGATACGCTGGCCGATGTAACCGTTGCTGAGGCCGTCGCACACCCTAACTGGTCAATGGGACAGAAGATCTCTGTAGACTCCGCGACCATGATGAACAAAGGGCTGGAGTTCGTCGAAGCAAAATGGCTGTTTCATTGCCAGGCTGATGACATTGAAGTGGTTATCCATCCACAGAGTATGATCCATTCCATGGTGCAATACATAGACGGCTCTGTGATTGCGCAAATGGGCCAACCAGATATGCGAACTCCCATTGCTTATGGTCTTGCTTACCCAGAACGGATAGAAGCGGGCGTTAAGCCACTCGATTTTGCGGATATTGTCGATTTCACCTTTACCAAACCTGATTTCAACCGCTATCCCAACTTAAAACTGGCAATCGATGCGTGTCGTAGCGGCCAGTCAGCTACAACGACACTGAATGCGGCGAACGAAATTGCTGTTGCGGCCTTTTTGAATGAGCAAATTGGCTTTTGTGATATTTATCGCATAAATGCTGAAGTGCTTGAACGTTGCCACCTCGAACCTTTACACTCTGTGGACGCGATAATGGCACAGGATGCGCAAGCCCGCAGACTTGCCAGGGAACTGATCAGTAAGTAGGAGTCACTATGTTGGAATTTTTCTGGAACCTGGGTTCTTTCATTGTCGCACTGGGGATCTTGGTGGCTGTACATGAATATGGCCACTTTTGGGTTGCCAGAAAAGCCGGTGTGAAAGTACTCCGGTTTTCAATAGGTTTTGGTAAACCTCTGGTCCGTTGGTATGACAAGCTCGGTACTGAATATGTCATTGCCGCCATTCCTTTGGGTGGGTACGTTCGTATGTTGGATGAGCGTGTGGATGAGGTGCCTGTTTCAGAACAACATCTGTCATTTAACAACAAACCCGTACTTTCCAGAATTGCCATTTCAGCCGCCGGACCCCTTGCGAACTTTCTTTTCGCTATTTTTGCTCTCGCACTTATGTATATGGTTGGCGTTCAGAATGCCAAGCCTATTGTTGGAAATGTGACCGACAGCAGTATTGCGGCTCAGGCTCAGGTGCAGCCGGGCGACCGTATTATCAGTGTCGACGACGAGGTTGTTCAGTCCTGGCAGGAAGTCACCTTTGCGTTGATGGGGGGACTGGGCGAATCGCAAGTTATCCTCAAAGTTCAGGACAGTCAGGGTCAGCTCGCTTTGCGTCAGCTAGATACTCGTGAGTGGCGATTGGATGAGCAAGATGTGCCACCTTTGACGTCTGTGGGTATCCAACCTTACCGCCCTAATCTGAAACTAGAAATTGCGCAAATAGCGTCAGGCTCTGCTGCCGAGCAAGGCGGTTTAGCGGTGGGTGATAAACTGCTGCGTTATAACAATGAAACGCTCGACTCATGGGAACAATTTGTTCAGCTAGTACAAACCTCAGCGCAACAACGCAGTCATCTGGTCGTACAAAGAGCAGGTCTTGAGGTTGATCTTTACCCTACGCCACAGGGCCGTGAAGACAACCAGGGGGTACTTATTGGCTATTTGGGCGTAGTACCAGTGCTTGAACCCTGGCCGAAAGGGTATATTGAAACTAGACAATACGGGGTATTCGATAGTATCGTGCTGGGCGTTAAAAAGACCTACGACTTAACTGCGCTCAGTTTTGAGATGATTGGTAATTTGTTGACCGGTCAGGTATCGGTTAAAAATCTCAGTGGGCCGGTTGGCATTGCTGTAGGGGCCGGAAATAGTGTGAGTTATGGGTTTGTCGCATTTTTAGGCTTTTTGGCTTTAATTAGCGTCAACCTAGGGGTTTTCAACCTTTTACCCCTGCCGGTCTTAGATGGCGGGCACTTAATGTATTACTTTATTGAACTTATTCGCAAAAAACCGGTCTCTGAAAAGACACAAGAGTTAGGCTATAAGGTGGGTGCAGTTGTGCTCCTGGCGCTAACTTGTTTTGCACTACTTAACGATGTATCGAGGCTTTAGGCCGCAAGGTGCGATAGCAATTGAGGCGCACTGTTCGCCGTAAGCTGTAAAGGATAAAGATAATAAAATGCCTATAAAAAAACATTTAGCTGTAACGAGTTTACTGGGCGCGAGCTTTGCTGCTCTGGGGCAAAACTCCTTTATCGTAGAAGATTTGAAAGTTGAAGGCCTGCAGCGCGTTGCGCTGGGCGCTGCGTTAACACACATTCCTATCAACGTGGGTGATCAAGTTGATGACTATACAGTGTCCAAGACGATTAAGGCGCTGTTTGCATCTGGCCATTTTGATGATATTGCTGCATATAGAGATGGCAATCAGGTTATTTTCAAAGTTAAAGAACGTCCGACGATTGCTTCGATTGAATTTGATGGCAACAAAGACATCAAAGATGAGCAGCTTCAGGAAAGCTTAGATCAGCAAAATATCCGTGCCGGTGAAACTTTAGACAGAACGGTTATTGATAGCGTTGAGAAAGGCCTTATCGAATTCTTCCACAGTATCGGTAAGTACAACGCTAAGATTGAGATGACCATTGTTGAGCTGCCACGTAACCGGGTAAGACTGAAGCTGGATTTTAATGAAGGTGACGCGGCGTCGGTCAGGCAGATCAACCTGGTTGGTAACGAACTTTTCTCAGATGAAGAGCTGTTGAAATTGGTTGAATCGCAGCAGGATTTACCTTGGTGGAAATTCCTGTCTAGTGACCGCTATCAGAAGCAAACCATTGAAGGCGACTTGGAAAAGATCCGCAGTTACTATCTGGATCGTGGTTACCTGCGTTTCAACATTGACTCTACCCAGGTTTCCGTGAGCCCAGAGCGTGAGTCAGTCTATGTGACGGCAAACCTCACCGAGGGTGAGCAGTACATGGTAAAAGACTTTGAGTTTATCGGGGACTTGCTGGGTCGTGAAGAATTGATCCGCAGTGTTGTACCGTTAAGAAGTGGTGAGCTGTATAACGGCTCAATCGTCACTGCCACCGAAGAATTTATCAAGAGTTATCTGGCACGCTTTGGCTATGCCAATGCCGAGGTACGCACCGTGCCTGACATTGATGACGAAAGCAAAGAAGTGAAGTTGACCCTGGCAGTTGACCCTGGCAAGCGTGTTTACGTACGCCGTATTGCAGTCAATGGCAACCAGGTTACTGCTGACCACGTTGTTCGTCGTGAAATGACACAGCTTGAAGGCGCCTGGCTATCTAACCAAAGCCTTGAACGTTCTAAGTTACAGATCCAGCGTCTGCCGTATATGGAAAGCGTTGACTTTGAAGTCAAGCCAATTCCGGGTGTTGACGATCAGGTCGATGTTGATTTTAAAGTTAAAGAGCAGCCCGCTGGTAGCTTCCAGGCCGGTGTGGCTTATGGCTCATATGGTGGCTTGCAGTTTAACGTGGGCGTGAGTGAGTCTAACTTCCTGGGAACTGGTAACCAGCTTGCCTTTAATATTAATACAGGCCGAGGGTCGAAGCGTTATACCGTTTCTTACACAAACCCATACTTTACGCCAGACGGTGTGTCACAAGGTAGCAGCATTTTCTACAGCGACTTTGATGGTAGTAAGCTGGGCCTGATTGATTATGATCAGACCAACTATGGTATTGGCACTAACTTTGGTTTCCCAATTGATGCCGTTAACCGAATCAACTTTGGTGTACGCTGGATTGAAGAAGAGCTGGATCGTATCCCGGATTACGAACAATCACGGGTGATGCGATTGGCGTTTACCGATCCGGAAAACCCGGATGCTGGTTTTGACTTTACTAAATATGAGTTGAGCGTTGGCTGGTCACGGATCACTGTTAACCGCGGTATGTTCCCGACAGACGGTTCACGTCAAAGTGCCACTTTCAGAGTCACGACACCTAACTCAGATCTGAATTTCTTCAAGCTGAATTATGACTCGCGTTTTTACTGGCCAATCAGTAATGACCATCGTTGGGTGTTCTCGGCGCGTGCCGGCCTTGCTTATGGTAATGGTTACGGTGAAGTCAATGGCTTTGAGCAAACCTTGCCGTTCCAGGAATTTTATCGCATCACAGAAATGGAGCTACGCGGCTTTGATCGTAATACGATCCTGCCACGTGCGTTGCAGCGTTCACCTTCCTCAATTGGTGGCACGCCACTGCCGGATGGCACAGTACCAGGTTCGATTGGCGGCGATCCGCAGTTTGACAACCTGATCCAAGGTGGCCGTATCGGTGGTAACGCAAAAGCCCTTGCAGGCATTGAGATGATTGTACCGACGCCTTTCCTGGAAGAGGAAAACACCAGCTCAGTGCGTACCAGCTTCTTCATTGACGCTGCGAACGTCTGGGACACGGAGTTCGATGCCGATCGTTATACAAACTTGTCGCCGGATGTATATAAAACACTATCAGATTACTCTGATCCAAGTCGGTTCAGGGTATCTACAGGCCTATCTGTACAGTGGATCTCGCCAATGGGACCAATGCTGATCAGTTTTGCCTACCCACTGAAAAAAGAAGAAGATGATGAAACTGACTTCATCAGCTTTAACATAAGTAATACGTTCTAAGGAGCTAATTGTGAAAAACCTTTTTAAAACTTCGGCCATGGCGCTGATGGCTACACTCATGATGGGGGCTTCTGCGTCTGCGTTTGCACACAAAGTTGGCCTAGTCGATATGCAAAACATCTACTCAAAATTGCCACAAATGGCAAAAATTGAGCAGACTTTACAAGCTGAATTTGCAGAGCGTCGTCAAGAATTAGAAAAACTACAAGGTGACATCCGTTTCGAAGCTGAAAAGTTCAAGCGTGAAAGCGCGACAATGAGTGAAGATCAGCAAGTTGCATTGCGTGAGAAAATTCAGGGCATGCAGCAAGAACTGGCTACAAAGGGTCGTCCTCTAGAGCAAGAAATCAAAGTGCGTCAAAATCAGGAACTGGCAAAAGTACAGAAACTGATCGTTGATGCCATTGAAGAAGTTGCCAAAAAAGGAAAATACGACGAAGTTCGCGTAAAAGATACGACAATTTACTTCAACCCTGATAAAGTTTCTGACCTGTCGGATAAAATTGTTGAAGTAGTCAGTAAAAAGTAATGACCAAACACTACACTTTGTCGCAGTTGGCTGAAGCTGTGGGCGCCGAATTGCAAGGCGATCCGGCTCAGCCAATTGGGAAAATTGCCACCTTGCTTAGTGCGGGTGGTCAGGACATTGCGTTCCTGGCAAATAAAAAGTACCGCAGCCAACTTGCGTCAACGCAAGCGGGTGCCGTGATCCTGGCACCTTCTGAGGCTGAACACTTCTCTGGCAATAAGCTAGTCTGTGACAACCCTTATGTTGCGTACGCTAAACTTGCGCAATACATGGATACCACACCCGATTCAGCTCAGGCGATCCACGAGCGCGCGTCAGTGCATGAGTCTGTGAAGCTTGGCAACAATGTCAGTATCGGTGCCAATGCTGTGATAGAAGCGGGCGTTGAGCTGGGTGATGATGTACAGATTGGCCCAGGTTGTTTTGTTGGTAAACACACGCGCATCGGCGCAAAAACAAAACTTTGGGCAAATGTCACGATTTATCATGAGGTCGTGATTGGTGAATCCTGTTTATTTCAGTCAGGTGCTGTGATCGGCAGTGATGGCTTTGGTTATGCCAACGAAGGTGGAGAATGGGTTAAAATTCCTCAGCTTGGCAGCGTCATTATCGGTAACCGCGTAGAAGTCGGGGCGAGCACGACGATAGACCGTGGTGCGTTAGACGACACGGTGATCCATGATAATGTGATTTTGGATAACCAAATTCAGATCGCACACAATGTTGAAATTGGCTACGGCACAGCGATTGCGGGCTGTAGCGTTATGGCCGGCAGCGTTAAAATCGGCAAGTATTGCCAGATTGGCGGTATGGTGGCTGTCAATGGACACAACGAGGTGTGTGACGGAGTCGTCATTACGGGGATGAGCATGGTGACAAAAGGGATCTCCGAGCCGGGGATTTACTCATCAGGTATGCCACACACCACTAATAAAGAGTGGCGTAAGAACATTGCTCACCTACGAAACCTTTCGGATTTTAAAGCGCGACTAAAAGCGCTGGAAAGCCTCACAGAACAGCTTAAACATACTGATAACTAAAGGATGTTATTTTGGCCAACGAATTAAATAGCTTCGATATTCAAGAAATCCTAAAGCTACTGCCGCACCGTTACCCGATGCTGCTGGTAGACAAGGTCATTGATCATAAGCCTGGCGAATACTTACATGCAGTTAAGAATGTAACTGCGAACGAGCCTATTTTTACAGGCCACTTTCCCGATCAACCTATTTTCCCAGGTGTGATGATTTTAGAAGCGCTGGCTCAGGCAACGGGCCTGTTGGGCTTCAAGACCGTCGAGAATCGCGGTGATAATGAACTATACTTGTTTGCAGCGATAGATAATGCGCGCTTCAAGCAGCCTGTTGTGCCTGGTGACACCATGCATTTACACGTTGAATTTGTTAAAGAGCGTCGTAATATCTGGAAATTTTCTGGTGTTGCAAAAGTTGACGATAAAGTCGTCTGTAGCGCTGAATTAATGTGTGCAAGAAGAGAGTTTTAAGCGTGATCCATCCTACTGCAATTATTGAGTCAGGTGCTCAGCTGGGCGAAAACGTATCGGTTGGACCTTATAGCTATATCGGTAATGATGTTGTTATCGGAGACAACTGTAAAATTGAATCTCACGTGGTAATAAAAGGACCTAGCGTGATTGGTTCTGGTAACCATATTTTTCAGTTCGCATCAGTGGGCGAAGCCTGCCAAGATAAAAAGTACAAGGATGAACCAACCAAACTCGTGATTGGTGACAACAATATTATCCGAGAGTGTGCCACTATCCACCGTGGAACTATTCAGGATAAAGGGATTACTGAGATAGGCAGCAACAACCTGTTTATGGCATACACCCATGTCGCACACGATGCCATCATTGGCAACAACGTGATTTTTGCCAACAACGCAAGCGTTGCAGGGCACGTTCACATCGGTGACTTTGTGATTTTGGCGGGCAATTCAGGTGTGCATCAGTTCTGTAAAATTGGTGCGCATGCCTTTGTTGGCATGTATAGCGGTGTGAATCAGGATGTCCCACCATTTGTGACGACGACCGGTACACCGGCAAGACCTGCGGCGATTAACACAGAAGGGTTAAAACGCCGTGGTTATGAGTCAGATGAGATTATGGCCATTCGTCGTGCATACAAGACCTTGTTCCGCAAAGGCCTGAAGCTGGACGAAGCACTGGAAGCCATGCGCGAAGATGCGGCAAAATTTGCTGGCGTACAGCAAATGATCGACTTTATTGCGACTTCTGAAAGAGGATTGGTACGTTAAATTTATATAACGATCGATAACCTTTCTACATCGCATATCTGTATCTGATATACTAACGCCATACAGCCTGTATGGCGTTTTTTTATTCTAAAAGAATCACATGGCCAACGAAAAAGAAATTACGATAGGGATTGTTGCCGGCGAGCTGTCTGGTGACATCTTAGGTGCGGGTTTGATCCATGCACTGCGTGAACATTACCCTAATGCTCGGTTTATCGGGATAGCCGGTCCAAAAATGCTTGATGCCGGGTGCGAAACGTTGTTCGATATGGAAGAGCTGGCCGTGATGGGCCTGGTGGAAGTCCTGGGGCGTTTGCCGAGATTACTGAAAATACGTAAACAACTGGTCGAACACTTCATTGCCCAAAAGCCAGATATTTATATTGGTATCGATGCACCCGACTTTAACCTGCGCGTAGAAAAACCACTCAAAGCAGCCGGGATTAAAACGGTTCAGTACGTTAGCCCCTCAGTGTGGGCATGGCGGCAAAAGCGAATTTTTAAAATCGCAGAAGCGACCAACCTGGTGTTGTCTCTTTTACCATTCGAAAAAGCTTTCTACGACAAGCATGAAGTGCCGTGCACTTTTGTCGGGCATACGCTGGCAGATGAAATCCCGCTGGATGTGGATGTCACAGCCGCGCGTGCGCAGCTGGGGTTAAAGGACTCTGATACGGTGCTGGCTCTGTTACCGGGTAGCCGTGGCTCTGAAGTAAGCCAGTTGAGCGAAACCTACTTGCTCACAGCCAAAGCACTGGCTGACAAAATCCCCAACCTGAAAATTCTTGTGCCCCTGGTGAACGAAAAGCGCAAGGCACAGTTTAAGGCAATCAAATCGCAGGTGGCCCCCGAGCTGAGAACCATTCTACTGGATGGTCAGTCTTCTTTAGCGATGACAGCGGCCACCGCGGTATTACTGGCGTCTGGTACAGCGACACTCGAAGCTATGCTATACAAAAAGCCAATGGTCGTTGGTTATAAGCTCAAGCCAATGAGCTATTGGATTTTCAATACCTTTTTTACTTTCAATATTAAGCACTTTTCTTTGCCAAACTTGTTGGCGGATGAAGCGCTGGTTGAAGAGTTTTTACAACAGGATTGTAATCCAGATGCACTCACGGACGCCTTGCTACCTCTGCTGAGAGGCGATAACTCAGCCCTGATCCAAAGATTTTATGATATTCACCAGAATATACGCCGCGACGCCAGTAAGCAGGCTGCGCAGGCAGTAGTGGAGTTAATGAATGCAAATTGAACGTCCTGATGTGCAGTATATTGCAGGCGTAGATGAAGTAGGCCGTGGCCCTCTGGTAGGTGACGTGGTAACAGCAGCCGTGATTTTAGATCCGGCCAACCCGATAGCCGGGTTGGCAGATTCCAAGAAACTCACCGAAAAAAAACGCCTGCTACTGGCTGAAGAGATTAAACAAAAGGCGCTGTGCTATCATGTTGCACGTGCCACTGTGAGTGAAATTGATGAGCTAAATATCCTGCATGCCACTATGTTGGCTATGACGCGTGCTGTTGAAGGCCTGGCCGTTAAAGCACAGTTTGTGTTTGTCGACGGCAACCGTTTGCCCGAACTGAGCGTCCCTGCGCAGGCCGTGGTCAAAGGAGACAGCCTGGTTGCAGAGATCAGCGCTGCGTCTATACTGGCCAAAGTAACGCGCGATCAGGAAATGCTCGACCTGGACAAAGAGTATCCTCAGTATGGTTTTGCTGCACACAAAGGTTATCCGACCAAAGCCCATTTTGCGGCGCTGAGTGAGTTTGGTGCAACACCGCATCACAGAACCAGCTTTAAACCTGTACAGCGCATTTTGGCGGAGAAGCAGTAGTTATGGCAGCACCTGAGTTTGTTCATTTAAGAGTACACAGTGACTTTTCTATGGTTGACGGGCTGGCTAAAACTAAGCCCATTGTGGCTCGTGCCGCTGAACTGGGCATGCCAGCCTTTGCAATTACCGATCAGATGAACTTGTGCGGCCTGGTCCGTTTTTACGGTACTGCGCATGGTGCGGGTATTAAACCTCTGGTGGGGGCGGATTTTTGGCTGAAGAGCGAGCAGTTTCCTGATGAGCCGAGTCGCATTGTGGTGCTGGCAAAAAATAATGAAGGCTATAAAAACCTTACTTTACTGATCTCCGAAGCCTATTTACGCGGGCATGTATTTCATCGGCCCGTTATTGATAAGGCGTGGCTTGCCAAATACAAAGAAGGCCTGATCTTACTCTCAGGTGCCAAAGATGGCGATGTCGGTAAAGCCCTGCTCAAGGGTAACCCGCAGCTGGTTGCCGATACGGTTGAATTTTACGAGACCCATTTCGCCGATCATTATTATCTTGAACTACATCGTACCGGCCGTGAGCAAGAAGAAGAATATCTGCATGCTGCAGTCGCACTGGCCACACAAAGAGGCTTGCCTGTCGTTGCAACCAACGAAGTGGTGTTCCTGCATGAACAGGATTTTGAACCACACGAAATTCGTGTGGCCATCCACGACGGCTACACACTGGAAGACAAAAACCGACCCAGACGTTTCTCCAAAGAGCAGTATCTAAAAACCCCTGAGCAAATGCAGGAGTTATTCAGTGATATTCCAGAGGCGTTGCAAAATACCGTTGAGATAGCCAAGCGCTGTAATGTTACGGTGCAGCTTGGGACCTACTTCCTGCCTGATTACCCAACTGGTGAGTTAAAGATTGAAGACTTCCTGGTCAAGGTATCTCGCGATGGTCTGGAAGAGCGACTGTTATTCTTATTCCCGGATGACGCGGAACGCGCCGAAAAGCGTATCCCTTATGATGAACGTCTGCAAATTGAACTTGACGTAATCAACCAGATGGGATTCCCGGGCTACTTCCTGATCGTAATGGAGTTCATCCAGTGGAGTAAGGATAATGATATTCCGGTTGGACCGGGGCGGGGCTCCGGTGCGGGTTCTTTGGTTGCTTATGCGTTAAAGATCACCGATCTGGACCCGCTGGAATTCGACCTGCTATTCGAACGTTTCCTTAACCCTGAACGTGTCTCGATGCCCGACTTCGACGTCGACTTCTGTATGGACCGACGGGATGAAGTAATCGACCACGTATCTAAACTGTATGGTCGTCAGGCGGTATCTCAGATCATCACCTTTGGTACGATGGCGGCTAAGGCGGTTATCCGGGATGTCGGCCGGGTGCTTGGACACCCTTACGGTTTTGTTGACCGAATTTCTAAGCTGGTGCCTGGTGACCCGGGTATGACACTGGCCAAAGCGTTTGAGGTTGAGCCTCGGCTGCCTGAAGTGTATGACGGCGATGAGGAAGTCCGCGAGCTGATCGACAAGTGTCGTATTCTCGAAGGTTGTACCCGTAACGCCGGTAAGCACGCCGGGGGCGTGGTTATCTCGCCTACCAGCATAACCGACTTCGCTGCATTGTATTGTGATGAAGAAGGTAAGTTCCCGGTCACTCAGTTTGATAAAAACGACGTTGAAACGGCCGGTCTGGTAAAGTTCGACTTCCTGGGTCTGCGTACTTTAACCATTTTGCAGTGGGCGTTGGACATGACCAACGAGCGACTGGCGCGCGACGGCATTGAGCCGGTCGATATTGCGGCCATCCCACTGGATGATCCGGCCAGTTTTGAAGTGTTACTCAGAGCCGAAACCACCGCAGTATTCCAGCTGGAATCACGGGGGATGAAAGATCTGATCCGTCGCCTGAAGCCGGACTGCTTCGAAGATATGATCGCACTGGTTGCCTTGTTCCGTCCGGGCCCGCTGCAATCGGGGATGGTAGATAACTTCATCGACCGTAAGCATGGTCGCGAAGACATTTCATATCCGGATGCGCAATACCAGCACGAGAGCCTGCAACCCATCCTGGAGCCGACCTACGGGATCATCCTATACCAGGAACAGGTAATGCAGATTGCCCAGGTCCTGGCGGGATACAGCCTGGGTGGCGCGGACTTGCTGCGTCGAGCCATGGGTAAGAAAAAGCCCGAGGAAATGGCGAAGCAGCGAACGACCTTTGAAGACGGTGCGAAAGACAACGGAGTTGATGGCGAACTTGCGATGAAGATCTTCGATCTTGTAGAGAAGTTCGCAGGTTACGGCTTTAACAAATCTCACTCTGCTGCTTATGCACTGGTGTCATATCAGACGCTGTGGATGAAGACCCATTATCCGGCCGAGTTTATGGCTGCGGTAATGTCGGCGGATATGGATAACACCGACAAAATCGTGACCCTGGTCGATGAATGCGAAAACATGAAGTTGACGCTGCTTCCACCAGACGTCAATGCGGGTGTCTACAAGTTTGCTGTAAACCGTCAGGGTGAGATAGTTTACGGTATCGGTGCCATCAAAGGGGTGGGTGAAGGCCCGGTAGAAGCCATCCTGGAAGCCCGGGAGCAGGGCGGTCCGTTTAAAGATTTATTTGATTTCTGTGCCCGGGTTGACCTGAAACGCCTCAACCGTAGGGTTATTGAAAAACTGATCTACGCAGGCGCGCTGGATCAGCTGGGACCAGAGAAGACACAACCAGGCCGTGCTACTTTGCTTGCGAGCCTCAAAGATGCCATGAAGTCAGCCGAGCAGCATCACAAGGCTGAATCGCTGGGGCAGAGTGATTTGTTTGGTCTGCTGGCCGTTGAGCCCGACGAAGTAGAACAAGCGTTTGTTAAAGCCATTGGGCTGTCAGACGATGAATGGTTGCAGGGTGAAAAAGACACTTTAGGCTTGTATCTGACGGGTCACCCGATCAATCAGTACAGAAAAGAGTTAAAAAATTACACTTCTGGTCGTCTAGTAGAATTACAGCCGACGAATCGCGATGTGCAATCGACGGCTGCCGGACTGGTTATCAATGCAAGGGTGCTGATCAATAAGAAAGGCAAACGCTGGGGTCTGATAACTTTAGATGACAAGAGCGCACGAATTGATGTACGCTTATTCCCTGAACAGTTTGAAATGTACCAAGATATGCTGCAAATGAACCAAATCTTGGTAATATCCGGACAGGTCAGCTTTGATAACTTCTCCGGCGGCATTACAATGACCGCCAGAGAAGTCTGTACCATAGCTCAGGCCCGCGAAAAGCGGATCAGTGCGATAAAAATGACATTGAATATGGTGCAAATAGACGCGAATTTCATAGATAATCTGAAAAAAGTACTGGAACCGTACAAATTCGGAACGTGTCCGGTAAAAATCCAATATCAGCGCCCAGACGCGATAGCGGAAGTGACATTAGGTATGCAATGGTGTGTGACGCCCAGTGATGATCTCCTCAGACGATTATCCAAGATGGCGGCGCAGGAAATAGAACTAGAATTTAATTAAACAGGTAGTTTAGAGCATGAGCCTCAATTATCTTGAATTTGAGCTTCCGATTGCAGAATTAGAAGCAAAAATCAATGAATTACAAAACGTAAGCCGCTCTGGCAGTCTTGATCTCAGCCTTGAAGAAGAGATCAGCCGCCTCAAGGAAAAAAGCGTAGAGCAAACGAAAAAGATCTTCGACAACCTGGGTGCCTGGCAGGTATCTCAGCTGGCGCGTCATCCGCTTCGTCCATATACTCGCGATTATATCGAGCGTATTTTCACTGAATTTGACGAGTTTGCGGGTGACCGTACGTTCGCAAACGATCCGGCCATTCTGGGCGGTGTAGCACGTCTAGATGATAAGCCAGTGATGGTCATCGGTCAGCAGAAAGGCCGTGATACCGCTGAGAAAATCAAGCGCAACTTTGGTATGCCTAAGCCAGAAGGGTATCGTAAAGCATTACGCCTGATGGAAATGGCTGAGCGTTTTAAAATGCCAATCATCACCTTCATCGACACGCCGGGCGCTTACCCGGGCGTTGGCGCTGAAGAGCGTGGTCAGAGTGAAGCAATCGCACGCAACCTGAAAGTGATGGCTGCACTGAAAGTACCGACCATTTGTACCGTAATTGGTGAGGGTGGCTCAGGTGGTGCACTGGCCATTGGTGTGGGTGATCGCGTTAACATGCTGCAATACAGTACTTACTCAGTTATCTCGCCGGAAGGCTGTGCGTCTATTCTGTGGAAGAGTGCTGAAAAAGCCCCATTGGCGGCAGAAGCTATGGGTGTTTCGGCAACGCGAGTAAAAGAGCTGGATCTGATCAATACCATTATTGACGAGCCTATGGGCGGCGCACATCGCAACTACGATACGATGGCGAAAAACCTTAAAGCACAGCTGAAGCGTGATCTGGGTGAGCTTGAAGCGCTCAGTACAGAAGAAATGCTGGAACAACGCTACCAGCGCCTGATGTCATTTGGTTACTGCTAAACCAGAGCGACACAGCAAAACCGAAAAAAGCCGCATCGCGGCTTTTTTTGTGCCTGCTAAATCGGGATAATACTGCCTAAGTACCTACAACACCCGTGATTATGACTCAGACACCGCTTTATAAACGTTTTTCTGCCAGCTTAGACGCCTTACTGGCAAACAAGGTAGCACGTGAAGAAACGCATACGGTAACGCATACGGCAACACGTGGCCTCACCGTTGCGCTCTCGGGTGGTGTCGATTCAATGGTACTGCTGCACTTGTGTCACCACTACGTGCAAATTCATCCTCATCTGGCCCTGCAGGCGATTTATGTTGATCATGGCTTGTCGCCTAATTCTTTGCAGTGGCAGACATTTTGCCAGGCACAGTGCGATGCATTGGCGGTTGCGTTTACCCCCGTCTCCGTCAAGGTCTTGGCACAAAACCGGCAAAGCCTCGAGGCTCAGGCCCGCACAGCACGGTATGAAGCATTGGACAAACGGGCGGATCAGGGGCATGCACTGGTGCTCGGCCAGCATGGTGACGATCAGGTTGAGACCTTTTTACTGCGTCTGAAACGGGGTTCAGGTCTGAAAGGGCTCGGTGCCATGCACGCGCACAGTACACTGCCATCTGGGCGCGTCTGTTTAAGGCCTTTGTTGTCATCAGAGCGCGCCGACATAGAGGCGTTTGCACAGACATTTGGCATTGCCCACATCGAAGACGAGTCAAATCTCAGTGATCGATTTGATCGCAATTTCTTGCGTAATCAGGTACTGCCTTTGCTAAAATCCCGTTTTTCGGGATTTATTCCCAGCGTTATGCGCACCGTTGAGTTGTTGCAGGGGCAGCAGGCCTTACTGGACGAAATCACCCAGGCTGATCTGGCGCAATGTCGCAGTGAGCTGAGTTTATCTATCAGCCGCCTTGCACAATTTGCCCCATTGCGGCAACAAAATCTGGTACGTACCTGGTTAGCGGAGCTGGGTGTCCAGATGCCATCGCAGAAGCAGCTTGATCAGATCCTGAGCCAGGCACTTAATGCACGGGCTGACGCACAAATGACGGTTTCACTGCCTGGCGGGCAGGTCCGGCGCTTCAAAGATCAGTTGCATTGGGTGACCGAACAGCCACCGCGACAGGCGCAGTATGATGTTGGCCTGATGAAGGTGGCGCTGGATGACAATACAACCTTAAGTGTGATTGAAGGTCAGGGAGTTCGTCACCCGACTGCAGATGAGCAGGTGTCAGTGCGGTTTAATTGCCTGAATGAAAAAGTTAAACCGCCAGGGCGCAGTGGCCGTAATACGCTTAAACATTGGCTCAAAGACTATGATGTGCCCACCTGGGAGCGCAGTCGCGTGCCTTTGATTTATTATAACGACGAGCTGGTGCAGGTCGTTGGGTTTTTCGTCAATGAGGCGTATGCATCGTCTCAGGGACTTAGCTGGAAGTTAGAAGATGCAAGAAACACAAAAAATCGGTGAATCGCTGGCAAATAAGGCCATCTGGGCAGTACTGGGTTGCGGTGCCTTGTTTATTGTTTTGGTGATGAACGGGGGTCTGAATATTGGAAATGTTGTGCTCAGCCTGAGTGTCGGCGCACTCAGTGCAGCATTGTTACTGGCGTACTGGCACGGTAAAGGTGGCAGCTTTTTTATCTTTGGTCTGGGTGCGCCCATGCTGGCAATCATTTTCAGTGACCTGCCTAACTTTTTATCACTGGCCTGGGTGATCAACAGCTTCTTTTGCGGCTTCTCTGCATTGTTATTGCTGTATAAATTGATTTTGCTGCGTAAGTAAAATTACCTGCAATACACGTTAAATGTCAGGTGGAGAAATCCTTTTACTAACCTTTCGTGATGGTGTTTGACACCGTTAGTAAGTTAATTAAATCCCTGAGGCAGGTGGGGATAAAGGCCATATTGCGTTAGGGGACGCAATATGGCGAGGTTGTCTGACTTAGATTGTACGGGCGCAGTTTCGACCGGCGTCCTTGGCGCGATACAGGCCTTTATCTGCTCGTGAGAAAATCTCGTTCGGGCAATCCTTGCTGGTTGCCAGTGTAAAGCCGATACTGGTGGTCACGTCATGATTCTTCATAATCGTACAGGTTCTGACGGACGCCATAATGCGCTCTGCAATCACCTTATTGGTGGTAAACGCCGGGTCGTCTATCAGTATCGCGAATTCATCGCCACCAAAACGGAAGACCGTATCGGTCGCACGCACCGAAGACTCCAGAATGCGGGCAAATTCAATCAACACATTGTCGCCCATTTTGTGGCCATACAGGTCGTTAACTTGCTTAAAGTTATCGAGATCCAGTAGCATCAGGCTAAAGTTGCTGTGATGACGACGACTGCGCTCCAGCTTTTTAGCCAGAAACTCATTGAACTGGCTGCGGTTCGACAGGCCCGTCAGTGAATCTTTGGTTGCCAGCTTCAGTACCCTTTGATACATCAGGGCATTTCTCAGCGGATACAATAAGCAGGTGTGCAGCTGGATAAGCCGGGCCTGCAAAGCCTCACTGAGACGATATTTACTGAAGTACACAATCTGACCCAGATGCTGGCTGTTCAACTCCAGATCAAAGGTATACGGGCTGAGCTGATTGTTGCTCTGCTGCATCTGAAACACCCCTTCGCTGGAGTGAAACTGCAACCCAGCCAGGTTGATAATACGCTTGATGTAACCTGCAAAGATGTCGAGCAGCCCGTTGACATCCAGCGTTGTTTGTAATTTTTCAGTCAAACTCATCGGGTTTTCGGGGACGTGCGACATTTGCATTTGCGCATTAAACGGCAAAAAATCCCCGCGCGTCGGCGCCCGTTGAGTCAAAATATGGACATTTTCCATCTAGTATTCCCCTAAAGTACAACATTCGAACTGTTCTAAGCGAGTTTCATGCCAAAAATTTAAACTGGCTGAAAAACAGCTGCTTGCTATATTTAATAGTGAATAAAAATTGCTCAACACTATTTTATTGACGCTTGGGAGGCGGTTTGCAGCAAAATTTTGCCGGGTTTTTAGGTGAGGATGTCACCAGTACGCTAGTTGCCGCCCTGGAAGGTCAGTTTGCCGGGTTGATAGCCTTATTACTCTGCGCCGTAGTGTTGGTGTGGTCATTTAAGCGGGTTGGGCTGCCGCCTATCCTGGCTTATCTGCTGACCGGACTGCTGGCTGGCAGCTATGGCTTTGGCTGGATCAGCAACAGTCACGAGATCCAGCTGATTGCCGAATTGGGCATCGTTTTTTTACTGTTTAGTCTTGGTCTTGAATTCTCTATTCCCAAATTAATGGCTATGCGCAGCGTGGTGTTTGGTCTGGGCAGCTTGCAGGTGCTGGTCACCACGGTGGTGTTGGCGGTGATATTAAAGTACCTGGGGTTTAACTGGATAGAGGCATTGATCATCGCCAGCTTAATTGCGCTGTCTTCAACCGCCGTGGTGGTTAAAGAACTCAAAGAGCGGGGAATATTGAATATTCGCCGGGGTCAGCTGGCTGTGGGGGTGTTGTTGTTCCAGGACATTGCCGTGGTGCCTTTGCTGATCACCATTCCTTTATTAAGTCAGTCTGATAATCAGGTGCTGGTGGGGGCACTTATACTGGCTCTCGCCAAAGGCGCATTCGTGTGTATGTTGTTATGGGCCATCGGCAAATGGGTCTTACCCAAAGTATTTAATGAAGTTGCCATGGCACGCACTGATGAGTTATTTGTACTGACCACCTTAGTGGTCGCGCTGTGTGCGGGTGCACTGACTTATGCATTTGGCTTGTCTATGGCGTTAGGGGCATTTCTGGCGGGAATGATGCTGGGCGAAAGCCAGTTCAGGCACCAGCTGGAAGCCGAGATCCGGCCATTTCGCGATATTCTGATGGGGCTGTTTTTTGTTACCGTTGGCACGCAACTGGATGTGTCTTACGTGATCCAGTCCTTTATTTATATCGTGCTGGTGCTGGCGCTGCTCATTGTTCTTAAACTGGCCATTATTTTCCTGTTGGCACAACTGATGGGAGAGCGTCGCAAAGACGCTTTTGCAGCCGGGATCTTGCTATGGCAGATGGGTGAGTTCGGTTTTGTACTGGTTGCTCTGGCCGGCAAGCACCAATTGCTCAGTGCAGAAGTAGCGTCGTTCCTGATAGCGCTGGGGGTGTTGTCTATGGCGTTAACCCCTTATTTGATCAGCGAAACAGACAGGCTCATAAAGCTGTTGCGCATAGACAGCGAAGGTCGGCCAGAGCCACACGAACAGGGTTTTATTACCTCCAGTAAAATTAAAAATCATGTGGTGATTTTTGGCTATGCCCGCGTCGGCCAGACCATAGCGCGCTTTTTGCGTCCGGAAGCCATTCCTTATATTGCCGTGGAGCGTAACCCGGCCATTGTTCAGGAGGCGCTGACCGCCGGGGAGCCCGTGGTGTTTGGTGATCCGACCCAGCACGAAGTGCTTAAGTCGGCCAATGTCAGTGAGGCCCGGCTGGTGATTGTGTCGTTAAATGACTTTGATAAAGCGCAGGCAGTGATAGATGCGGTTAAACGCTTTGCGCCCGAAGTCAAAATTCTGGTCAGAATGAAGGACGATACCCATCTTGAGGCGCTCAAAGAACTCGGAGCCACTGAGGTGGTGCCAGAGTCACTGGAGGCCAGCCTGATGATGGTGTCGCATGTATTGTATATGTCTGGCGTACCCATGCGGCGGATCCTTAAACGGGTAAGCATTGAAAGGCAAAATCGCTACGAATATCTGCACGGCTTTTTCACCGGGGACAGCCAGGAAATGAAAGAGTACGCGGGGGCTGAAGGATCAGGCTATAGCTCAGATCGGCTTGAATACCTGCACGCCATAGCCTTGCCGGACGAGGCCTTTGCGGTAGACAAATCAATCGCTGAGCTGGATCTGGCGCGGCACAAGGTGGTGGTGAAAGCGCTGCGGCGCAACGGCGAAGAAATCTCTATGCCGGATGAAGAGATCACCCTGTGTGCCAGTGATGTATTGCTGCTAAAAGGCAAGCCGCGCCGGGTAGAGCGCGCGGAGCAATTTTTGTTGGATGGCCTGCCATAACACAGGTCCACAGTTAATCCAGCTCCAGAAATGCCCGGATCTCATCCAGCCGGGCCAGTCCATCCTGATATCCATATTCTATCAGCTCCCGGGTATAGGCTTTTTCGAACAACAGATAACTGGTTAAACTCGATGGAGAATGCCGTTTAACCCCGATGGAGCGCAGTAAGAGCTTAATGGCCAGTGGCAGTTCATCGTAATAATGCAGCGCCAGTTCATTGAAGTTATGGGTGGGGTTAACCACCAGAGTCTGAATGTGTTTAAGTTCTTTGTGTTTGTCTCTGGCGGGCAGTAATCCCACGGTGCGGTTAACCCGCTCCATGCGCTCCAGATCTGACTGTAACGTGTCGCTGAACACGCTATCGAGCAAATGACCCGCCACCACCGACATACCGGGAAAATGCGGCTCATAGCCAATGGGCGTTGGGATCTTGGGCTGCTCAACACCAATGACAAAAATTTTCTCGGCGCCCAGGTGGATTGAAGGGCTAAGTGGTGACAGCTGGTGGATAGAGCCATCGCCGTAATAATGGTGCCGAACCCGCACACTGGGAAATACCATGGGAATGGCACTGGAGGCCATCAGGTGGTCCAGCGTAATATGGTCGGGCACACCGATGCGCTTGGCGCGTTGCCAGGGGCGTGCATCTTTCGCCTGATAAAATGCCACCGAGCGGCCGGTTGAGTAGCTGGATACCGTCACCGACAGCGCATCCAGGTAGCCACGCTGAATGTGGCGGTCGATACGGGACAGGTCGAGTACATCATTTAGCAGCTGGCGCAGTGGTGTGTTGTCCAGCAGGCTCGCGGGGGGCTGGTTGATATATTCAGCCTGAAAGCTGCGCATCATATTGCCCAGAATATGACCGAATGCTCCCACAAAACCACTCTCGTACACCATATCGGTATGAAAGTTCTTCCAGATTGACTCTATTTTGCGTATTGCCAGATGCATATTCGAGGCGTAGCAGGCCAGGCCGGCGGAATTAATAGCGCCCGCCGATGTACCATTAATAATGCGAAAGGGCAGCGGGGCGGTTCTGGGCAGGCTGTGTGCCAGCGCTTTCAACACCCCAATCTGGTAGGCTGCACGGGCCCCACCACCGGTTAGCAGCAGTGCCGAACGAGGACATGAACGCG
Organism: Pseudoalteromonas sp. McH1-42; assembly: GCF_022347845.1. Taxonomy (NCBI): domain Bacteria; kingdom Pseudomonadati; phylum Pseudomonadota; class Gammaproteobacteria; order Alteromonadales; family Pseudoalteromonadaceae; genus Pseudoalteromonas; species Pseudoalteromonas sp. McH1-42. Next base: position 6,449 of record NZ_JAKRFU010000021.1, on the reverse strand, counting down.
AACTGTGATGCTTACTCATATGCTTCCTTAACCGCTTATATGGTATGGGTTGATTTGAGAAATAATTGCCAGCCAGCACTGGCCTGATAGTGTTACTATAACGATTTGTTTAACTTAGTAAAATAGCAATACATCGCGGCTTGGGAACAAATTCATAGGCGATTCATATTGAGTCCATATGCTCACTAAGCACGAATTGGTATTGCACCTTGTCACGGATGCGATATCTTTTAATGGATACTCACCAATATTGGATGCATTTGTGAGTATACGCGTTTAAAGAGACTAAAAATGCCATAGGTTGCAGCTGCAAAGGTCGTAATAACGGCCAGCAATAAGCTATAATCTTTTGTATATTATAGATTATTTTTGTCGCCTTACTGTGCGGTGATACGCCTTGATGGCATTTTAATCACCGTATGTGCAACTTATTCGTTTAGAAAAAATTAATGGAGCTTCCATGTCAGAGCACAACTCAGCAGAACCAAGGAAAAGCAAGCCGTCTAACAGCCACTTATTGCTTGCCGTGAGCGTGGTTATAGCCCTCGTTATCGTGGCCATATTTGTGCTTTCAAACCGGGATAATCAGCAGGAAAACACCAAATTTAAACAGGATGTCGTCGTACCGGAGAAAACCCCGACGGAAGTGGTTAATACCGCCCGTCCGGAGCCCTTGCAGGAAGTCGAAGAGACCATTGAACCTGCGCCGGTTGTTGAGCCTGAGCCCATGCCTGAACCCGAGCCAGAGCCGCTGCCACAGCGTGAGCCTGAGCAACCTGTTGTTGCACCGCTACCATCACTGGATGACAGCGACGTGGCCCTGAGCGAGCAAATTTCGAATTACCTGAATGATACCGCGATGGATTTAGTGGTGACGGAAGACATGATCCGCCGCAGCGTGGTGTTTGTTGATAACCTGGCACAGGGTAAAGTGGCCAAAAAGCACTTCCCGGTCAGCAAGCCCAAAGACAGCTTTATGGTTATTGAAGACGACATCATCATCACCGATCCAAACAGCTTCGAGCGCTACACGCCTTATGTGAACATGCTTAATGCCATGAGTACTGCGCAACTGGTGCGTACGTACAACAAATTCAGACCCTTGATAGGTGAAGCCTATGAAGAAATTGGCTACGACAGCGGCGAATTCGACCTGACGTTACAAGAAGCACTTGGCGAGCTGCTGGAAACCCCAATCCCGGAAACCAGCCTGCCGCTGCTTCAGGAGTCTGTGACCTACAAATATGCCTATGCAGAGTGGGAGCAATTATCCGATGCGCAAAAACTTTTCCTGCGCATGGGCCCGGAAAACATGAAGAAGATGAAGAAACGCCTGCAAGACCTAAAAGTCGCGCTGGCAAAGTAAGCTAAAACCGAAGAAAAAAACCAACCAAAACAGCAAAGCCCGCCTAATTGTATATTCACTATGCAGTTAGCCGGGCTTTTTAACATTTCCCCTTGCAACCAGACGCGAAACTCGCGATAATCCCTCCCGCGCCAAACGAGGCCCTCAATGGTAGTCTTATTGGTCCTCTCGCAACGATAGTTCGTGAACCTGGTCAGGTCCGGAAGGAAGCAGCCACAGCGAATGACTCGTGTGCCGGGATGTGGCTGGTAAGACTGCCACCCAAACTCCAAAGTTTGCGGTGTCAGATTTCACTTCAAAATCAAAATCCTCTTAAAGCAAAAAAGTACTTTCCAATCACGCTTTTAACCAGAGATCTACGCCCAGCTCAGAAATTATCTCTACATAATGCCCTAGACTTGCAATCACTACATCTTCCTTATAAGAAACTGGCAGGTGCACCTAATTATCATATTAGACAGTTTTACAACCATGTTGTTAGAGACTAGCTTCTCTAGCAAGCAAAGTAATCCCCTGATTTTGCTTTTAAAATATACATAATTCAAGGTTAACTTTTCGGACTGGGCATCAAACTCAAAAAACGCACTTGCTTCTTAAAAACAAGTGCGTATTTAGCTCCATCAACAGAGCATATCTATCAAGTGGATCAATAACACTCTACCGCAATGGTATTCCAGGTATTCGGACTGCCATCAACGTATTTGTTGCAAATGCCTTTGGCAAACAGGTTTTCCAGGTGGTAGCCAAAGCTTGTGAAATGGACCAGGTTGCCGAAGAAGGGGAACTGGCCGTAGAATTTCAGTTCGGCGAGCATGTCGTCGAGGTTATAGTTCGTTTGCTCTGCGATAAAGCTCTGATCAATGGCTTGCAGGTTGATGATGGTTGGATCCGGGAAGCCGGGGACTACGACATGCAGGTATTCTTCATCGTATTGACCGTCGTAAAACTTTACCGTTTTCATCATTTCGGTTGGTGACAGCTGAGTCATGGCTTGTCTGAAGTCGGTGACTTCGAACACTTCCCGCGTCAGGTTACGGTTCACGTTGATTTTGCCTGGCAAAATATCATGCAATGCGCGCATTACGCCTTGCTCATCATCCGTGACGCTTTGCGCCAGTGCATAGTCAGGGAATCGGGCATTGGTGAAGCGTTCATAAGACTCTTTAACCATACCCATAAAGAAGGCAACCGTTTGCTGACGGGAGATGATGTGCGCCTGTTCCTCGGTGACCGTTCTGGACATGAGCAATGCCGCTTTTTTACCCGTATAGAAGCTTACCAGGTTCTGGGTGATTGAATACACCGCTGCATTTGACGAGTTTTTAGGGTTACCGCCCTGATGAATGCGGGTGCCATCGGCGTAATCAAAAATCGTGCTCAGGTCAAAACGACTGTTTTCTTCATTTTCGCGGGTGGCCGTATTCCACTGGAATAAGTCGTGAGAGGCAAGCCCCATCACACCCACATCAACAACACGGATTGGCTTTTTAGCAAATGCTGGCAAGGAGCACAGCAAAAGCAACAGGACAGAGAGTATTTTCATTTTGTAATGTTTCCTTTTATGCAAATGAGAATCATTATTGTATTGCGTTTTTCTGTGTGGATCAATCTAAGTGTCTGAGTAAATGTGAAGTTAATTACGCTTAAGGTGTAAAGCTAATCGACCGCCTGTTCGGCTTTGGTTTTTTCTCTTCCGGTCATTAAAAAGCCTTAAAAGCGTCATGTCATTCCAATAAAACCTTAATCGAAATAATGGTTTGTCGAAATCCAGGTGTCATTTTTTATCACTAATGTGTGCTGCGAAATTTTTTACTCACGGGTCTGTCTGTGCGGAACCCGGGTGTAAAAAATCATTAACAAAGACAAAAACAATAATGAGATTTCGGAGACGTAAAATGAAAGCTAAGCATGCGCTGTTATGTGCACTGATGCTGAACAGTACACACAGCATGGCCGATTCACTGAAAGTAATGGCATACAATATTATGCAGCTCAATGTGCAGGACTGGGATCAGGAGAACCGGGCGGAGCGCTTGCCTTCTGTACTGGCCTCAATGAGCGACAGTCCGGATGTAATTTTGATCAGTGAAGCTTTTAACAGCGATGCCGAACAGGCACTGGCTGAGCTTTCTGCACTTTACCCTTATCAGACGCCCAATGTGGGTCTGGACTGTAGTGGCAGCGGTTGGGATGGTCTGACCGGTAACTGCTCAAACAGCCCGTTTGTGATCCGTGGCGGTGTGGTGATTTTGTCTAAATACCCGATTATTACGCAAAAAGCCCATGTGTTTGAAAACAGCCTGAATGGCAGCTGGGATTATCTGTCAAATAAAGGTTTTGCCTACGTCGAAATCGAGAAAGACAGCCAGCGTTACCACCTGATCGGCACGCACTTGCAGGCAACCCACGATGGCGACACCGCTCAGGAGCACCGCGTGCGTATGGGTCAGTTAAGTGAAATTCAGTCGTTTATCAGTGCCGAAAACATTCCGGCCAGCGAGCCGGTTATCATTGGCGGCGACATGAACGTTGAGTGGAGTAAGCAAGATGAAGTGGCCGATATGCTTGCAACCTCACGTGCTGAGTTAAATTTTGAGACGCCTGAGGTTGGCTCATTCCCGGCAAAATACAATTGGTTTACCAAAGCCAACGCGTACTACTTTGATTACAGTCTGGATTACAACGATACGCTGGACTACGTTTTCTGGCACCGTGATCACAAGCAGCCAACCAATGCACCAAGCATGGCGGTACGCTACCCGAAAGCAGAGCAAAACTGGTACTGGAGCTACCTGCGTGGCAACTGGCGTTTAAGCGACGGTCGTTACTATCACAATGGCTACTATAACGAATTATCAGATCACTACCCGGTACAAATTAACTTTGAGTTTTGATCTGTTTGTCAGGATATCGTTGAAGTCAAAAGCCATATTTTAAATACTCAATCTAACGAGGTATACTATGAATAAGTTCACGCTCTTAACTATGTCTATTGCCTTTTCTGCTGCGTGCAGTGCAGATATCCTGAGTTCTCCAAATCAGGTCAAAGTAACCAACAAATCATCTAAAGCCATTACGTCGGCCTTGTTGTCATATAACTCTAGTTTGCCCGCAGTGCCTGATACACCAATGGTTGTGGGCGAGTTTAAGGCGATAGGCAAGCAGAAATCATCTAAAGAAGTAGAGGTGCAAGTAGGCAAGTTAGGGGACTATTGGGGACTAATCGTTCAGTTTGAAGATGATGACACGCATTATGTGTTAACGGGCGTGACAACTGTTACCCCTTATAAGGAGTGTCGAACGCCCGGGGATGGCTCAACAGAGTTTATCGTCAGTGATAATCTGGCAGTTAAAATTAAAACCTACAATGGTTCGGACTTTTCAGACTCAGATGGTGATTGCCAGGGATCTCTATCTACACTTGGCACTTTAGGAGTTAAGTGGGGCGCCATTTTGTCAAAATTGCTGTAATTTAGGCAATGTGATAACCAGATTCGCTGGTTAATCCAAAAGAACAATGACCAGAGTATGCAGCCTGCGGCTCTTCGTGGGGACGTATTTTACCTAAACCACATCAGCCATCCCGAAGGCGTCATTCGGGATGGCTATTTTGTCCTTTAAATCTGTGTGATTCAGTCCTCAGTGTGCGTCCGTTCAGCGATCCGCGCCTTCAATGTTTGTACAAAACTCCGTGATACCGCACATAAATACGCAGACACCCAGCGTTATACGTTCCTTTTATGGGTCTTTAGTGGGTGACTGCGAGTGCTATGTAGAGTAAAGAAGTGATAAACCAAGAGAGTTGGCACTCATAGGTGAGGAGTTTCAGCTCGAACCGTAGTTATGTGGTATTTTGGGGGCACAGATAAGTGCTGCCAGAGTGCGACGGTCAAAACTTGAAGTCAGGACAATGGCAATATTAACCTAATAAGCGTTCACAATTAGCCAGATTAGGTCGTCGCTTTTTTTGCAGGTGTTCACAAAATTCAGTCACGGCTTGTTGTCTGCCGACTGCACCGTGGAATACTTTGGTAAATCGCGTGGTGAGCTTTAGCCAGTTTTCAGGCTCTATTTGCAATCTGGCGAGGATAGCTTGGGTATCGCAGATGTGGCCTCGCTTGTCTGCGCGAATGCATCGACCAGTGAGCTCAACCAGTTCAATGTAGTATTTAAGTTCAAAGGGCAGTCCTTTAGGCATGTTTTGTCTTGGGTTTCCAGCAAAGCGCAGCAGGCTATTCGTCCTTATCCTTGGAGCAGATTAACAGCATAGGCGATGGGGGTATGACAGACAAGTTTTTGGTTGGGTGTCTGCTATTCGTGGCTATTCGTGCTATTCGGTTGTTGATTTTAAGAATGATTATCTGGGGGGTCCTCAGAGCGGGGCGTTAGGCTTACAAGGAAGAAAAGTGCAAATTCATAAACTCACTATCTTTTCATTACTTTTTTGTTCCAGTTTTACTCATTCAACTCAGTTGAAAGTATTAGAGTTCAAAAAGTATGGTGCAACACCAAGTCTAGAATTGGCTTTAATTAAAAGTGAAGGGTATCAGGCTAGGGATATTTTCAAGGTATTGGAGTTCACTCGAAAGGAGTTTAGTCTTAGGCTTATTGGCCAATCGTCAGAAAAAACAAACAATGAGTTATTGGAATTTTACAAACAAAATTATAACTCTGAATTAGTTGCTGCTAAAAAGTCTTCTGGTAATTTGCACAACCCAGCACTTCATCCTCTGATGAGAGCATATGATCAAGCGTTAAAATCAACAACGTTGTTTCAAGAGATCCATATAGAGCTGTCAAAAAGGGGCTATGTTGTTACTAAAATCGACTTTGAAAAATTTTCCATGTATAACGGTGTTATCTCCATTCCTGATACATATATTTCAGTGGTGAGTAAGCCTAACAAGCAAATCAACGCGGACTAATAAAGCATGGCTTGGTTCGCTTCGCTCAATTTTAGCCCATAATTTTTTACCCGTTAATCGGGCGCTGGGGGATCCCCTCATAATTGAGGCCTCCCGAGCAGATGTATCAAGCGCACGTATTCACGTATAGCCCAGCGCAGTTGCTTTCCTGTCATAAC